>JASEHE010000003.1 GCA_030018915.1 Verrucomicrobiota bacterium
CGCACAGAGCGGCACTGAGGGCGATGCATGGAAAAGACGTGCAAGATTCAGGTGGCTAGTTGATCCGCGCTGGGCATTGCATGGCGCAGGAAGCCTCGTCCGGCCCCCTTGCGTCCGGCTTGTTCCAGTGCCAGGAAACTTGGGAGCCGACAAAGCCAAAGCATCAAGAACGCCTTATGGAAGACCAAAGCGGGGATTTCCGGCTTCTGGCGCTGATCGCTGAGGCCGGCAAGTTCCCGATTCAGCTTGAATATCTTCTGCCCATATGCAAGCGCCCTGGAAAGCAAGATGCTGCTCCTTGGCGAGACGTTTCCACGCTTCCTGACTGATCTGGTCCAGTAACGATCGGGCCTCTTGATAGGCCTTGATCCAACGGTGAACCATTCCTTCCCGATGTTTGGCGATATGTTTCATCCGCGTCTTGCACTTCTGAGTGATGCCAAGATACCAGGATAGATGCTTCTGATCCTCCCTGGCGCAGCGACAGTTGGGGTTCCCGCAGCGTCGCGCCATCTGAATGAATGAACCGTGAACCATGCCGTCAGCCTGATCCAGCAGCTTGCGCAACTGGCTGCGGGCGGCACGATCGGCGGCGGACAATCCTCTGCGATGTTTCATTGCCGACCTCCTTGTGTTGCTCGATTGGCCGTATGATATATCATAATATATCAGATTAGCGCAACAAAAAAGAAACCAGGCGAATGCGAATTTGCTCAAGGGGATGCCATAGGCGCAAAAACCGGCCAGAACAGCCTCTACGTGCGCCCCTCTCCGCACGCTATCCCGCCAGCTTTAGGAACTACTGAGTTCTCCACATGTTACAATTCCTTTGCGTTTTTCCGGCAAGCTCGTTATGCTGCTCATCAGAAAACAGCGGATACTCGGACGGAGGCCATACAATGATCAAGACACAGTTCACGCTCTACGTGGAGAACAAACCCGGCGCGCTGGCGGCCATCACCGGGAAGCTGGCCGCGAAGAAAATCAACATTGACGGCATCTCGGTCTCCGAGAGCACCGACGTCGGCCTGGTCCAGGTGGTCGTGGATCATGCGGATGCCATGCGGAAGGTTCTATCCGGCATCGGGGTGCCGTTCACGGTCCAGGACGTCGCATTGCTGACGCTTCGCAACAAGCCGGGCGCGCTGTCCGACGTTGTCTCGAAGCTGGCCGCAGCCAGGGTGAACGTCAATTACGTGTACGCCACCGGCTGCACCTGCGCGAACGATCACTGCGGCTGCTACGCCATCATCAGCGCGCCGGACCTTCAAGCGGTCGAGAAAGCCTGGAAGACCGTGAACAATCGCTGAATTCACAGCCACAGTAGTCCTGCCGGTAGAGGCCGTAGAGGCGGCTCAACACCGCGTTGCGCTGGAAGCCTCCCTGTTTCTTGAAGTCATATTTCAGGAACGGTCCCTGGGCCTTGCCGATCCGGAAAATCACGGCCGAGCGCTTGCGCGGGCTCACTGTCAGCGTCGTGGTGAACAGGCCGAACCCATGCTCCCTGGCGTGGGCCGCGGCGCGGGCAAGGTTGAACTCGAAGCACTTCTCACAGCGTTTCCCCTCTTCCGGTTCCTGCTCCAGGCCGCGGATGTGTGCCAGCCAACCGGTATGGTCGTAGGCGTCGGCAGTGAGGGGGAGCCCGAGTCGCGCGGCCAGCCCACGGGCGGCCGCGAGGCGCCCGTCGTATTCCTCCGGCGGCCACACGTTTGAGTTCGAGAAGAAAAGCGAGACATCAAACTCGGCCCGTAAGCGCTCGATCGGCGCCGTCGCGCAGGGTGCGCAACAAACGTGGAGGAGAATGGTCGGGCGGTGGGTCATGAAGTCGGGAAGATGCGGAAATCTTTGAACACATGAACCGACCTTCATCCTGTTTCTCTCCTCTGTCCCATGGATTCCAGCAGTTCCTCCGGCGAGCAGGTGGCAGTGCCCAGCTTGCCCACGACGACGCCTGCCGCGTGGTTTGCCAGCGACGCGAACTCGTAGTAGCTTGCTCCGGCCAGGAGCCCCAGCATGGCCGCCGCAATCACAGTGTCGCCGGCGCCCGTGACGTCGAATACTTCCTTCGCCTTGGTAGGCAAATGCCGGGGCGGATGGCTCCGGCTCAAAAGGCACATTCCGTGGGCGCCCAGCGTGATCATGAGGTAATCGCAGTTCCATTTGCGCTGGACCTGCGCTCCCAGCCGGTCCAGCTTCTCGAACGTGGCGCGGTCTTCCTTTAGGTAAAACTCCGGCGTGGAAACCGACGAACAGGCTTCCTTGTGATTCGGTGTCGCCGGTGTCAGCCAGAGCCTGGATGTTGGCCGCAACGTTCGCCGCGCCGCCGAGCCGGTAGTATTCGTCGGTGACTTCCACCACCGGCACTGGGGCCTCGGGCGAAATCCGGTGGACCTTGCCGCAGATGTACTTGTCCAGCATGATGTCGCCCACCACAAGAACGGTTTTGTTCTTAAGGGCGCCCAGGATTCGTCGCGCGTCGTTTGCGTTGGTCACTCGTTGTTCTCCGGTTCGGTCCGTCGTGCTCATGCGTCGCCGGTTTCCGTGCCGGCGGGCCGCCACGGGGAGCGGCGCGGGCCGAAAAGCGCGGTCCCCAGCCGGACCCACGTGGCGCCTTCAGCGACGGCTGCCTCGAAATCGTCGGACATGCCCATGGACAGCTCGTCCAGCGCCGTGCCGGTCGCCGCGCGGAGCGAATCTCGCAGTTCGCGGAGCCGCCGGAAGAATGGGCGGGCGTCCTCGGCCTCACGGCTGAACGGCGGAATCGTCATCAGGCCGACCACGCTCGCGCGCATAAAGCGGTTCGCTTGCTCGATCAATTCGCGCGTGGCTTCGGGCGCCACGCCGAACTTGGAGCCTTCCCCGGAAACGTTGACCTCGATGCACACGGGCATCATCACGCCTTGAGCCTCGGCCGCGCGGTCAATCGCTTCCAGCAGCCGCAACGAATCCACCGAATGAATCATACGGAACAGGCTGACGGCGTCCTTGGCCTTGTTGCGCTGCAAATGCCCTACCATATGCCATTCGGCGTCGCCCGGGCAAAGCGGAATCTTGTGCCCGGCCTCCTGGACCCGGCTCTCGCCGAAAACCCGCAGGCCGCATGCGAGGGCCTCGGCGATCGCCTCGGGCCCGAACGTCTTGGCGACGGCCACGATCCGGACGCCGGCCGGATCGCGGTTGGCACGCGCGCAAGCCGCCGCCAGGCGTTCTTGAACGCTCCGAACTCGATCTGCGACACTGTCCGGCATCCGTAACCCTCACGACACCAACCGACCACCGATTACCGACCACTTCTTCCACGGCTATGCCTGCTGTCGCCCCTGGATCGCCTTGGCCAGCGTCAAGGGGTCGGAATACTTGATCCCGCTGCCGGCCGGCAGGCCGAACGCGAGGCGGGTCACCCGGATCGGCCGACCCTTCAGCAGTTCCATGATGAAGCTTGCGGTCGTATCGCCCTCTACGTCCGTGCTCAGGGCCAGGATGACCTCCTTGAAGCCTTCGCGGTCCAGACGCTGGGCCAGGGTCCGAAGCCGAAGGTCAGCTGGCCCTTCGCCCTTCATAGGCGAGATTCTGCCCATCAGGGCATGGTACCGCCCGCGAAAGGCGCCCGACCGCTCGATGAGCGCGATGTCGTCCGGTTCTTCGACGACGCAGAGCGCGTCGGAGTCCCGGCCGGGATCTGAGCACAGCCGGCATGGATTCCGGTCCAGCGGTGTAACGCTGCCGCAGAGGCCGCATCCACAAAGGCTGTTCCGGGCCGCCTCCAGCGCCTCGACGAGTTCCTTCATGATCCCGTCCCGGTCACGCGCCAGCCGCACCGCGATGCGCTCCGCCGAGCGGCGGCCGATGCCAGGCAGCCGGCTGAGCGCTGACAAAAGCCGTTCGAAAGCGGTCATATTCCCTTTCGCGGAAACTG
This sequence comes from Verrucomicrobiota bacterium, assembly GCA_030018915.1. Taxonomy (GTDB): domain Bacteria; phylum Verrucomicrobiota; class Kiritimatiellia; order UBA8416; family SLMC01; genus JASEHE01. The sequence goes on from JASEHE010000003.1 coordinate 3,917, forward strand.
AAGACTCGTGGAAGCCGGAAACTGGAAACTGGATTCCTCTGAAAGCAAAGCGGGCCGCTGCCCGCAACCTAAGCTTTGTCGCGAGCCTTGCTGCGCCTCGCCGAAGCCTCCTGGCGAAGGCGGATCGACAAAGCTCGCGACAAAGGGGCAGTCGAAATCTTCTTGTTTTTCATTACTGAATAAGATTCCCAAGCCCCAGGGCGCCGGCCATTTTGGACATTTCGCCGCCGGCTTTCTTCTTGGCAGCCTTGAGCGCCCCGTTCACCCCGGCCACCAGCAGCTCCTGCAGGCGCGCCACGTTTGCCGGATCCACCGACTGCGGATCAATCGCGATGCTCTCGATGGACATGTCGCCGCGGGCAACGACCTTCACCCGGCCCCCGCTCACGGAATACTCGACGGTCTTCTTTTCCAGCTCGGCCTGAATTTCCCGCATCTCGCGGCGCATGGTCGCCGCCTGCTGCATCATCTTCAGCACGTTCATGTCTTCTCCTCGCTCTGATTGCGGGCCAAGCCCGCGCGATCGAACCCGCGGTTTTCCGCTTCCGGGCCCGGCGCGCGCGGTTGCCGCGCAACGCCTTACCCCGCATATTTCACGCTCCCGCGTGAAATATGCGGGGCGCCGCCATCGGCGGCCTGACGCCGGGTCCGCGTCAGGCGCGCACGTCCAGAATCTTGCCCTTGAACGTCTCCAGCGTTTTCCGGACAGCCGGGTCGTCCAGCAGTTGCTTAGCCGACTGCCCTTTGGACGGGTTGGTGGGGACGGTGGCCGGCGACTCGCCGTCCGGCGACCGGACCACGAACTCCGCCGTGACCGCGCGGCGCAAGACCTCCTGCAGACCATGCTCGACGGCCACCCTGTTTCGCTGCGCCTTGAAACTGTCGAGTTCACCGGCAAACTCCGGCTCGAACGCGATCACCACTTTCTCAGCGGCGACGCGAAGCGGCAGAGCGTCTTTGAGCAAATGTTGAATGCCGCCGCCGACTGCTATGCGGCCGGCGGCAGCCAGGACATCGTCCCAGTGCTCGCGCAGTTTCGCGAGTTCGTCGGCGTTGCCGGATTCCGGTTCGGCCCGCGCCGCGCCGCCCGGCGCGGGCGAAACCGGCGGCTCGGTCATGGGCTTCTGGTCCGCGCCGGACGAACGCAGTCCCAGGTTGAGTTCTTCCGCTGGGGCGGGACCGCCGTTCGATTCCTGGCGCAGTTCGTTGATGCGCGCGAGAATCTCCTCCAGCGTGGCGACACTGACCGCCCGCGCGCAGCGGATGAGCGCGGTCTCCAACAGAGTCCGCCGCGACAGCGCGTAGCGCATCCGCTCTTCGACGTCCGTCAGAATGCCGACGATCCGCAGCGCGCGCTCCATGGTCGTCAGCGCGGCCTGCTTTTCCAGGACCACCGCCTGCGTCTCCGCCAGATCCTCGATCGCTGCGCCATTCTCCACGCTCAGGAACACCAAGAGGTTGCGGAAATGCTCGATGAGCTCGAACACGAGCCGCTGCAGGTCCTTGCCCGATTGATCAATCTCGGCGACCCGGCGAATCAGTTCCGGAATGTCGCCGCGCAGAATTCGGCCGGCCAGTTCTTCCAGCAGGCTGCGCGAAACCAGGCCGAACACTGACAGCGCGTCCTCTTCCTCAATCGTCTTGCCCTTGAAGGCGATGAGTTGGTCCAGGGCCGATTCCGCATCGCGCAGGCCGCCCTCCGCGCTGCGGGCGATGGCCAGCAAGGCGTCTTCGCTGATCGTGACGGCCTCCGCCTTGGCGATGAGTTTCAGGCGCTCGATGATCAGGTTCACCGGGATGCGCCGCAGGTCGAAGCGCTGGCAGCGGGAGACGATCGTGGCCAGGACCTTGTGGGGCTCGGTGGTGGCAAAGATGAACCGCACGTAAGACGGCGGCTCCTCGATCGTCTTGAGCAGGGCGTTGAAGGCCGCCGGGCTGAGCATGTGCACTTCATCAATGATGTATATCTTGTACGGCCCGCGGGCCGGCGCATACTGGACCGTGTCGCGAAGGGCCCGCACCTGGTCCACGCTGTTGTTGGAGGCGCCGTCAATTTCCATGACGTCCAGGCTGGTTCCAGCCGCGATCTCGCGGCAAGCGTCGCAGGCGTCGCAGGGGGTCACGGTCGGCCCTTTATGGCAATTCAGCGCCTTGGCCAGAATCCGGGCCACCGACGTCTTGCCCGTGCCGCGGGGCCCCACGAAGAGATAGGCGTTTGCCAGCCGCTTGGATCGGACCGCGTTTCGGAGCGTCGTGGTAACGTGCTCCTGTCCGATGACGTCGTCAAACTGCTGAGGACGCCATTTTCTGGCTAGAACTTCGTATGCCATCGGTAAACCTTCTCAACAGCACAATGGCGCAAAATCTACACGTTTCCGTCCGGCTTTGACAAGCCCCAAGGCTGTTACCCAAATGCGCATAACTGCCGAGCGCCCCACGCGACAGCATGCGGCCACGGCTCGGCTGGCCGTCGTCGCGCCGAAGCGGCGCTATGCTGCGCCGCGAATGCGGAAGGCCTCGCCCTGTCTGACGACCCACCCTGGTTCGTATAGTATTGCAGGTAGGACGAGCCATCCTCGGCGAGCTGTGGCTACAGGGCGTCGCATGAAAGACCGCGAATCGGCGCGCTTGACTGCGAGCATGTTTCATATTACGTTCAAAACCAATTGAACGACGGTGTCGCGTTTCGGTGAGTCACAGCATAATGCGCGGGCACGGAGTGTGATTTGAGGTTCCTGGATACTCTCCTGAGCTGGGCCGGGTTCGTCATGCTCGCCGCCGTTGCGCTGATTTCTCCCTGGCTCTTCGGGGCGTGGGAGATGTGGTGGTTCTGGCCTTTCGCGGTCCTCCTTTTTCTCTCGACCGCCTTCTTCGGGCTGCGCTGCCTGATCTGGGGAACTGAGCGACGCCGGCGACGCTTGCCCGCCGATAGGCTGGACTGGTCGCGCCGGTTGGCGGTTGACGTGTCGGACGAACCGTCGGCGCCGGCGTATCGGGTCCGGTTTCCCGGGATGGCTCTCTGGGCCGTGCTGAGCGCCGCGCCGTTCCTGGTCTACGCGTTCGCGCGGTTTCAGCAGGCGCCGGTCTTCATGGACGCCGAGCGGAGTTTCCTTCGCTACCTCACGCCCTACTTACTGGGGTTGCAGGTTATCTGCGGCTTCGACCGCCGGCAGCAGCGGATGCTTTTCGCCCTCTTGCTGACCGATCTCCTGCTGCTGGGCGGGTACGGTATCGTCAACCACTTCACGACCGGCAACGCGATGGCGCTGTGGAGGCCGGGCTATCCGCAGTACCAGATCGGGACGCTGCGCGCCACGGGCTCATATTTTTGTCCGGATCATTTTTCCGGGCTCATGGAACTGGCGATTGCGGGCGCGGCAGGTCTCCTGCTGGCGCGCGAACGTGGCTGGCCCTGGAAACTCGGGGGGCTGCTGCTGCTCGGCGTGGGGCTCGTCGGCGTGGCGCTCAGCAAATCCAGGGGTGGCGGTCTGACGATCTTGGCAATGAGTCTGGCCGTGACGGTCTGGGGTTTTGGCCAGTGGCCGCCGCCGCAGCGCTGGTACGGCCGGTTGTGCCTGCTTTCCGCGCTGGCGATCGGGCTGGTCGCGTTCTGGCAGTTCGGGCAGACTTACGTGGAGCGCTTCACGAGCGCCGAGGGCTGGGGCGGCGGGGCAGTGCGGGGCGATTCCTGGGCCGAGACCAAGACCCGTCTGATCGCCCGCGCGAATATGACCTCCCGGGGCATGATGATTGCCGGCGCGATCCGCGCCTGGAAAAGCAGTCCCGTGGTCGGCATCGGACCGGGCATGCACCAGAACCTCTGGCCGCATTTCGCCGCCAGCCCGGACGGGAACCGGGATATGGGCATCTGGCCCAGCCTGCCGTGCAACGACTTTCACTCCTACGAAGCGCACAGCGATTGGGTCCAGTTCCTCGAGGAATATGGCGCCGTTGGGCTCGGTCTTTTCGCGATCCCGATCTGCGCATGGTTCGCCATTCTTCTGGTCGGTCTGCGCCGCGAGCGCCTCGCGCGAATGGCCAACGACTGGGACAAAACGGACCATGAGGATCACGCCGCGCTGCTGGCCGGCCTGCTAGCGGCCGTGGCCATGGGGTTTCATTCGCTGGGCGACTTCAACCTGCAGATTCCGGCCACCGTCTGGCTACTGGCCGCGTTCGTGGCTCTGGCGCTCGCGCGCGTGATCAGGACTTACCCAGATCCCGTCCGGCCCGCGGCAGAGGACGACGACGCGTGAGCTGCTTGCAAAACTTTGTTTGCGGATGAAGACCATCATCACCAGCGACGCGCATCTGGGCGGGCGGCACTGCCGCGTCGAGCGGTTCGTGTCGTTCCTGGACCGGCTCCCGCCGGATGCGGCCCTGATCTTGAACGGCGACATTGTGGACGCGTGGCGGTTTCCGTTTCGCGATCCGTGCATGATGAAGGCGCTGGATCGAATCCGGGCGGAGGCGCGGCTGCGGGAGGTCACCTGGATTCCCGGCAATAACGACGCCGATTTTGTGATACCGGACCCGGGAAGCATTCGATTTGTGTCCGATGTGACGCTGACGCGCGGGATATACGTGACGCACGGCCATTCTTTCGACAAGGTCATGCACAATTTCCTTTTCAACATGCCGTTCCGACTGATGCACAAGCTCGAGATTTCTCTTGGGGCCGCGCCGATAGACGTGGCCACCTACGTCAAGGCGCGATGGGGGTGGCTCTACCGGCTTCTGCAGCGCCACGTGATCCGCGGCATGGCGGCGTACGCGCGGGAGCGCGGCTACGCGGCGATCGTGTGCGGCCATCTGCACGAGGCGGACGATCGCGTGATCGAAGGGGTCCGCTATCTGAACACCGGAGCGTGGACCGAGCCGGGCGAACACTATGTAATCATTGAAAATGGCGAGATACGCCTCCGCGCGGTGGAGGGAGCCGAGGCGCGGGCACCGAACACTCAACATGCAACACTCAACATCCAACGCTCAACGGAAGAGACTCCCCTTCACTTGGACGTTGGACGTTGAATGTTGGATGTTGAGTCTCGTTTCTTGTTGCATCCGGCCCATCTCGGGCCAGCGGCCCAACTGAATCCCGAATCCTGAACCTGGCGCCGTGAACTCACCGTGAACAAATCCGAATATGATCAGATCGTGAGCCGCATGATCGAGGCGGCAGGGCACCTGACCCGGTCGTTCGGAATCGGACGGGCGCTGGGGCAGCTTTATGCATGCCTCTACTTCAGTCGGGAGCCGCAATCTCTGAATGACCTGACGCGCGAACTGGGGATCAGCAAGGGGAGCGCGAGCATGGGGGCGCGCCAGCTCGAGCAGTGGGGCGCCGTGGCCAAGGTGTGGGTCAAGGGCGACCGGAAGGACTACTACCGGGCAAATGACGCATTCGGCCGGATCATCAAGAACGCGATCAAGGACCTGGCCGGCAAGCGCATGGAGCGCTCCTCGACCCTGATGGACGAGGTGGAAGCCGAGCTGAGCCCAGCGCCGGCCGGAGGCGGAACGGCGGCGACTGACGATGCGTTCACGCGCGCGCAGATTCAAAAGATGCGCGCCTTTCAGAAAAAAGCGCAGGGCTTGTGGGACGGCGTGTTGCTGAGGATGCTGCTGAAGTAGAAGATGCGCGTAAAGCTATGCGCCTACGAATGCAGGAACGCCAGATACCGCAAGAGCAGGTGTGCCAGCAGGCCAATCCGGACCTGTCGCGTGATGGTGTAAGAATGCCCCGTCGGATTGCGTCTATGGGATGCCAGTGAAAGTAAAGGAGAAAGGAGAAAACGGAACATGGCTCATCGAGAAGTATCCGTAAGTCCGACCGGGCAGCGATTCCCGATTCCCGAGGCGGCCGACTACGCGAAGGAATTCGCCCGCCTGCGGAAACTGGTCGACCGGCATCGCCGGGAAGGCCGGGAGATTGTGGTGGTGGTGGGGCTGGGCTTTGTCGGGGCCGTTATGGCCGCCGTGGTGGCCGATTCGACGGGAAAGAACGGGAAACCCGGCAAGTTCGTGATCGGGATGCAGCGGCCGAGCACGCGGAGTTTCTGGAAGATTCCGCTGCTGAACCGAGGGATTGCCCCGATGAAGTCGGAGGACCCCGAGGTGGACGTCATCATCCGGCGCTGCGTGAATGAGAAGAAGACGTTCGCGGCAACGTACACGTATGACGCGCTGCGGCTGGCCGACGTGGTGATCGTGGACGTGCAGTGCGACTACCTCAAGGAATCGCTAGGCAACTGCCGGACCGGCGCCGCGGACATGGAGGCGCTCGAGGAATCGCTGGGGATAATCGCAGAGCGGATTCCGCCGTCCGCGCTGGTGCTGATCGAAACCACTGTGGCGCCGGGCACGACCGAGCAGGTGGCCTACCCGATCATGAAGAGGGCGTTCGAGCAGCGCGGGATCAAGTCCGAGCCGCTGCTCGCGCACAGCTACGAGCGGGTCATGCCCGGGCGGAACTACGTGGGCTCGATCCGGGATTTCTGGCGCGTGTGCAGCGGAGTGAACGATGAAGCCAAGGCGCGCGTGGTGAAATTTCTCGGGGAGGTGCTGAACACGGCAAAGTACCCTCTGACGGTTCTGGATCGGCCGATCGAGTCGGAGACGGCGAAGATTGTGGAGAACAGCTACCGGGCTACGATTCTGGCGTTCCTCGACGAATGGTCGCTGTTCGCCGAGCGCAACGGCGTGGACCTCAAGAAGGTGATCGAGGCGATCAAGGTGCGGCCCACGCATTCGAACATCATCTTCCCGGGGCCCGGCATCGGCGGGTATTGCCTGCCCAAGGACGGCGGCCTGGGGGTCTGGGCCTACAAGCACGTCCTGGGCTGGGACGACGAGATATTCCGCGTGACGCCGCTGGCGATTGACATCAACGATATGCGCGCTCTGCATGCGGCGGAACTGACGCGGGACGCGCTGCGCAACATGGGACGGCCGATCGCGGCCGCCGAAGTATTGCTGCTTGGCGCGGCGTACCGCGAGGACGTGGGGGATACGCGGTACAGCGGGGCGGAGCTTGTTGTTCGCAAGTTGACGGAGATGGGGGCCGACCTGCGCGCGCACGATCCATATCTCGATCACTGGTGGGAGTTCGAGGCTCAGGATTTCTACCCGAAGCCGGGCCACAGTTTGGGACGGTTCTTCCACCGCCAGGAGCGGCTCAAGGGCCTGCGGATCGAATCCGATCTGTGGAAGGCCATGAAGGACGCGGACGCGATCGTGCTGGCGGCGCGGCATGCGCCCTATCTGGCGCTCGATCCAGACCGGGTGGTGAAGGCCGTGGGCAAGCCGTGCGCGATCGTGGATTGCTTCTGCATCCTGGACGACGCGAAGATGCGCCGGTACTTCGAACTCGGCTGCGAGGTCAAGGGCATGGGCCGCGGCCATATCCAGCGCATCAAGGAATCCGCGCGGAAACAAACGAGAAAGGGCAGAGAGTAGCTTGTGACTCCGATCCGTATGCTGCCCATGTTGTTTAGAAGCGCGGAAGGCGCCAGAGCCGCCGGACGAAGCGCACTGGCTGATTGAGAATCGTGGGCTTCGTTTCATTCTCCGCGGCTCAAGCGCGCGCAAGCTCAAAAGGCACAAGAAGACACAAAAACTCCGCGCAAAAAGCGGCACGGGAGGCTGGTCGTGTGCGGCATAGCGGGTGAGATCAACCTGAGACTGGGGCCGGTGAGGGCCCTGCGTTCAGATCTTGAAGTGATGAACCGGCTACAGCAGCACCGGGGTCCGGACGGCGAGGGCATATGGGTCCATCCGCGCGGGTGTCTAGGGTTCGGCCACCGGCGACTGAGCATCATTGATCTGGCCACCGGCGCTCAGCCCATGACGGACGGGCAGGGAAACTGGGTTACCCACAATGGGGAAATCTACAACTTCGAGGCGCTTCGCCGGGAACTTGGCGAAAGATTGTTTTCGACTCGTTCCGACACGGAGGTCATTCTGATGGCCTACCGAAAATGGGGGGAGGACTGCGTGGCTCGTTTCCGTGGTATGTTCGCGTTTGCCCTTTGGGATGAGGCGCGGCAGGCTCTGTTCTGCGCCCGCGATCGCTTCGGGATCAAGCCATTCTGCTATACGGTCCGGGAAGACGCGTTCTTCTTCGCATCGGAAGCCAAAGCGCTCCTGCCGTTTCTCCCGGACGTCGAGACGGACGTGGAGGGGCTGAAGGACTACCTGACTTTTCAGTTCTGCCTGGCCGGGAAGACGCTCTTCCGGGGCGTTCAGGAACTGCTGCCCGGGCATGTTCTGACGGTCGCCGGCGGGACCGTCCGGACGCGGCGATACTGGGAAGTGCAGTACGATATTGACTTCGGGATGGACGAGAGGGCTGCGGAGGCGCGGCTGCGCGCGGGCGTTGAAGAGTCCGTTCAGATGCACCTCCGGAGCGACGTCCCTCTGGGGGCCTATCTCAGCGGAGGCCTCGACTCCAGCATCGTCTGCTCCGTGGCCCGGCAGCGGGGCGCAGCGGCCTTCCCGGTCTTCACTGGGCGCTTCCCGGGCTATCCGGAGTACGACGAAAGCCGCTACGCCGGCGCGCTGGCCGACGCGCGCGGATTGGAGTTTTGCCCGGTTGATCTGGGGGCTGAGGACTTCATCAGGCGCCTGCCCGCCTTGGTTCGCGCATTGGACTATCCGACAGCCGGCGCCGGCTCGTTCCCACAGTTCATGGTCTCGGCTTTCGCGCGGAGGCATCGCAAAGTTGTGCTGGGTGGGCAAGGTGGCGATGAGGTCTTCGGGGGTTACACGCGCTACTTGATTGCCTATTTCGAGCAGTGCATCAAGGCTGCGATCGAAGGGACCATGCGGGATGGCCGTTTCGTCGTGACCTATGAATCGATCATCCCAAATCTTGTTGCGCTCAGGAAATACAAGCCGGCCTTGCAGGAATTCTGGAGGGAAGGACTGTTTGAGGATATGGACCGACGGTACTTCCGGCTCGTGAACCGAGCATCGGGGTTTCATGGCGAGGTTCGATGGGAATTACTGGGCGACTACTCGCCGTTCGAGGCCTTCCGGGCGATCTTCCACGGGCCAAACGTGCGGAAAGAGTCCTACTTTGACCTCATGACGCACTTCGATTTTAAGACGCTGCTTCCGGCTCTGCTCCACGTGGAGGACCGCGTGAGCATGGCACACGGCATTGAATCCCGGGCGCCCCTGCTGGATCATCCGCTTGTCGAATTCGCCGCCACGATCCCCGCCAACATCAAGTTCAAGGACGGGAACCTCAAGCACGTCCTCCGCGGCGCCTTTGTGGGCCAGATCCCCGCGCTGGTCGCGCAGCGCCAGGACAAGATGGGATTCCCGGTTCCGTTCACGGAATGGAGCCGTGGGCCGGCGCGGGAGTTCGTGGTTGACACGCTTTCGTCGGACAGGGCCCGAGGCCGGCCCTTGGTGGACAACGCCAAGGTCGTGGAGAATCTCGATCGAGAGCCGCGATTCGGCCGCAGGCTGTGGGGCCTTCTGTGTCTGGAATTGTGGCAACAGGAGTTCCATGACAGGCGCCACGAGTTTCGGAGGCCGGCGCCGGGCGACGCCGGAGACTCCGTGCCCGGCGTTCCGCGAGGCTAACGGGGAAATGGCGGCAGAAACCATGGCGGCAGGCGTGAACACGCGCGGGGAAATTACCCGGCTGACACGGAGTGTCGTGATCTACGGTTCAGGGGATGTCCTGGTGAAGCTCGCCAATTTCCTGCTGCTCCCGGTGTTCACGGCGTATCTTTCGCCGGCCGACTACGGGGTGGCCTCGATCCTCTGGGTCATCGCCTTCTTGGCCACCTCGGTCTTCTCCCTTGGTCTGACGGCCGCGATGGGCCCCTGTTTTTACGCGGACCGGAGCGCCGAACACAAAGCCGCCACGATCTGGACCTCGATGGCAATCCTGTTGGCCGGCGCCCTATGCCTCGTGGCCGTCGCGGAACTGCTCTCGTGCCGTATTTCCGGCTGGGCTTTCGGCAGCGGGGCGCATGCCCACCTGGTCCGCCTGACGCTGTGGACGGCGGCGCTGACCATACTCGTGGACCCGCTGCATCTCTACCTCCGGTTTGAGGAGCGCGCCCGGACCGTCGTCATCCTTGGTGTCACCTCCTCGCTGGCGACGATCGGGCTCGGGGTCTTGTTTGTGGTGGCGTTGCGGAGGGGGGTGACTGGTTTGATCGAGGCGGGGTGGCTTGGCCGGATGGTAACGCTCGCGATGTTCCTCTGGCCCGTGGCGAGGGAACTGCGGCCACATGTGTCGCGGGATATCGGGAGAGAACTGCTGAAGATGGGATTGCCGCTCCTGCCATCTTTCTGCTTCATCTTCATCCTCCAACACGGGAGCAAATGGGCCCTCCAAAGAACTTTGGGGAGCGGGACCCTGGGCGTCTACCAGGTCGGATTCAGCATGGGGATGCTGATGGGGATCGTGGTGTCAGCCTTCCAAAGCGCCTGGTATCCCTACTTCATGTCATTCTCGGAACGGCTGGACGAGGCTAAGGGACTCTTCGGCCGGGTGCTTGCCTACTATCTGTTGAGCGCAGGAGGGCTCGGGATTCTCTTCTTCATCTGGGCCAGACCGGTAGTTATGCTCATGGCAACCGACGAGTTCCATGGCGCCTTCCAAGCGGTCGGTTTGGTGGCCTTCGGGCAGGTTCTCCAAGGAGTATACTACATTCTACTGCCCGGCATGTATTTTGCCCGGGAAATCCAAAGCCAGACGCCGATCCAGTCCGTGGCGGCCGCGGGCGCCATAGCCCTGAACCTGCTGATGATCCCTGTCTTCGGGGTGCTGGGGGCGGCGCTAAGCCTGGCCGGAGGGTTCTTGATCCTGATCATCCTCACACACGCCTGGAACCGATTCCGGCGCCGCGCCTACCTTCGTGTGGTCTACCCCGCCAGGCAACTGGCATCCTTCTCGGTAATCGTCATTGCCGTAGGCGGCGCGTTGACGGTCCCCCGCTCCTGGCCGCTAGGCGTGGAGATCGGCATGGCTTTCGCCCTGCTGCCGGTAGTGGCCGGCCTCGTGCTGGCGCTGTTGACCCGCCAGGAACGCGAGGGCCTTGGGGCAGTGCTGAAGCGGTTGTGCCGCGCGCCTGCCGGCTGAAAGGGCGCCGGGACGGAGCGGTTGCGGCGGATATTGTGGACAGGCGAACGACCGAACGGAGGTCTGCTTCATGAGGATACTGATCACGGGAGGCGCGGGGTTCATCGGCTCGAACTTGGCGGATAAGCTCCTGGCGCGAGGCGACGACATTCTGGTTATCGACAACTTCACGACCGGGCGGCGCGATAATCTGCCCAAAACCGGCAGGATCGCGGTCGAGGAGGGCACGATCGCCGACTGTGAATGGGTTGGCGGGATCGTCCGCTCCTTTGGGCCGGATACCGTGGTTCATGCCGCCGCTTCCTACAAGGATCCCGAGAACTGGGCCGAGGATGCTCGGACCAATGTGCTGGGCACGGTGAACGTGGTCCGGGCGTGCGAAGCCGCCGGCGCGCGACGCCTGATCTATTTCCAGACGTCCCTGTGTTATGGCTTGCGCCCCCGGGAACAGCCGATCACGTTGAAACACCCGGTCCGCGCGGAGGGGAGCAGCTACGCGATCAGCAAGACGGCGGGGGAGCAGTACATCATGCTGAGCAAGCTCGACTACCTCTCGTTCCGGCTGGCCAATGTCTATGGGCCGCGGAATCTCAGCGGGCCACTGCCGACCTTCTACATGCGACTAACCACCGGGAAGCCCTGCTTCGTTGTCGATACCCGACGGGACTTCATCTTTGTCCAGGATCTGGTGGACGTCGTCGCGCGGGCCATTGACGGGAAAGGGCGGAGAGGCGTCTACCACGTCGCCACTGGAAGCGACTATGCCATCAAGGATCTCCTCGTGGCCGTTCTGAAGGCGCTTGGCCGACAGGTCCCCGCCATCGAGGTTCGTCCGCGCAACGAAGACGATGTTTACACCATTCTGCTCGATCCGTCCGAAACCGCGCTGGACTTCGAGTGGCGCGCCACGACTCGGCTCGAAGACGGGGTCCGGCAAGCGGTTGAGTGGTACAAGACCCATCCGTTCGGGCAGACCTTCACTCACCTGAAGGAGGTCCAGGTGGCGAGCGATCCGAGGCCGGTCCGTTGACATGCCCAGGGTTCTAGTCATCTACTGGTACCGCGGTGTCTATCCGCTTCGATCGACCATCAGGGATCACCTGTTCTGTTTCCGGAGGGAGGCCCGGGATGCGAGGACGGTCTACCTCAACCTGGCCTTTCGATGGGCGCTTGACGTTGTGGCCAAGATGTCCTTCGATCTTGTCATCTTTCATACGCTTTTCTTCGAGGTGAGGGGGAGCGCGCCGGAGGAGTTCGCGCGGGTTCTGGAAGAGGCCAAGCGAGCGGCTAGTCGGACTCCCTGCCGGGTCGGCATGCCCCAGGATGAGCATTTCAAGACAGACCTGATTCATCGCCTGGCCTTGGAACTCGGGATGACCCACATCCTGACCTGTGCCCCCGAATCGGAATGGAAGGCCCTCTACGATCCGGCGCGATTCGGTGGTGTGGCGTTTTGCCGGGCGCTCCCCGGGTATCTGTCCTCCGAGTTCATTTCACGTGTCGAACGGCTGGGCCGAACGGCGGGTAGGCGGGCGATCGACATCGGGTACAGGGTGCGCCCTGCCCGGCCATCGGACGGACGGCATGGGATGCTAAAGTCCCAGGTGGCCGATGCGGTTGCCGTGCGAGCGCGCCGGAGGGGCATGAAGGTAGACATTGCCGTCGGGGAGAACCGCGCGCTGCTCGGCGCCCGGTGGACGCGGTTCCTCCTCCGGTGCCGATGCGTGCTGGGAGCGGAAGGCGGGGCGAGCCTCCTGGATTGCGACGGCTCCATCCGTCGGCGTGGAGAAGGCTACATGGCCACACACCCGGGCGCGGAGTTCGACGAGGTTGAGGCAGCTTGTTTCCCGAATCTGGATGGGGGCATTCGGTACGTCTCGATATCGCCTCGGCATCTGGAGGCTTGCGCGACCCGAACCTGCCAGATACTCGTTGAAGGCGAGTACAACGGGATTCTCCAGGCAGGGGTTCACTTCCTGGCGTTGCGCAAGGATTTCAGCAACATTGAGGAGGTCCTGGACAACGCATGCGATGAAGAACTTACCAACCGAATCGCCGAACGGGCCCGCCGCGAGGTTGTCGATTCGGGACGCTTCGACTACGGGTCTTTTGTTTCCAGCGTCCTGCGCCTAAGCGCCGACGCCGGGCCGCGGACCCCAGCGTCCTGGACGCCCGGTCGGCAGGCCCTGGCCGATCTGCAGGACGCCTTCAACTGGCTCCTGGTCATCCTGCGCCACTGCCTCTGGACGAGGCCTAGGCGACTTGTGAAGGCGCTCTGTTCGCGGGGAAATCTTCCGTTCCCGAGAGGCAGGACTCCTGCTGCCGACGCCGCTCCATGATCGTACTGAACACCAGACTGCTCACGCCTCTCCTAACGGTCGCCTTCTCCATTGCGATTCTCATTTGCGGCGTGACAATGGGTGTGACGGGGCTCTGGGTTCCTTTGGCCCCGGTCCTGCTTTGCCTCCTGGTCGGCCGACCCAAATGGCTGCTGACAACCTACTTCCTTTGGGTCATGGTCTATGAATTTGTCTCTTTCCTGTTTCGGGGGGAGTGCGTTCGATGGGTGGACAAGGGTCTGACGTTGCTCCTGCTCTTGGTCCTCGTCGCCCATCGGATTCGGTCGTCATCCGGTTTCGAGCGGTTCCGGATTCTGGAAGCTGCGGCCGGCGTCCTTCTCGCTTTGACCATCGCTTCCGGAGTGGCAAACCTGGCGCCGGCGCTTGGCGCGGCGCATTTCGTGCTGTCCTATTTCCGATTCTTTCTCATCTTCGCCTGCGCGCGGCACTTCCTGACCGATCGCGACTCCAGGTTTATCTATTATCTTATGGGGGCATGCCTGCTCTTCCAACTGGCCATCAACGTCGGCTGGCAACTGGGGATCAATCCGATTCCGAATTTCCGGGCTGGATCCGTGGACTTCGCCATCGGGACCCTTCAAGGATGCGATCTGGTGTCCTATTTCGCCATCGCGTGCGCGACCCTGTTCGTCGTCGGCTTCTTCAACTCCCGCCGGCCTCTTTGGAAATTCGTCAACCTGATCATGGTCCTGCTCGCCGTCTACCAGGTCTGGATCAGCTACACCGTTCATGCCTACGCGCTGCTTGTCGTGTCCCTCGGAATCCTGCTCCTTCTGCCGTTTCGAGACCCCAAAAAGCGCCTGTGGCTCGGCGCGACTGCCCTCACGATCCTCCTGGTGTCCTGCCTCCCGCAGTTGCCGGGCATAGGAACCGGAACGAGAAGCAGGAGCGCCCTGGGGTATCTGACCGACAATTTCAACGCTCGAAACATGAGGCAACGGTGGGAGCGGATGATCCGGGGAAGCAAGGGACAGGCCTATCGGGACGTCTGCTACCACTCCACGTGGGAACTCCACTGTCCCTGGCTGGGGGCCGGGCCGGGGAACTTCGCCAGCGCCGTCGGCCGGCACTATCGTCGGCCTCTTGCCGAAAAGTACATCAACTATGTCATAAGCGCCCCCACGACGCAGCGATATATCCAGCTTTCCGAAGGCAGCAGCGTCACCGGCCATACGGATAGCGGATTCCTCGCCATCTGGAGTGAACTCGGGCCCCTGGGCGCGCTGTTGTACTGGGGACTGCATGTTTACGCGGCCGCGCGCGTCCTGCGCTTGATCCGACGGGGCGTCCTGCCCGATGATTTCCACCAGCGCATACTGGCGGAGGCCTTTGTCCCGACGATGGCTGTGTGGGTGATCATCAATCTGCTCGTGGACGTCGCCTACAATCCATTCCTGGCCGGAGGGCTTTGGGCCTGGGCGGGAATGGTCTGGGGAGCGCGGCCAAGCAGGACCGGACCGGAGAGCCGTTCCGCGGCTCCTGCGGACAGCGGGGATCAGGGGAGATTCCCGGTCCCTGCTCAATCTTGATGTCATCGTCACGCAAACGGGTCCTCTACCTTCAGCACAGCGCCGACCTGGATGGCGGCGCGTCGTTCTCTCTGTTGGAGGCGCTTCGCCGTTTGGACCGTTCGCGCTATGAACCGCTGGTCGTTGCCGGTGGCGACGGCCACCTGCTGCGCGCCGTTAAGATGCTCGGGATCGACGTATTCGTGTGCTCCTCGATTCGTCCTTTGTTGTGGGCCGCTCCATCCGAGAATCCGATGACCAGCGCCCACGATATGCTGCTCCGCGTATTGGCGAGGCAGGGCATTCGGGCGGTCCGTGCCATCTGCGCCTGGTATCGCCCGGCGTTGGTCCACGTCAATTCGAGCGTCATGTTTCACCTTGCGGCGGGCGTCGATCGTTCGTCGGGGGCGCGCGTCGTGCTCCATGTTCGTGAACATTGGCGTATGGGCGGCTCATCGGATCGCCGGGAGCGATTCAAGAACGATTTGGTGGCAAACCGGGTGGATGCTATTGTGGGGATTTCCGAAACCTCAGTCAGGATGTTCGGCTTCGCCGACAGGAGTCGAGTTATCTACTCTTGGCCGAACTTCAGGGATCGGGACGGGCCTCTTGAACTTGGAAACGTCCTGGGCCTCCGTCATCGCCATCCGGTTGTGCTGGATTTTGGGGGGCGGCTGGCCCACAAGGGGGCTTTGGACTCGTGTCGGGCCATCCGGCGGGCTGCGACGCCCGATGTCGTATTGGGCATATTTGGGGGTGTCCGGGCCCGACGGGGGCGGTTGTACGAACTGGCCCGATCCTTGTTTCTGGCGGCCGGGAGAAAAACATACGGCGCGCGGATGGACGCTTTCGCCGCGGAGGCCCCGCAGCGAATTCGGCTTCTACCCTTCGTTTGCCAGGTGAAGTCGGCCATCGAGCAGGCTGCCGTAGTTGTGAGTCCGTTCACCTTTCCGCACTTCTCCTGTCCAGCGATGGAAGCTGGAGCGCTGGGCAAGCCGGCGATTGTGAGCGATGGAGGGGAAGCCCGGGAAATCGTGCTGCACGGACAGACCGGGCTCATCGTGCCGCCGGGTGACCCCGCGGCGCTGGCGCAGGCCATTGATGCGATCCTCTCCCAGCCGGAGCTGACGGATTTGCTGGGCCGAAACGCCCGACAGTTTATCCGGCAGCGGTTTGACCCGGACCGGAGCATGGCGGAACTGCATCGCCTTTACGCGGAACTCGCGCCCTGAACGACGAGGCCGGGTTGAAAGACTGGAAAGCCGATGATCCGCGAGACGCCGGATCTCTCCGTGGTGATCGTGAGCTGGAACTCGCGGGACTTCCTTGGCCCCTGTCTCCGCTCTGTTCTCGCTACGACCCAGGATCTCGCCGTCGAGATCATCGTGGTTGACAACGGCTCCACCGACGGCGCCGTCGATCATATCCGATGCGAATACCCCGGCGTCCGCTTGATGGCGCCGGCCCGGAACATCGGATTTCCTGCGGCGAACAATATGGGCTTCGGCGCCGCCAAGGGCCGATACCTGCTCGCCTTGAACCCCGACACGGTGGTCCACCCGGGAACCATCGCGCGGGCTTTGTCCTTTCTGGAGGAGCATCCGGACTGCGGATGCGTGGGGGTCAAGACCTTGAAGCCCAACGGAAAGATCCAGTTCTCCTGCGCGCGGCGCGTCCCAACCTTGCGCAGCGCATTGGCCAGCATCCTGATGATCGACAAGGTGTTCGCCCGCGCGGGATGGCTGCAGTCATTTGATATGACCGAATGGGATCACGAGGAAAGTCGGGACGTGGACGCCATTGCGGGGTCGTTCATGATGTTTTCCAGGAAACTGATCGGGGACATCGGGGGATTCGACGAGCGCCTGCCCATGTTCCTGGAGGACATCGAGTTCTGTCTTCGGCTGCGGCGGCGCGGGCTTCGCATCCGCTACCTGGGCAACGTCAGCATCCTGCATCACGGGGGGCAGAGCACGAATCGCGCCTCGCCGCGGCGGATCGCCGAGTTGCGCTACGAGGCGTGGAGGCTGCTGCTCCAGGACTTGGGAGGGGTCAATTGCGGGCGACAATTCGCGCGGGCCCTTCTCTGGGTTCTGCCGCTCAAGGTCCTGCTGCTGCCCGCTCTCTGTCTCGGGGTTTACATCCGGAACCGAGAGCGCCGTCTGGTCCGCGAACTGATTGACGCCTGGGTCGGCATCGAATGGGCTTTGAGCCGGTTGTCGTCTCGGGCGCCCATCGGTGAAAGGCAGGGCTAGTCGTGCCGACCTCGGGCAACGGGGATTCTCCTGTTCGGGCTCTCAACGCCGATGCGTTTGACACATACTACGACAAGCCCAGATGGTGGTTCTTCTGGCGGTACGACACACAGGTCAAGCGGAAGACGTGCCTGACGCTCGTCCGCCGGCATAGACGAGACTGGCACGGGAAGAAAATCCTTGAGCTCGGCTTTGGATCCGCAGACACGCTGTTTTCGTTCCCTCGCGACTGCCACATCGTCGGGATCGAGATGGCCCGGTCAGCAGTTGAACGGGCGAAAACCCTTGCCGTTCGGAAGGGATATGGCGAGTGTCACTTCCATCAAGGGGATGCGAGCGGACCGCTGCCCGTCGGGCCCGAGAGTTGTGACCTGGCCATCGCCTCGCATGTTCTGGAGCACCTGCCGGACGACGGGGCGTGTCTGCGGCGGATTCATGCCGCTCTGAAGCCGGAGGCCGCCCTCGTGGTCCTAGTTCCGGTCAACGAGCGGTTCATGGATCCCAAGCATGTAAGGCCATACACGTTCGAGAGTTGCAGACTGGCTTGCGCCGACGCGGGTTTCCACATGGTATGGGGCTTCGAGAATGAACGGCTCTTTTATCTCGTGGAGCGCCTCTACTTGTCGCCGAACTCGCCGCGACACCCTGCGTGGGCCACTCTAGCCAAGGTCGCTTTCAACGTGATGACCTCTTGTTGGCCATTCTGGATGTGCCGCGTTGCCGACGCCGTCTTGGCCGGCGTGTGGCGGCTGCCTCCGCGGCAGGCGGCCCTGTTGTTGGTGAAGGAGACAGTCGGCGCGGCCCCTCGTCAGGCTGGCAAGCTGTGACTGCCGAGTGTCATATTCTTGCGTCCCCGAGCGTAAGCGATGACGTCCGCGAGTTCATCCGGCGGCATATGCCGGATGGTGATTTTCGGAGAATCGTGATCAAGCCCAACTGGGTCCGGCACCAGGTGGCGCCGGAGTTTCCCATACGGGCCCTGGTCACGAGTCCGCTCTTGATTGAGGCGGTCATCGCGGTTTGCCTGGACCGGTATCCCCAGGCGGAGAGCCTGACGGTGGCGGATGTCCCGCTGCAGAGCTGTCGGTGGGATCTTCTCGCGGAGCAGTGCGGGCTTGCGGAGATGGCAGAGAGGTGCGGCCGCCTGAAGCGCCCCCGGGTTAGATTCCTCGATCTGAGGAGGGAACGATATGTCTTGCGCCGCGGATTCCTCTCCCGGGATGTCGCGGGGCCCGAGGGGGATCCGCGGGGGTATCGCGATGTTGTCCTTGGGCGCGAGAGCTTCGTTGATCCGGTCAGCGATCCCCAGGGGCGCCTTCGGGTTTCCGACTACGATCCGGCCCGGATCGCAAACAGCCACCGGTCGGGGATGCATCGCTACTGCATCGCCGGGACCATCCTGGATGCCGACCTCGTGATCAACATGCCGAAGATGAAGACCCATCAGAAGGCGGGGATCACCGGAGCGCTGAAAAATCTTGTGGGAATGAACGGGGAGAAGGGGTGCCTGGTCCATCATCGCCGTGGGCGGGCAGGGCGTGGCGGTGACGAGTTCCCGCGGGACATATCCTTCTGGATTCCCCTGCAGGCGCGCGCCCGGGAACTCCTCCAGAAACGTTCCCGGTTCGGTTATTGGATCGGTCGCTTCGCGTGGGCATGGATCAAGGCATGGACGGGAATTCGCACCGAAGGGCGCCGGGAGAATCTCGGGAAACGGTTCTACACGGGAAGCGGATCCTGGTACGGCAACGACACGGTCTGGCGAATGGTCTACGATCTCAATCGCATCCTTCGCTACGCGCCGCGGGATGGCGGGACGCTGGCGACAAGGCCTCAGCGAGCTTATGTCGCGGTGCTGGACGGCATCATCGCCGGGGAGGGGGACGGCCCTCTTCAGCCGCTTCCGGTGGAGACCGGCGTTGTGGCCGTCTCCGCCAATCCCTTTCTGGTCGACATGGCCATGGCGCGTATGATGGGCTACGATTGGCGCAAGATTCCTCTCCTCGCCAACTTCAGGACGTTGGGCGACCCGGAATGGTCGGCCATCGATCCGGACCGCGCGCAACTGTCCTGGGATGGACGGACGATCATCGGGATCATGTCGCTGCCTGTTCTTCACCCGTTTCTAGCGCCTCCGGGCTGGAAGGGACACATCGAACTGTGACCGGCATCCGGGCAACGGTCTTTCTGGCCCTTCAGAGCGCCTTAGGCTCCCGGGCGGCGCAATACTACCGGGAGTTCCTGCGTCTCGATTGTGGCAGCCCGGACGCGCTGAGGGATCTGCGCTCGCGGCGCCTCGAAGGCGTGCTCCGGGATGCCGTTCGCAACTGTCCTTTCTACCGGGAACGTGTGCGAGGAAGTCGCTCCCCGGTGCTGGAGGATTTTCCAATCCTGGCGAAGAGCGATATCCGGGACAACTTCCTGAACTTGGTGTCGGATGGAAAGCGGGCGGAGGTTGCCGGCGGCCGACCGCGCTCGCCGGGCTACTCTTGGATCGAGGTCAGGACGGGAGGCACGACGGGGATGCCCATTCGCGTCATTCACGACGCCGGCTTCCGTGACCAGGGCCGCGCTTCGCGACTCTACTCGCAGCGCCTTTGCGGGTTCCCTTTCGGCGCCCCCTACTTCAGGCTCTGGGGTTCCATGGAGGAGGTCCGAAAGATGCGCCGGGCGTGGCCGGCTCGCCTGACGGGATGGCTTGCCCGGGAACACCTGCTCAATGCGTTCGAGATGAACCATGCCCGACAACGCCGGTACATCGGCCTCATCAACGAACGCGTGGACGTGGACTACCTGATGGCCTACGTGGACGCGGCCTGCCAACTGGCGAGCCATGCGCAAGCGGAGAACATGCGGGTGCGGCCCCTTGCCGCGATCATGGCCTGTGCCGGAACGGTGACGCTCGAAGCCCGCTCGTTGCTGAGCGAGGTTTTCTCGGCGCGAGTTCACAACAAGTACGGCTCCCGCGAGTGCGCCGACATGGCCTGTGAGTGCGAGGACGGCGGGTTCCACGTGTACGCCCATCAGGCGCATCTGGAAGTCGTGGACGAACAGGGCAACCGGGTTCCCGCCGGGCAATCGGGCCGTATCCTTGTAACGCTGCTCGGCAACTCGACTTTCCCCCTCGTACGCTACGAAATCGGCGACCGGGGCGCCCTGCGGGACGGCCTCTGTCCATGCGGTCGCCCATTTCCTCTTCTGGAAACAGTCGAAGGACGGACGGTTCAGTTCTTGGAGGTTTCCGGGGGGCGTTACGTGTCGCCGGTCTACATCCGCCATCTCATCGGTGTCGTGCATGGGGCGAGCGGTGTGCGCCGGTTTCAACTGCGGCGGGTCGGGACGGCGCAATTCGATCTTCTCGTCGTGCTTGACGACTCCGCGGGGGACGGTGTGTTCGCGAAATTCGCGCCGGCGATTGTCCGGGACTTGCAGGCCGCGTTTGGAGCAGAGGCGCAGATATCCACGCGGCGTGTCGCCGAGATTCCGCCTGCGCCCAGCGGGAAGCATTTGTACGTTGTCGATGAACTGAAGCAGACGCCGTGAAGATACTTTTTGTTCACAGTGGGGCCGACCTCTATGGCGCCGGTCGGTCGCTCCTTCGGCTGAGCGCGAGGTTGGTCCGGGATTCCCACGGGGTCCGTGTGGTATTGCCCTGGGAAGGCCCCCTCCGCGCGGAACTGGAAAAGGCCGGCGCGCAAGTGCGTGTGCTCACGCGGCTGCCGATCCTTCGCCGCGATCGGTTCCGGAACCCCGCGCGATTCCTCGCGCTGTGGTTCCGCGCGGCCACGGCCGTCGTTGCTTTGCTTCGCCTTATCAGGGAGGATCGTCCAAACATCGTGCACACGAACACGGCGACGGTTTTCCTTGCTTCCGCCATCGCGGCCCGCTGGGCCGGGATTCCGCATGTCTGGCACGCGCGCGAGTTCTTCTCGGAGTTCGGCTGGGCCTGGCCGCTGTACCGGTGGATGATCCTGCGCCTCTCGGACCGAGTCGTGTGCGTGTCGAGCGCCGTGGCGCGACAGTTCGGCGACCCGGCCGATGACGATCGCCTCGCTGTCATTCACAACGGCCTGCCGATCGAGGAGTTCGGTCCCGTGCACGCGGAGCGGATCGCCGCGTTTCGTCGGGCGGTTGCCCCGGGACCGGGACGTCTCGTGGGTGTGGTCGGGCGGGTCAAGCTGGCACGAAAAGGCCAGGAGACCCTGGTCCGCGCGGCTCAGCTCCTCGACGCCCGATATCCGGATGCGCGGTTCCTGATCGTGGGGAGTCCTTTCCCGGGCAACGACAAGCACTTGGACAGGCTCAAGGAGATCATACGCCAGACACTGCAGGAGGATCGGGTGCTCTGCGTGGGTGAGGCGCAGGACATCAAGGCTGCCCTGGCGGCGTTGGATATCCTCGTGCTGTCGTCCGGCCTTCCTGAGCCCTTCGGCGGAGTGGTGCTGGAGGCGATGGCGCTCGGCAAGCCAGTGGTAGGAACGCGGATCGGCGGGACTCCGGAGCAGATCGAAGACGGTGTGACGGGCTTTCTGGTTCCGCCCGGCGATGCGGCGGCAATGGCGGAAGCGCTGGCCCGGTTGCTCGGCGATCCTGCGCTCTCCAGTCGGATGGGGCAGGCCGGCCGGCGCAAGCTCGAGCGGGAGTTCCTGTTCGACGGGTTCTACAAAAAAATGTTCGGCGTGTATGATGAGCTGGTTGAAGACCGGCCAATGGGGTAGACAAGCGATGGGCAAGGTGAGGCTTTTCGTTGACGATTTGGATCCTCGCGACTATGCGGGAGCGATTCGCCGGGGCCTCGCTTGGATAGGCATTGAGCGCCGAATACGGCCCGGGGATCGAGTCTTGGTCAAGCCCAACTTGACCTTCCCAAGGTACCGGAAAGGCGTCATGGCCAGTCCGATGTGCGTCGAGGCGCTGGTCGAGGCGCTCAAGGACTACACGGACCGGATCATGGTCGGCGAGGCAGACTCCGGGGGATACAATCGCTTCTCGATGGACGAGGTCTTCCGGGAAACGGGGTTGCTGGATCTGACGAAGAAGTATGGAGTGAACGTCGTCAACCTGACGGGGAGGCCAGCGCGCGATGTCGAGGTGGTTTCCGGACATCGGCGGTTGAAGATCCCGCTGCCGGCCGTTGTCCTGGACGACACGGACTGCGTGGTGTCTCTCGCCGTACCCAAGATACACATGAACACCCGAGTGTCACTGTCCGTCAAGAATCTCTGGGGCTGTATCCCTCTCCCGCCGGCCAGACTGAGGCTGCATCCCTACCTTGACGATGTCTTGTGCGCGGTGGTGAACGCGCTGCGGAAGCCGGTGGCGGTTGTGGACGGACGATACGGGTTGAATCGAAGCGGGCCCATGAGAGGCGAGGTCGTGGAACTGAACTGGCTGCTGATGTCGGACGACTGTTACACGGCAGACGCCACGTGCTGCCGTCTGATGGGGATCGCCCCGGCGAGTGTCAGTCATCTGGTTGATGGAACCACGCGGAAGCCTCGTTCCGCGTCGGAGACCGAGGTCGAGATGAATCGCGATCTCGCTCGCATGCCGGTCACGCGATTCTATCTCCGCCGGTCCTGGACGGACTACCTGAGTCTGCTGGCCTTCCGGTATGCCGTGCTGTCGCACCTGGCCTATCGCTCACCCCTCGCAGCCTGGCTGCATCGTATTCTGTATTGGTTCCGGGAACCGTTCTATGACTACGACCATCCCTTCGAGCCACGATCCGGGTCGGAGTAGCGCCCGCGACACCGGCGGCGCGCGACGCGAGCGCCGCAACGCTTGCTGAGGAAAGACGCGCATGACTGATCTCCCCCGATTCGACGTCCTTGGAATCGGTATCCACGCGGTCAACATGGACATGGCCGTCGAGGCGATTGCCGAGGCGATTCGGGCCGATCGCAAAGGCTACGTTTGCGCGCGGGATGCGCATGGGATTGTGGAGGCGCAGAAATCGCCTCGTCTGCGGTCCGTCATCAACTCATCCTTCCTCACGGTTCCGGACGGCATGCCGTTGGTGTGGATTGGCTGGCTTCGCGGACATCGGCAGATGGACCGTGTGTACGGCCCGGACCTCATGGAGCGCGTGTGTCAAACGTCATGCCTGAAGGGCTGGACTCATTTCCTGTGCGGAGGTCGTCCAGGCGTGGCCGAGGAATTGAAACGGAAGTTGGAGATTCGATTCCGAGGCATTCGCGTGCTGGGGGCCTTCTGCCCCCCGTTTCGTCCGCTGACCGCCGAAGAGGAGGAGAAACTGACCGCCCAACTGCGCGCGCTGCAGCCCGATATTGTTTGGGTGGGCATGAGCACCCCGAAGCAGGAATTCTTCATGGCGGATTATTTGCCCCGCCTGGAGACCAAGATCATGATCGGTGTCGGCGCCGCATTCGATTTTCACACCGGTCGAGTCCGGCAGGCTCCCCGATGGATTCAGCGGTCGGGCATGGAGTGGTGCTTTCGCCTGTGTATGGAACCGCGGCGCCTGGGACGCCGCTATATGTCGACGATCCCTCGATTTGCCTTTCTGGTTCTTCTCGAGCAGATGCGTATTCGCGGAGACGCCCGCGGCTAGCCCCGTTTGCGCCCGCCAGGCGGGCGCATCACGGCCCGAACGGCGCATATTTCGCGCGGGAGTATGCGGGCTAGAAGCGACACTCAAGACACCAATGCCAGGGAAAAGGATTGAGGAATGAATGCGCGCTTGTGTCGGGCGGTGGAGTCGGCGCCGTTCGTCGCGGTTTTGGGCCTACTCGTCCTGCTTTTCGGCTTCATGGGCAACAGCCATGATCCCGGAACGTACGGCCCATCCATCCTGACCTGGACGGTCAGGCAATGGAATGACCCCGGAGGGGAAGCGATGCACGGCTGGCTGATTCCTCTGGTCAGCCTCTTCTTCCTCTGGCGAAAACGGCGGGAGATCATGCGCGCCTGCGGCGACATGGACGCGCGCGCCCTGGCGGTTGTCGTCGTCAGCTTGTTTCTCTACTGGGCCGGCTGTCGCGCGCAGCAACCGCGGCTGGGCATGCTGGCCTTCATCGGCCTGGCCTGGTCAATCCCCTGGCACTTGTTCGGCTACGGGATGGCGCGTCAAGTCCTGTTCCCGTGCGTCTACCTGGTATTCGCCATTCCCATGGGCTTCCTGGTCCCCTTCACGTTCCCGCTCCGCCTGCTTTCCTGTGTGGTCTCAGCCGGCCTCCTGAACGGGTTCGGCGTGGCCGTGCATCGCGTGGGCACGGCCATCCTTGACGCGCGGAACCAGGCCTTTGCCTTGAATGTTGACGACCCCTGCAGCGGGATCAACTCCCTGATTGCCCTCGGAGCGCTCACGGCCGCCTACGGCTATGCCACGCAGAAG
The DNA here is from genome assembly GCA_030018915.1 of Verrucomicrobiota bacterium. Classification (GTDB taxonomy): domain Bacteria; phylum Verrucomicrobiota; class Kiritimatiellia; order UBA8416; family SLMC01; genus JASEHE01. Next base: position 28,504 of record JASEHE010000003.1, read on the forward strand.
ACGGCAACGCGGGCCTGGCTCCTGTTCCTGAGCGCCGCGCCGATCGCCGTGGCAGGGAACGTCGCGCGCATCGTGACCATCGCCGTCGTGGCCAAGACGCTCGGGACCGAGGCGGCAATGAGGGTGTATCACGATTTCTCGGGGCTCATTGTCTTTCCACTGGCCACCCTGGCCACGGCGGCTTTGGGCGAATGGCTGCGGCGGATAGCGCCGCGAAAGAAAAGTCCGGCATGACCCCATCACGAATCAAAGCATGCGGAGCGCTCTCCGTGCTCCTGCTGGCCACGTTCCTCAGCGTTCGTTTCGGAGAGACGCCCCGGCTTGACGCGCGACTGCCTGTCGCCATGGCGCTTCCGGATGTCTTGGGCGGATGGACAGGCGAAAACGTCTGGTTCTGCCGGAATCCGGCGTGTGGGGCGCGTCATGTCGGGGCGGGCGATCGGCAGGTGTGCGATCGTTGTGGTCATGCCTTGGGGGCTCTCTCCGCAGCGGAACGGAAAATTTTACCCCAGGACACCGTGATTGTCCGAAAGGAATACCGGAACGTGTCGGATAAACGGATCAACGTGGCGATCGTGCTGTCGGGGAAGGAACGTTCCAGTATCCATCCACCCCAGTGGTGTCTGTCGGGTCAGGGATACTCAATCAAGGCCCAGCATGTTTTGCCGATCCGCCTTGCCGACGGCCGGAATCTAAACGTTGCCTTGCTTGACGTCGAGCCTGCGGCCGACGCCGGCGCGCGCAACGACGGCCTCGCGTTTGCCTATTGGTTCGTGGGGGGCGGGCACGAGACCTCCAGCCGGCTCGCGCGTGTGGCCTGGATGGCGTTCGGCAGTATTTTCCGAGGAGTCCACGAACGATGGGCCTACGTCAGCGTCATGACCGCTCGCGAGAGGGATGGGGAGAAACACATCCATCAACTGAAGGAGTTTATCGGCTGTCTCCATCCTGCCGTCGTCCTTCCCCGCTGAGGTCCCCGGAGCGCCGATCCATCAAAATCAGGCGCTTGGGAGAGCCTTGCCTCCCGCGCATGAACGGGGTCGCCCGCGGCGCGCGTTGTCAATGCCGGTCCGACCATGTATCACTTGGCCGGCGGTGTGTGTGCCAGGCAAACGAGGTTACCCCATAAGGAGAGGCCCGCTAATCGCGCGAATGAACGCGAATGGAAGAGGTTTAGGGACGGCTGCCTGGATTCGCGTCAATTCGTGTGATCGGTAATCCGACTGCTCTTTCCAGGCTCAATACGCTCCACGGGCGAACAGCACCGCCCGGACCGTTCTGAGAATGATCTTCAGGTCCAGAGCCCAGTTCTTGTTGCGCAGGTAGTACACATCGAGAATGCACATGTTGTGGAAGTCAATGTCGCTCCGGCCTGAAACCTGCCACAGGCACGTCAGTCCCGGCATTCCATCGTGCCGGCTGTAGTGCCAGTCCTCGTAGTAGTTCTCGAAGTCCCGCCGGGGCAGCGGCCGCGGCCCCACCAGCGTCATCTCCCCCCGCGCCACGTTGAACAACTGCGGCAGCTCGTCCAGACTGAACCGCCGCAGGAACCGCCCCACCTTCGTCACCCGCGGATCCTCGCGGATCTTGAACAGGCCCGCCCCGGACTCGTTGAACTCCTCCACCTGCGCCTGCATCTCGTCGGCCCGGTGGCGCATGGTGCGGAACTTGAACATCCGGAACGGCTGCCGGTTCACTCCGATCCGCTCCTGCGCGAAAAGCGCGGGGCCTGAACTCGTCCGCTTGATGAGCAGCGCAATGACCGCAAGCACGGGCGAGAGAACCAGGAGAGCGGCCACGGCCGCCAGGACCGATGCAACGTTCCGAATCGGCCGGAACCACCGGACAGCCGACGGCGCCTCGAAGTGGACCAGCGGCGTTCCCAGGATCGTATCCGTCGGGATTCTCGCCCGGTTGACCAGAATGTTCATCGCGTCCGACAAAACTTTCGCCGGCGCGTCCAGCCGGTCCGCCGCCTCCAGCAGTTCCATAATCTGCGCCGTGGAGAAATCTTTCTGGGCGGCAATGATCATGCGGATGTCCTCTCGCCGGCACCGCTCTTCCAGAGCGGCGATCCAGTTCTCAAAGGAACTGCCGGGATTCCACGCCTCCTCGGCAACAACCTCGATCCCGTGAGGATGAAACTCGGCGAGCAGCGCGCTGAGGTGGCCGGCCTCCTTGCCGTGGCCGAGCAGGATGGCCCGGCAGCGGTCGAACTGCCGGTTGCTCCGCCATCGCCGCAGGGTCCGGTCGAGACCGGCCCTGAACAGGAGGCAGAAGATCACGTTCAAGAAGAGCGCCGTGGCGAAGAAGCCGCGCGGGTGGAACACGTTGCGGCTCAAGTAAAAGTAGGCGTAGAAGATCGCCAGGGCAAGCAGGTTGGCCACGATGACGTTCCAGGCCACCGGCCTTCGCGTGATGAATCGCCGGCCCGGATACAAATCCCGGAGCCCGTAAAGAGCGCAGATCGTAACCGCCATGATCGCCGTGATCCGCGGCGCGCTGCCGATGTAGAAATCCTCGTGCGTCTCGGGCAGCGCGCCGGTCTCGCGGACACCGAGCCAGCGGTTGAGCACGGAGAAGAACCGCACCCCCCATTCGCCATGAAAACGGACCAACAGGGTGGTGAAGTAGGCGACGACGATCGCGAAATAATCCGCCCCGAACTGCAGCAAGCCGAGGGCGCCGATTCGCTTCCCCTGAAACATGCCGCGCATTCTAGCAGGGATCGGGCGGAGAGGGAAACTGGAAACTCGGGCCGAAGCATTTTTTCGATTGCGGCCAAGCTCCGCGCTATGCTATCCCTCGAGAGGATGTTTGACGGAAGGCAAGGTTGCCTCGTGAACGCCTGACTCTATGGAAAACGGCTAACGAAACGTTTCTCCCAGCATGAACGCGTTTTACTACCGGCGGAATGAGCTGTATGCCGAATCGGTCCTGGTGAGCCGCCTCGCCGAACGATACGGCACGCCGCTGTACGTGTACAGCCGCCGCCATATCCAGGCGCAGTACCGCGCGCTCGCCGGCGCCATGGCCGAAGTCCGGCCGCTCATCTGCTACTCGGTGAAAGCCAACACGAACGCCGCCGTGATCCGGACTCTGGCCGCCGAAGGCGCCGGCGCCGACGTCGTCTCGGGCGGCGAACTGTTCCGGGCGCTGCGCGCCGGCGTCCCGGTCTCGAAGATCGTGTTCGCCGGCGTCGGCAAGACCGGCGAGGAAATCGAATACGGGCTGAGGCGAGGCATCCTGTTCTTCACGGTGGAATCCGAGCCGGAAATCCGCCGCATTGCCGCCTGCGCCGAGCGGCTGGGGCGGACGGCCCGGATCGCCGCGCGGGTCAACCCGGACGTGGACCCGGCCACCCACGCTCACATCACCACGGGGGAAAAGGAAAACAAGTTCGGCGTCGCGCTCCAGGACGTCCGCGGGCTGTGCCGCCTGGCCGCCAGGCTGCCGGGCATCGAGATCGCGGGAATTCACATGCACATAGGCTCGCAGATTCTCTCCGCCGCGCCGTTCGCCGAGGCGCTTCGCCGGACGCGCGAGCTGTGCGCGGAGTTGAAACGGGCATACCCCTCGTTTCGCTATCTCGATATCGGCGGCGGAATCGGGATTGACTACCGGCCCGGTCAAAAGCCGCTTCTGCCTGAAACCTATGCCCGGCAGGTCGCGCCGGCCCTCAAGAAACTTGGGATCTCGGTGGTGCTGGAACCCGGCCGATTCCTGGTCGGCAACGCCGGCCTGCTGGTGTGCCGGGTCCAGCACGTCAAGCACAGCCCCCACAAGACGTTCATCGTCGTGGACGCCGCTATGAACGATCTCATCAGGCCGCTGCTCTACGAGGCATACCACGAGGTCCTGGCCGTCCGGCGCGGTCGGCGCGCGATTCGCGCGGACCTCGTTGGGCCCATCTGCGAGTCAGGGGATTTCCTCGCGTTGGACCGGGACCTGCCCGCCGCGCGGGAAGGGGACTTGCTCGCCATGCGGAGCGCCGGCGCCTACGGTTTTGCCATGGCGTCCACCTACAACAGCCGGCCCCTGGCCGCCGAAGTCATGGTGGACGGCCGCAAATCGTTCCTCGTCCGGCGCCGCCAGACGTGGCGGGATCTGGTGCGCGATGAGGTCATTGGCAATTAGCCCGGCATGAAGATCGTTTGTTCTTCTGACATGCCGTTTGCCCGCGAGGCATTCGGCGCGCTCGGCGAGACCGTGATCCTGGACGGCCGCGCGATCGGCCCACGCGACGCGCGCGACGCCGACATCCTGGCCATCCGCTCCACCACGCGAATCAACCGCAGGCTGCTCGAAGGGAGCCGAGTGCGCTTCGTTGGCACGGCGACGATCGGCTTCGACCACATGGACACCGCCTACCTGGAAAAGGCCGGCATCCGCTGGCGCTATTCGCCGGGCTGCAACGCCAACAGCGTGTCGGAGTACATCGCGGCCGCTCTTTCATGCCTCGCCGCGCGGCACGGCTTCGCGCTGGAGGGCTTGACCGTCGGGGTAGTCGGCGTCGGCAACGTGGGCCGACTCGTCGTGGAAAAGGCCGAGGCGCTCGGCATGCGCGCGCTACAGAACGATCCGCCAAGACAGAGGTCAGAGGTCGGAGGTCAGAAGTCAGCTGGCAGAGGGCCCTTCGTGTCGCTCGACCGGATTCTGGACGAATCGGATGTGGTGACGCTGCACGTGCCGCTGACCAAGGAGGGACCCGATGCCACGTTCCAGATGGCGGATGCCGCGTTCTTCGCGCGGCTGAAGCCCGGCGCGATCCTGATCAATTCCGCTAGGGGCGCAGTGGTTCAGGCTGACGCGCTGCTGGCCGCCATGAGTCGAGGCATCGTCTCGCATGCCGTGATTGACACCTGGGAAGGCGAGCCGCGCATCCGGCAGGACCTGCTGGAGCGCGCGGACCTGGGCACGCCGCACATTGCCGGCTATTCCTACGAGGGCAAGGTCATGGGGACCGTCATGGTGTACCGGGAAGCGTGCCGATTCCTGGGCGTCGAGCCGTCGTGGCAACCCGACCGGCTGCTGCCCGCGCCGCCGGCGCCCGAGGTTCGATGCGACGCGGCCGGCTTGAGGGACGAGGAAGCGCTTTGGAACATCGCTCGCCAAGTCTACGACATTGAATTCGATGACCGGAACCTGCGCGCGCCTCCACCGGACGCGAGGCCGGGGGATGAGACCGAACGCGCCCGGCATTTCGACGGGCTCCGGATTCACTATCGGATTCGCCGTGAATTCCGATTCACGCGGGTGCGACTGACCGCCGCCTCCGAACCGTTGGCCCGCAAAGTCGGGGGACTGGGGTTCTCGATTGTGTGAGCGGGTCTCCCGCAGGAGAGGTGGCGTTGGGCTTCCGGACCGACGCTTATGCTTATACACGCATTCGCAAATATTGTGACGATTCGCGGCAGATGGCCCGCGACCTTCCAGCCTTCGCAGCCGAAGCGGCTGCTTCGGCGGAGCAGGCCCGGGCGCGGGCAGGCGCCGCCCGAAGGTCGGTTGGAGAATACGTCACCATCATTCGGCTTGACTCAAATCCAGCCATCCTCCATCAATGTGCTCGGATCGCGCTCAGAAGCAGAAGAATATTACGCCGATTTTTCGGCGGCGATTCCTTCTCTTGCTCTGAGGAGGAATGCGACTTGCTCAATGCGGACAACGTTGCGCTATCCGTTGTCCAGCCTCGGCTGGATTTCATGGCGCGAATTGCGGCGGCTGACTGAGCCGCCTAGGGAGGCTCGATATGTTCAGCGGCGTCTATACAGCCATTGTCACACCTTTCAACAAGGACGGCAGCATTGACTTCGGCCGGTTCCGCGCGCTCATTGACAGGCAAGCGCAGGCCGGCGTGGCCGGCATAGTCCCGATGGGCTCGACCGGTGAATCTTCGACCGTGAGCTTTGACGAGCACGACGAAGTGATCACAGCGGCTGTCGAGCGCTGCCGGGGACGCTTGCCCGTGATCGCGGGGACCGGCGCAAACTCGACCGCCGAAGCGATTCATTTCACAAAACACGCGATGGAAATCGGCGCCGACGCCTCCCTGCAGGTCACGCCATACTACAACCGGCCGAACCAGGACGGGCTTGTCCGCCACTTCACGGCCGCGGCGGACCTCGGTCTGCCCATGGTGCTTTACAATGTGCCCAGCCGGACCGGCCGCGAGATCGAGGTGGAGACGATCGTGAAGTTGTCCAAGCACCCGAAGATCGTGGCGATCAAGGAAGCCGGCGGCAGCGTGGATCGCGTGAGCGCGATCGTCAGCCAGTGCGACATCTGTGTGCTGTCGGGCGACGACTCGCTGACGATTCCGATGATGTCCGTGGGCGCCAAGGGAATCATCAGCGTGGCGTCCAACGTGGCGCCCGGACCGCTGGTCGAGATGGTCGGGGCGGCGCTCGCCGGCCGGTGGGACAAGGCGCGGCAAATACACCTCCAATACTACCGCCTGTTCCGGGACCTGTTCATTGACTCCAACCCGATCCCGGTCAAAGCCGCTTTGGCCATGATGGGGCTGATCGAGGAAACGTATCGGCTGCCCTTGTGCTCGATGTCTGACGCCAAGAAGGCGGCTCTTCGGCAGACGTTGAAGGAACTCGGATTGCTATGACACGTCGGCCGAACCAGGTCTCGTCGGTCTGAGGCGCAGCGTCGCCAGGAGCTTCTCATGTCAAGCACGGTCACAGTCGCCATTTTGGGAGCGGGCGGACGAATGGGGCAGGCGCTCGTTCGGTGCGCGGGACGGATCGGTTCGGTAAAGTTGGTTGCCGCGATCGAGCGGAAAGGCCATCCCGCAGTGGGCCGGGACGCGGGCGTCGCGGCCGGCATCGCCGCAACCGGCGTGATGATCGGCGACAACCCGCGCGGGTTCGGAGACGCCGACGTCCTCGTTGATTTCACGCTGCGCGACGCGGTCCCGGCCAATTGCCGCGTCGCCGTCGAGAACCGGCGGGCCATGGTGATCGGGACAACGGGCCTGAACGACGACGAGAAGGCCGCCGTGGAGCGGGCCGCGGCCTTAGTGCCGATCGTGCAGGCGCCGAACATGAGTCTGGGCGTCAATGTGTTATTCGCCATGGTAAAGAAGGCCGGCGAAATTTTGGGCTCCGGCTACCGTATTGAGATTGACGAGACGCACCACATCCACAAGAACGATGCGCCGAGCGGCACCGCCCTGCGGCTGGGCCAGAAGGCGGCCGAGGGGCTGGGCCGCGATTTCAAGGCCATGCTGGCGCACGACCCGGAGGGCCAGGGCAAAATTCGGGCGGACGACAAGTTGGTGATCCGCTCCTTCCGACGCGGGGAGGTGGTGGGCGACCACACCGTGAGTTTCGAAAACGCGAGCGAAAAAATCGAGTTCACGCATCATGCATGGAGTCGGGAAGCCTTTGCCATGGGAGCGCTTCGGGCCGCCGAATGGGTCGTGAGCCAACGGCCCGGCCTCTACGACATGCAGGATGTCCTGGGGCTATAGGGGGAGTGTCCATGTGTCAGGTTTCAGGTGTCAAGTGTCGGGCCGGAGGTCTCCCGTGGGGCAGGTCGGCGGCCTGATCTGCCGAGCCGGACGGGTTTGTTTCCCTGCGAAGCGCTTGTACTACTACCCCAAATCATATGGAATCCGGATTGAGCCTCGGATCGAACCTCGGAGACCGGCTGGCGAACCTGCGGCGGGCGCGGGACCGGGTTGCCGCGATCCCCGGCTGCGCGCTCCGGGCGCAGTCGCCGGTCTACGAAACCGAACCCGTGGGCGTTCGCCCGGAACATCAGCCCCAAGCGTTCTTGAACGCGGTCCTCATCCTGGATGCCGACCTGGTCCCGGAAACCCTTGCCGGGCGCCTGCTCGCGATCGAGACGGAAATGGGCCGCCGCCGGGGCGCCGCGCGCAACGAGCCGCGGGTCATTGATCTTGACCTCATCTACGCGGGGTCCCTCAGCATCCGCGCGCCGGACCTTGCGGCGCCTCACCCGCGCTGGGCGTCCCGCCGGTTCGTCGTGCAGCCGCTGGCCGACGTCCGGCCGGACCTGGTGCTGCCCGGCGAGCGGAGGACCGTTCGCCAGGTTCTTCTCTCCCTGCCCGAAGCGCCGGGGGCGACGCTGCTCGCGGCGCGGTGGTAGTGTCGGCTTCGCGTCAGGAGGTTAGCCCTGCGGCGCAGACCGGGCTGCCTCTTTTCCCCTTGTAACCTGCAACCTGTAACCTGTAACTTCCAGCACATGACCCCATGGACCGCGAGCAGAATCCGGGCAGCCAAGGACAGGCAGAAGCTGGCCTGCCTCACGGCCTACGACTACTCGACCGCGCGGCTCGTGGACGAGGCCGGCATCGAACTGATCCTGGTGGGCGATTCCCTGGCCATGACCATGCTCGGGTATCGCAACACCTTGCCCGTGACCGTGGACGAGATGTTGCACCACACGAAAGCGGTTACGCGGGGCGTGCGGAACGCCCTGGTCGTGGCTGACCTGCCGTTCCTTTCCTATGAGGTGTCCAGCGCGCAGGCGGTAGCCACGGCCGGCCGGTTTATCAAGGAAGGCGGCGCGGGAGCGGTCAAGATCGAAGGCGGCACGTTCCGCGCCCCGGTGGTCCGGGCGCTTCTGGACAACGGAATCCCCGTGTTGGGTCACATCGGGCTCACGCCCCAGAGCATCAACAAGACGGGCGGCTACCGGGTCCAGGGCAAGGGCGCGGCTGATGCCGCGCGCCTGGTGCGAGACGCCAAGGCCCTGGAGAAGGCCGGAGTCTTCGCCCTGGTTATCGAGTGCGTTCCGGCCGCGTTGGGCGGCCGGATCACCCGCGCCGTGAAGATTCCCACGATCGGCATTGGCGCCGGCCCGAAGTGCGACGGCCAAATCCTCGTGGTGCACGACCTGCTCGGCCTTTACTCCGGCGTGAGCCCAAGGTTCGTCAAGCGCTATGCCGCCCTCGGCTCGACGATGAAGAAGGCTTTTGAGACGTACCGCCGTGAAGTCCAGGAGGGGGCCTTCCCCGCCGCGGAACACTCCTACTGATCGGCTTTGACCTCCGCTTGCGGCGCGGCTTGGTCGCATCCCGGGCTCTCACACTTTTTGAAGTGTGAGAGCCTGACCCGCGCGGCAGTTCGCGGATGTCCAGCTCCCGCCGGATCCCGAAGCGCGTGAGCGCGAAGTCATATTTCACCGGGGTCGAACGGAGGATGAACCGGTGCGGGCTGGGCCCCAGGCGGTCGAGGACGCGGCGCACGCTCCGGAGAATCTGAGCGACCCGGCCGTAGGCGAGCGCCGCAGCGAGCAGCCCGACGATTTCGCGGTCCCGTACGTCCGGATACCCGTAAAGGAACTCCAGCGGATCGGAACGCGAACCGGCGCCGGTTCAACGCGCGGTAGAGACGCTCAAGCATCTCGCGATCCGGAATCGCTCTCCGAACACAGGGGCTGTTCATCAAGGCCAAGACTCAATTGCGGTGGTGGCGTTGGGCCTCCGGACCAACGCGTCACTGCTCCAAGGGCCTTGTCGATGTCACGCTCGTCCGGAGGCCGAGCGCCACCACGGAGGAATGATCCCGTTCTGACGGGCCAGACGCAGGTCTGTGCATGTGCGCAGGTGGCCTGCCTGTGTCCCCGGTTGGACTCTCAGTCTTCTGCCGGCGAGAACTGGTCCTTGCCCACGCCGCAGTCCGGGCAGACCCAGTCGGCCGGCACGTCTTCCCATTTCGTGCCCGGCGGCGCGCCGTTGGCGGGATCGCACTTCTCGGGGTCGTAGATGTATCCGCACACATCGCGGACGTATTTCTTCATGGCTTCGCCTCCGTGATGCTTCCGGCGTGTTTCTCGAAATCGCGGCAGTCCCCGATCATCTGGACGCCGACCGTTACGCCGGCCCGCGCGACGCGCACCCGGCGCGACTGGATCCCGATGACCTCACCCTGTCTGACGAGCGCGTCCGCCTGGCTCGCCGGCTCCCAGCGCGCGTGAGGCGGCGGGCGATCGATCTCGGCCGCTACGCCAGGCTGAGGGCGGGGTCGACGCCGATGGAGAGGTCGTGTCGTCCGAGCGGCGTGCCGGGATCCTGACGGACATAGCCGTCGTCGTATTCGCGGTCGGCATAGGATCCGAGCGATCCAACGTCCACCCGGCTGCCGGACCGCGTCGGGGCGGGCGAGCACTGCACGTCGGATCTTTGGACCGCGGGAGGGAATACACCGCGGTCGGGTTCTATGTCCCATTGATCGTCTACACAGACAAACCCAGTTACTACACCGAACTTGAATGTGCGCTCGCGGCCGTCAAAAGCAGCCTGTTCAATCGCGCCGTTGTGTGATAATCCTCGGGGCATGAGCTTGAAACGTCAGACGGGTCCGGAGACGACGTCGGGCAAGGCCACCGCGCGGCTGCCGGTCGAGGGCCGGCCCCACTACCCGGCCGCCGCGCGGGCTAGGGTCCATGACGCCGAGTACTTCCGCACCCTGATCGAGAGCGCAACGGACGGCGTGGCCGTCGCCTTGCCCGACGGAACGGTCCAATACCACAACCCGGCGCTGACGGCGCTGTTGGGCTACGCCTCCCGCGAGTTCTACGCTGAGGGCCTGACCTCGCTGGAGCGGTAGGCGTGGAGAAGAAACCCATCGTCATCATCGATGCCTGGAACACCATTCGCGGCGTGCCACGCCTGCGGCAGGCCATGACCGGCGGTCTCGAGGCCGCCCGGCAGGCCGTGGTTCGGTTCGCCGCCGCCTGGCTCGCGCGCCGGGGGGATGTCGGCCAGTTCTGGCTCGTGTTCGACGGCGGGGCGCCTGCCTACGACGCCGAGCCGGCGGCCGGCATCCGCGTCATTCACAGCGGCGCTGATCTCAAAGCCGACGACCGGATCGTTCAACTCGTGGAGCGGCACATCCGCGACCACGCCTTGGTGATCGTTTCCGACGACCGCGAGGTAATTGACAGATGCCGGCAACTCGGAGCGGACTCGCAGTCCACCGCCGAATTCTTCGGGATACCGGAAGACACGAGACGGCCCGCTGCCGCCCGCCGCGGCGGGCGCGGCAAAGCCGATGCGAAGAATATGCTTTCCCCGGCCGAAGAGAAGGCCATCAATGACGAGTTGAAGAAAGTGTGGGGGATTGAATGAGGTGTCAGGTGTCGGGTTTCAGGTGTCAGGAAAGAGTAGAAGTGAAGAGAGATCGGGAGGTGGGCGCATGCCGTGGCTCGGAGCAGATTCTGTTCGTTCGGTCTCCCGCCTCGAATCCCCAGTTTCCCCTCCCGGTTTCTGTTGTCGCCCCCAAAATTACGTTTCGCGTCTCCTTCCGCCCTGACACCTTCTCATGACAAAACTGATTGTGACCTGGTCCGTGCAGCGGTTTCGGCGGCTTGCAAAGGAGTTGCCGAACGCCGAGGACTCAGTTCTCGAGATCGGCTGCTCGACCGGTGGAACCACGCGGTGTCTTGCCGGGCGCTGCGCGCGGGTGGTTGCGGTGGACCTGGGCGCCGAGGTGGTAAAGAACCTGCAAGCCGAGCTCGCCGCAAAGCCCAACGTGACGGTCGCCCGCGTGGACGGGCGTGACGCAGCCCGCCTGCGTTCGCTGCTGCCGGATCCCGATCTGATCTTCCTGGACATCGGCGGGACGGCGCTGCTGGGCAACATTGCCGTGGTGCTCCGGGAGTGCCTCCAGGCGTTCATGCCGCAGGCGCTGGTGGTGCGGAATACCGAGCTGGCGACCGTGGGCGGCGCTGATCGCGGAGGCCGAGCGGCCCGAGGAATTGAGTTTCCGCCCGATTGACGGCCCGGATGGCGCTGCCGGGAGCCTGCGGAGTTTGCTCGATCTGTCGCGCAGCGCGAACGTGAGCGACCGGATTTTTGCCGCGCGCAAGCTGCGCAAACTGAAGACACCGGAGGCTCGCGCCCGGCTCCGTGAAATGGCCGCCGACCACAAAGGCCGCGTGCGCCGGATCGCGGAACTGGCTCGCCAGGATATGCGGTATTCGGCTTTGAAATAGCCACGCCCGGGCCCCGCCTGTCACGGCGAAAAGAACAAAGCGTTCCGCGAGCGGTCTGATTCTCCGGGCCGTAAAACGACATAGGTCGGGAGTCCGCGCGCCTGCAAGCGGTCCAGGACGGGCTTGATGTCCGGCGCCTTCATGTCCTCGACACGGAACTTGACCTTCACGTAGCGCTCCAGCCGGCGGATGACGGCGGGGTCGCGGAAGGTGGTCTGCTCCATCTTGAGGCAGCTCTTGCACCAGCTTGCCCAGCAGTCCACGAACACGGGCTGGCCCCGGCCCGCGGCGAGCTCCAGGGCATGATCCAGCGAGGTGAGCCAGGCGCCCCCCTGCTCCGCGCTCTGCGCCTGGGCCTCGGCGATCGCCTGGTGGCGCGATGCCGCGCGATCGATGAGGAGGTTCGCACCCAGCCAGGCATAGTAGCCCGCGAAGCCGAGCACGATGACGCCGAACCCGTTCTTGATCCACGCCATCCAGCGGCCCGGCTTGGGGAGGAAGGCGAGCCCTGCGCCCGCCAGCGGCCAGGGCAAGGCCATCCCGACGCCCAGCACGAACGGCAGGAGAAGCCCGGCGGCCTTGCCCTGCGCGTACAAGCCGGCGGAGAGCAGGAGCACGGAGATCAGGATCGGCGCCACGCAGGCGCCGGCCAGGAGCGCCGCAATCCCGCCGAACACAAATGCCGCGGCGAAACGACTCCCGCCGGCACTGCCCGATCCGACCCGGGTCTGGAAGCGGCTGAAGTCTATGCTGAACGCGCCGAACGTGGCGAGCGCCAGCAGCGTGAACACCAGGGCGATGCCCAGGTTGAACCAGGGGGAGGAGTTCAGGGCGCCGAACCGGGCGCCCGCCACGACCACGGCCAGCCCGAGCAGGCCGTAGACCACGGCCATGCCGGCGCCGTAAGCCGCCCCAATAGCAAAGCTGCGGGCCCGTGAGCCGGCTTGACCGCCGGCGCCTATAATCGCGACGTTGATTGGGATCATGGGCAGGACGCATGGGGTGAGGTTCAGCGCCAAGCCGCCGAGCAGGATCAGGAACAGCGTAATCCATGGCCCCTTCCGCTTCAGCGCGTCCTGAAGACGGTCCGGCGCAAGCCCCTTCCCGGTTTCGACGAAGTCAAGAAAAGCGAGGAATTCTTCCGGGGCAAGATAACCGGTGGCGCGCCCCGTGATCGCGAATCCCTTCAGCGAATCGCCCGCAGGCGGCGGCGCGACGGCCGGCGGGGCGGCCGGCGCTCCCGGTCCGGGAAGCCGGGCCACGAGGTCCCGGTGGGTCGGCTGGTAGCAGATCTTCTCCCCGCAGCCCTGGTAGTCAACGGCAAGGCGGATCTCGTTGCTGCTGAGGCCGGACACCCCGTAGTGGAAGACGGCGTCATGCTCATAGACGCTGACCGTCTTCTTCAGGAATTCGTCGTGCTTCTGCTTGGCGGCGGGGATGGTCAACGGCGCCAGGCTGGCTCCGGCGCCGGCCTTGACCTGGATATGGTCGGCATAGAGGTAGGCGCCGCCGGCCTTGACCTGGAACGTCACGGCAACGACTGTTTGAGTCTGGTTCGTGGCCAGGAGGCGGGCCGAGACGCCGAACGGATCGTCCTGGGCCGTTGCACGGGATGCCAGAAGAACGAGAGCTGTCAGAATCGCGCGTGTCGTCATCGGGGCGTCTCCGCTTGTCACGGCGAGCGGGCCGGTTTCGTCCCGCCGGATGGAGCCGAGGCTCCCGCCGTTGTCGGATGGTGGCCGCCTCGCTTCGGCCAGTTCTTCACCGTCTGGCGCGGGCAGGCGGGGCGGTCACCCGCCGGGCCGGTTCGACCACCAGTTTTCCCCGAGCAGTTCGAAGTAGGCCTGGGGATGCGCGCAGGCGGGGCAGGCGTCCGGGGCCGTGGCGCCCTGGTGCAGGTATCCGCAGTTGCGGCAGCGCCACACGACGGGCTTGTCCCGCTTGAAGACCCGGCCTTCCTCGATATTCTTCGCCATGGCGAGGTAGCGCTTTTCGTGCTGCTTTTCGGCCACGGCGACGGCCTCGAACACCTTGCCGATCTCGTCGAAGCCCTCCCGGCGGGCGACCTTGGCGAAGGACGGGGACATGTTCGACCACTCGTGGTGCTCGCCCGCGGCCGCCGCTTTCAGGTTGTCGGCGGTGGCGCCGATGACGCCGGCGGGGAACGCGGCGGTGATCTCCACCTCGCCGCCTTTGAGGAACTTGAAGAAACGCTTGGCGTGCTCCTTCTCCTGGTTGGCGGTCTCGGTGAAGATGTCGGCGATCTGGACGAATCCTTCCTTGTCGGCCTTGCCGGCAAAGAAGGTGTAGCGGTTCTTGGCCTGGGACTCGCCCGCAAAGGCGGTCAACAGGTTCCTCTCGGTCTGCGTCCCTTTCAGCGACTTCATGCGCGCCTCCTTCGTGCGGTCTGCGTGCTTCTGCCTTCTGCCTGCCGGTCAGGCCGGCGCCTTCTTCGCCCGGCGACGCGGGACTCTGGCTGACTGCGCCTGCCGCGCCGCGCGGCGGACCGCCGCGATGCGGCGCGGGCTGACGCTGACGGTGTCCACGCCCAGTTCGATCAGCCGCGGGGTAAAGCGGGGAGCGCCGGCGAGTTCGCCGCAGATCGATAGGGGCTTGCCGGCCCGGCGGGCGGCCCGGGCAGTGGCGGCGATCAAATCCCAGAAGACCGGCCGGTCCGAGTTGTAGTCGCAGGAGACGAGATCGTTGTCCCGGTCGACGGTGAAGAGATACTGGGTGAGGTCGTTGCTGCCGATGCTGCCGAAGTCGATCTCGCGGTAGAGCGCGTCGGCCTTGAGGCAGGCGGAGGGTGCCTCGAACATGGGGAGGTTGCTGTGGCGGTGTTCGTTGAGGCGGCAGGTGCGCGTCACGGCATAGCCGTCGCTCAGCGATAGCCCGCGCAGTCGCGTTTCGATGCGTTCCGGTTTCATGGGTTGGGGGGGCGCGCCGCCTCCGG
>JASEHE010000040.1 GCA_030018915.1 Verrucomicrobiota bacterium
CGCCGCCGCCACGGCGGCGGAAATGGCGCGGCTGGGCACAGCCGCGCCATTGGACGGAAGGAGGGAGGAGACATAACGGGCGGGACTCGCCAAGGGCAGGGCGGCGCGCTTGCCCGGACAGCCTCCACCACGGTTGACTGCAAAAAGAGGAATCGAAATGTAGCACAGACCTCGACCAACCTTTTCTTGAAATCCAAGGGGTTACGTGGCATGCCGAGGCCCAGTAGAGAAAGTCGGGTTAGCGCCATTCAGGCTGACCCCATCGCGCTGCGGTTCAACCATGGTCCTGCCGTCGATGGGATAGTGGCGGTCTGCGCCCAGAAAACACGCGGGAAAATTGATGGGGCCTCACGCCAGATCGATCTTGTCGCCGGGTTTCAGCGTCACAACGGCCCGTTTCCAATCCGACTTCTTCCCGCGCGCCATTTTGCGGCTTCGCTTTTCCTTGCCCAGGTAGTTCATGGTGTTGACTTTCACGACGGCCACCTTGAACATTTTTTCGACCGCGCGCGCGATTTCGATCTTGTTTGCCGCGGGATGGACGCGGAAAAAATACTTGCTCTGCTTCTTCGTGAGGCCCGAGCCTTTCTCGGTCACCTGGATGCGTCGAATGACCGTGCTCAGTTCTTTCATCCGTTCACCTGTTGTCGGCCGCGCAGGCGTTCCATCAGCCGTTCCATCGCCGCGCGGGTGGCCACCAGCACCGGGTACCGCAGCAGTTGGAACACGCTGACGTCGCTTGCCTTCGCAAGTTCGACGGCCGGAAGGTTTCGCGAGGCCAGGGCGGCGTTTTTCTCGTATCGCTCCACCACGAACAGGGCCGGCGGCGCCACTCCGAGAGACTTCATCATCGCATGAAACAAGCGGGTTTTGGGTTTGCTAAAGGTCAGGTCCTCCAGGACGCGGACCTGCCCGCCGGCGATTTTGTCGCTCAACGCGCGCCGAAAGGCCAGCCGCGCGACTTTCTTGTTCAGCTTCATGGAATAGTCGCGCGGGTGCGGTCCAAAGGCCACGCCGCCGCCCCGCCACACCGGAGACTGCCGGTACCCGGCCCGCGCCCGGCCGGTCCCCTTTTGCCGCCAGGGTTTTTTGTTGCTTCCAGCCACCTCGCCTTTGCGAAGGGTTGACGCCGTGCCGGCTCGGCGCGCTGCCAGGTCGGCCACCACGGCGTCGCGGACCGCCTGGGTTCCCCGGTCATGGACAAGCCAATCGCTCACCTCGTATTCCCCGACCGAAACCCCGTCGCGGTTGTAGATCGTCAGCTTATTCATGCGGCCTTGTCCGCTTTCTTGTTCGACTTGAGAATCACGACCGTTCCACCGGTCGGCCCCGGAATACAGCCGCCGACCAGAATCGCGCCGTCCTCGACTCGGATTCCTATGACTCGCAGGTTTCGGTGGGTCCGCTTGACGTGGCCCATGTGGCCGGACATCCGGTGGCCCTTGTTGATCCGGCCCGGCTTCGCGCGCTGCCCGATTGCGCCCGGCCGTCTGTGCGACATGCTGCCGTGCGCCGCCGGGCCGCCGCTCATTCCGTGCCGTTTTACAACTCCTTGGAATCCACGCCCTTTCGTCATGCCCGTCACGTGCACGTGGGAGACCTTGTCGAACGTCGCCACGGTCACCATGTCGCCCGGTTTCAGGTCCTCGCCGGCGTCCAGGCAAAACTCGCGCAGCACGCGCCGAGGCGCGGCGCCGACCTTCTTGAAATGACCTGCGGCCGGCTTGCTGACGCGGCTTTCCTTGACTTCATCGAAGCCGACCTGCACGGCGTCGTATCCGTCGGTCGCCTTGATCTTGCGCTGAACGACCACGCAGGGCCCTGCCTGGATCACAGTGACCGCCTGGCGGTTCCCATGCGCGTCGTAGACCTGCGTCATTCCGGCTTTTTTCCCGATCAGGCCTTGCATAGCTCGCTTCTCAAATCTTGATGGTAATGTCCACGCCGGCGGGCAGATTCAACTTCTTGAGCTCGTCCACCGTCTTGGCGGTCGGCTCCAGGATGTCGAGAAGCCGTTTATGCGTCCGAATCTCGAACTGATCCATGGATTTCTTGTCCGCGTGCGGACTCCGGTTAACCGTGTACCGCTCCATTCTGGTCGGCAGAGGGATCGGCCCCACCACCTGTGCCCCGCTTCCTTTGGCCGTTTCGATGATGTCCTTGACCGCCTGATCCAGAACCTTGTGATCGTACGCCTGCAACCGTATTCGTATTCTCTGCCCGTCCATGGACTCCTCACCTGTTCAACAGCGTTTCCTGGATTTGTCTGGGGACGATCTCGAACTCCCGCGGCTCCATCACATAGCCGGCCCGGCCTCGACTCAGCGACCGCACCGCCGTCGAATAGCCGAACAACTCGGCTAGAGGCGCCGACGCGTGGACAATTCGCATGTCGCCTCTTGCGGCGATCTCCTTGGTTTTGCCGCGCCGGCTGCTCAAGTCGCCCAGTATTTCGCCCATATAATCGCGCGGCGTGACGATCTCCAGACTCATAATCGGCTCCAGCAGTTCCGGTTTCGCCGCCGCGAAAGCTTCCCGAAAGGCCATCAGCGCCGCCGTCCGAAAGGCGATGTCGCCGGCATTCGCCGGATCGAAGCGGCCGCCAGTCACTCGCACAAGCGTGTCCTTGATCGGATATCGCGCCAGCACTCCGGTGATGAGGCCGTCCTTCAGCCCGTCTTCAACGGCGTCACGGAACTCGCGCGGAATCTCGTCGGCCGGGGCATTCATTTCGATGCGGTTCCCCTTGCCCCGCGCCGTCGGCTCGATCTCGAGCGCCACGCGCGCCATTTGTCGTCCACCGGCGATTTCCCGGTCAAAGGCGTGTTCCGCAGCCGCTTTCGCCGTCGCCGTCTCGTAGTATGCCACCATCGGCTTTCCGGTGTTTGGCGCCACGTGAAACTCAAGCGCCATTCTGTCGAGAAGTATCTCCAGATGCAGTTCCCCCATGCCGCTGAGGATCGTCTGCCCGGTTTCCGGCGAAGTCCGGACCAGGCAAGTGGGGTCTTCCGCCTCCAGCGCCTGGAGCGCCTGATCGAGCTTTCCCTTGTCGGCCCTGGACTTCGGCTCGATTGCGATGAACATCACGGGCTCCGGGAACCGGATTCGCTGAAACGCAACCTGGACGTTCTCCGAACAGAGCGTGTCGCCCGTGGACACCTGCTTGAGCCCAACCAGCGCGCCGATGTCGCCGGAGCACAACGCTTCGATCTCTGTTCGGCTGTCCGCGTGCAGCCGCAGCAACCGACTGATACGCTCCCGCTTGCGGGTGCGCGGATTGAAGAGATTCTGTCCCTTGCGGACGCGCCCGGAGTAGACTCGCGTGAAGGCCAGTCGGCCCACGTAGGGATCGCTCGCAATCTTGAACACGAACGCAGCCGTCGGGCCGAAGTCATCCGGCGCCCGAGTCGCCGGCTTGCCGCTCTTCGGGTCCGTTCCCTCCGCTGGCTTGATCTCCAGAGGAGAAGGCAGGTAGTCGGCAACGGCGTCCAGGAGAGGCTGAACGCCCTTGTTGCGAAGGGACGAGCCGCACAAGACCGGCACGAGCGCGCCGGACAAAGTCGCCCGCCGCAGGCCGGCCATGAGAATCTCCGCCGGCACATCCGGATTTCGCAGGTAGGCCTCCAGCACGCCTTCGTCCTGCTCGGCCACTTCCTCGATCAGCCTGGTTCGCATGCGCTCGGCCTCGCCGGCCAGTTCCATGGGAATCTCGCCGGTCGCCGCCACGGCGCCGTGACGGCTGTCGTCGAACGACAGCGCCTGGAGTCGAACGAGGTCAACCATGCCCTGGAAGCCTTCTTCCCTGCCGAGCGGCAGATGGAGCGGCGCCGCGCGGGAGCCCAGCCGCTCGCGGATTTCCCTGACCACCCGCCCGAAATCCGCGCCAACCCGATCCATCTTGTTCACGTAGGCGATTCGCGGCATGCCGTAGCGCTCCGCCTGCCGCCAGACCGTTTCGGACTGTGGCTGGACTCCGCCGACCGCGCAAAAGACGCCGATTGCCCCGTCCAGGACGCGAAGGGACCGCTCGACTTCCACCGTGAAATCCACATGTCCCGGGGTATCGATGATGTTCACCTGGCAGCCGCGCCAGAAGCAGGTGGTTGCCGCGCTCGTGATCGTGATGCCGCGCTCACGTTCCTGCTGCATCCAGTCCATGACCGCGGTGCCGTCGTCTACTTTGCCCATTTTGTAAATGCGGCCGGCGTGGAACAGCATGCGCTCGGTGGTGGTCGTTTTTCCGGCGTCAATGTGGGCGATGATGCCGATATTGCGGACCATCGCCAGGCTCCGCAGGCGTTCCGGCGCTTCTTGTATGCCATTGGTGTCGACCATCGTCGGGTCTTGCTTATTTGTCAGGATTGCGGCCATGTTTCGTTCGACCTGCTACCACGCATAGTGAGCAAACGCCTTGTTGGCCTGCGCCATTTTGTGCGTGTCGTCACGCCTTTTGATCGCGTTGCCCTGATTATTGAACGCATCCATGAGTTCCTGAGCCAACGCCTTGCCCATGGGCGCTCCCTTTCGGGCCGCCGAGAACGACACGAGCCACCGCAGCGCCAGCGCCAGTTGCCGATCCCGATTCACTTCCACCGGGACCTGATAGGTTGCGCCGCCTACTCGGCGCGACTTCACTTCGACTCTGGGCTTCACATTGTCAATGGCGCGGATCAAGACCTCCAGAGGGTCCTGCTTCATCTTTTCCTTAACCTCATCCAGCGCCCCGTAAACAATTCGTTCGGCGACCGATTTCTTGCCGCGCTTCATGATGCAACTGATAAAGCGCGCCACCAGCTCGCTGCTGAACTTGGGGTCCGGAGCCAAGCTCCGCTTTTCCGCTCTGCGTCGTCTCCCCATCGTCTACTCCTGTTCCGCCTTGGCTTTCTGTTGGCGCTTTGCGCCGTACTTGGACCGCCCGCGCTTCCGGCCGTCCACGCCCAGGCTGTCCAATGTGCCCCGGATGATGTGGTAGCGCACGCCGGGCAAATCCTTCACGCGCCCGCCCCGCACCATCACCACGCTGTGCTCCTGCAGATTGTGCCCCACGCCCGGGATGTACGCCGTCACCTCGTATCCGGTGGTCAGACGCACGCGCGCGACCTTCCGTAAAGCCGAATTCGGCTTCTTCGGCGTCATGGTCTTGACGTCGAGGCAGACCCCCCGCCGCTGCGGACACCCGCACAATGCCGGCGCTCCGCCTTTGTATCGCTCCGCGCGCCGGCCCTTCCTGACCAACTGATTTGTCGTCGGCATCGTCTGTCTCCTGGACAAAAGAACACGGATGCTACCAAGTCCCTGCCTGATTTCAACTTCAACTTTAAGCCAGCAGTTCCTGCAGTTTTTTCCCGGCATCCTCTCCGCCGGCCGGCGGCGGCGCTTCTTCTTCGATCGGCTCACTCAGCGGCACCAGCTTGACGGCGCGGCCCATGGCAAACCCGGTCCCGCCGGGAATCAGGTGTCCCATGATGACGTTTTCCTTGAAACCCCGCAGGTAGTCGATGCGTCCGAGGGTAGCCGCCTCGGTCAACACCCTGGTGGTATCCTGGAACGAGGCGGCCGAGATGAAACTCTCCGTGGAGAGCGAGGCTTTGGTAATGCCCAGCAGGGCTGGTGTCGCTTCCGCCGGGCGCTTGCCTTCCGCGACCGCCGATTCGTTCGCCTCCAGGAACTTCTGCTTGTCCACCTGTTCGCCCCACAGGAACTCGGTGTCACCCGGGTTGGTGATCTTCACCTTGCGCAGCATCTGCCGGATGATGATTTCGATGTGCTTGTCGTTGATCTCCACGCCCTGCAGCCGATAGACCTGCTGAACTTCGTTGACGAGATACTCCTGCAACTCCTGCGGCCCGCAGACTTCCAAGACTTCCTGCGGAATAATGGGGCCTTCCGTGAGCTGCTGCCCCTTCCGCACGCGGTCCCCCTTGAAGACTACGATGTGCTTGCCCATGGGAATCAGGTGTTCTTCCGTGTCGCCAGTGACCTCGTCGCGGATGATCAGGCAACGTCGTCCCCTCTGGTTCGCGCCGAAGTCCACCAGCCCCTCAATCCTCGCGATTTCCGCAGCGTCTTTCGGCTGGCGCGCCTCGAACAGTTCCGCCACGCGGGGAAGACCTCCAACGATGTCGCGCGTCTTGGACTCCTTGCGCGGCGTCCGGGCGAGCAGGTCGCCCGGATAGACGCGCTGCCCTTCCTCCACCATCGCGTGCGCGCCGGCGGGGATGCTGTAGAACCCGAGTATCTCCTCCTTGTTCGCGGCCTTGATGACGATCTGCGGGTGAAGATCCTTCTTGCTCTCCAGGATCACCACGCCGCTCTTGCCGGTCGCGTCGTCCACTTCCTTCTTGACCGACACATTGTCCACGAAATCGTGGAAACTCACGATGCCTTGCTGCTCCGCGAGAATCGGGACGCTGTAGGGGTCCCACTTGGCGAGCAACTCGGCCTTCTTGATCGTTCCGCCGTTCTCGACGAACACCTGCGCGCCGATCGACGTCGCGTATCGTTCCAGCTCGTGGCCCGAGTCGTCGTGAATACTGATGACGCCGCTCTTATTCAGGACCACGTGCCGCCCTTCCTGATTCACCACCACGCGCAGATCGAGGTAACGAACAACGCCGGAGTTCTTCGCGATCACCTCCGGCTGCTTGAACACAGCGCTCGCCGTGCCGCCGATGTGGAATGTCCGCAGCGTCAATTGGGTGCCCGGTTCGCCGATCGACTGCGCGGCGATGATGCCCACCGCGGTCCCGATATCCACCGGGCGGCCGGTCGCCAGATCGCGGCCGTAGCACTTGGCGCACAGCCCGCGCCGCGACTCGCAGGTCAACACGCTGCGAATCCGCATGCGGCCGATGTCCACGCGGACGATCTTCTCGCACGCCTCCTCCGTGACCTCGTCGCTGGCGCGGAGAATGATCTCGCCCGTGACGGAGTCCGCGACATCGTTGATGGTGTTGCGGCCCAGAATCCTGGCGCGAAGGCCGATCAGTTCCTCGTCGCCGCTGCTCATGGCCTGAACCTCGATGCCGTTGAGCGTGTTGCAATCCTGCTCCACGATAATAACGTCCTGAGCCACGTCAACGAGTTTGCGCGTCAGGTAGCCGGCATCGGCGGTTTTGAGGGCGGTGTCGGCGAGCCCTTTTCGCGCGCCGTGCGTGCTGATGAAGTATTCCAGCACGCTCAAGCCCTCGCGAAAGTTCGCCGTGATCGGCCGCTCGATGATCTCCCCCGACGGCTTGGCCATCAACCCGCGCATACCGGCCAGTTGCCGAATTTGTTGGCGGCTCCCACGGGACTTGGAATCCACCATCATGTAGACGGGGTTGCACTCCGTGCTGCCGGCGTTCTCCTCGATGGCGCGATACATGGCCGTGGTGATTTCTTCCGTGGCCTGGGTCCAGATGTCCACCACCTTGTTGTGCCGTTCCCCGTCCGTGATCACGCCCTGCTTGTATTGCTCATGGACTTCCTCCACGGCCTCGCGGGTTTCCTCCGTGATCTTGTCTTTCGCCGCCGGAATGATCATGTCCACCAGCCCGATTGATATGCCCGCGAGCGTGGCATACGTGAATCCCAGCGCCTTCAGCGTGTCCAGGATTTCCACCAGCTTGCCGTGGGGCGCGAGCCTGTGACAATGCCAGATCAAATCGCCGATCATGCCCTTGTTCACCAGGTGGTTCACGAAGCCGATGCCGATCGGCCAAATCTCGTTGAAGAATACCCTGCCGACGGTGGTCTCGAGGACTCTCTTCTCCGCATCGCCGCACACGGTCTTCTGCCGATAGTCCGGATTCCGGAACCGAATCCGGGTGTGCAGGCCTATCGCCCCGTCGTCATAGGCCAGCCGCACTTCGTTGGCATCGTTGAACAGCGACAGGTGCTCCGGACCCGCCTCAGCCCTGCCTGCCCTCTTGAACTGCTCCCGCCGATCCCGCTGGCTCAGCGAGGTCAGGTAATAGATGCCCAGCGCGATGTCTTGCGCCGGCGTCATGACCGATTTCCCGCTGGACGGCGAGAAGATGTTATTGCTCGACATCATGAGCAGCCGCGATTCCATCTGGGCTTCGATCGAAAGCGGAACGTGCACCGCCATCTGGTCGCCGTCAAAGTCCGCGTTGAACGCCGTGCAGACCAACGGGTGGATTTGAATCGCCTCGCCCTCGATCAGAATGGGTTCGAAAGATTGAATGCTCAGCCGGTGCAGGGTCGGCGCGCGGTTCAGCATGACCGTCTTCCCGCGCGTGACATCGTCCAGGATGTCCCACACCTCGTCCGATTGCTTCTCGATCAACTTCTTCGCGCTGCGCACCGTGTGGACCACGCCGCGTTCCTTCAGCCGCCTGATGATGAACGGCTCGAACAGCACCAGCGCCATCTTCTTCGGGACTCCGCACTGATTGAGCTTCAGATCCGGTCCTACGACAATCACGGAACGGCCGGAATAGTCAACGCGTTTGCCGAGCAGGTTCTGCCGGAAGCGCCCCCCCTTCCCCCTCAGCATATCGCTGAGGGACTTCAAGGGGCGGTTCCCCGCGCCGGTAACAGCCCGGCCGTGGCGCCCGTTGTCGAACACAGCGTCCACCGCTTCCTGGAGCATCCGCTTCTCGTTGCGAATGATCACGTTCGGAGTCTTGAGTTGCTGCAGATTCTTCAACCGATTGTTTCGGTTGATGACTCGGCGGTACAGATCGTTGAGGTCCGACGTGGCAAACCGACCGCCTTCCAGCGGGACCAGGGGCCGAAGCTCCGGCGGGATCACCGGCAGGACTTCCAGGACCATCCATTCCGGACGGGCGCTGCTGCCGCGGAATCCTTCGACGACCTTCATTCTCTTCGAGAGTTTCTTGCGAGTCTGCTTGTTCTTGGTCTTCTCCATCTCCTCGTCGAGTTCTTCCATGAGCTTGTCGATATCCATCTTCCTCATGACGTCGCGAATCGCTTCCGCGCCCATCCTGGCTTCGAAGCCGTCCCCGTGCTTCTCCTGAGCCTCTCGGTAGTCCATTTCGCTCAGGAGCTGCTTCATCTTGAGCGGCGTGTCGCCCGGATCGGTCACCAGGTAGTCCTCGTAGTAGAGAACGCGCTCCAGGCCGGCGGCGGTCATGTCCATCATGAGGCCGAATCTACTGGGCGTGCACTTGAAGAACCAGATGTGCGAAACGGGGACCGCCAGTTCGATGTGCCCCAGCCGTTCCCGGCGAACCCGCGACATGGTGACCTCCACGCCGCAACGATCGCAGATCACGCCCTTGTGCTTGATCCGCTTGTATTTCCCGCAACTGCACTCCCAGTCCTTGGTCGGCCCGAAAATCCTTTCGCAGAACAGTCCGCCCCGTTCCGGCTTGTAGGTCCGGTAGTTGATCGTTTCCGGGTTCTTCACCTCGCCCCAGCTCCAGCTCCGGATAGTCTCCGGCGACGCCAACATGACGCGGATAGCGTTGAACTTGTCGGGCTCCGACGACCCCAGAATTCCCCTGGCCGCGTGCTGATTCAAAGCGCGCCTCCCTGTGTCAATGGTTTACAGCTTGGGCTCGGACTTCTCGCCCATCAGTTTCACGTCCAGACAAAGCCCCCGCAGCTCACTCATGAGCACGTTGAACGACTCCGGCGTGCCCGCTTCAAGCGTGTTTTCGCCTTTCACCACGGATTCGTAGATTCGCGTGCGGCCCGACACGTCGTCGCTCTTGACCGTCAAGAGTTCCTGCAGAGCGTAGGCGGCGCCGTACGCCTCGAGCGCCCAGACTTCCATTTCGCCAAGCCGCTGCCCGCCGTACTGAGCCTTCCCGCCCAGCGGCTGCTGGGTCACCAGCGAATACGGCCCCACGGCCCGCGCGTGAATCTTGTCGCTGACCAGATGGTTGAGCTTGAGCATGTAAATCCATCCGACCACCACGCGCTGGTCGAACGGCTCGCCCGTGCGCCCGTCGCGGAGCGCCATCTTGCCGTCAACCGGAAGTTTCGCCTTCTGGAGAAAATCGTGCACGGACTTCTCCGGAATCCCGTCGAACACCGGCGTGCTCACTTCCATTCCAAGAACCTTGCAGGCGGCGCCCAGGTGCGTCTCGTAGACCTGCCCCAGGTTCATCCGCGACGGCACCCCCAGCGGGTTCAGCACTATGTCCACGGCGGTCCCGTCCGGCAGGAACGGCATGTCGCCTTCCGGCAGGGCGCGCGCCACCACGCCTTTGTTCCCGTGACGGCCCGAAAGCTTGTCGCCCACGGAAAGCTGCTTCTTCGTCGCCACGTAGACTCGGACCCGCTTGACGATCCCCGCGTCGATGTCGTCCCCGCTCTCGACGCGATCCACGAATTCCTCGTGCTCCATGTCGAGCCCGGCGAACTTGGCCTTGTACTCGCCGATGATCTCGTCAATCTTGATCTGGATCGGGCTGCGCTCGATTTGGATGTGATCGCAGGCCTGAGCCAACTTGAGCAGCAGGGTCTTGGTGATCTTGCGGTTTGCCGGAATAATGATCTCTCCGGACTCCGCGTCCAACACGTCCAGTGGAATCTTCTCGCCCAACAGAAAGTTGCTCAGGGCTTCCGTGATCTCATCGGTCAGCTTCTGCTTGGCCTGCTTGTGCTCTTCTTTCAACTGCTTCAACTGCTGCCGCCGCTCCGCCGCCGTAGACTGGTTCTGCTTGGTCTCCTTGTGGGCGGCCACCTTCACATCCATGACGATGCCGTAGGTCCCGCTGGGCACGGTCAGCGACGTGTCCCGCACCTCCGCCGCTTTCTTGCCGAAAATGGCCCGCAGCAGCCGTTCCTCAGGCGCCAGCTCCGTCTCGCTCTTGGGCGTGATTTTGCCCACCAGAATGTCGCCCGGCTTCACTTCGGCGCCGATGCGGATCACGCCATCCGGCCCCAGGTTATTGAGGGCTTCCTCCCCGACGTTCGGAATGTCGCGGGTGATCTCCTCGGGGCCCAGCTTGGTGTCCCGCGCGCCGACTTCAAACTGCTGGATGTGCAGCGAACTGAATACGTCCTCCTTGACCAGGCGACCGCTGATGAGGATCGCGTCCTCGAAGTTGTATCCGCACCAGGGCATGAAAGCCACGAGTAGATTCCGGCCGAGCGCCAATTCCCCGTCCCGCGTCGCCGGGCCGTCGGCAAGGACATCCCGCTTCTTCACCCGGTCCCCCAGCTTCACGATCGGCTTCTGATTGAAACAAGTGCCGGCATTGGAACGTCGAAACTTCCGCAGCTTGTATTCCTGGAAGGAGTCCGGCCGCGCGTTCTTGGCGGGCATCCGGCCGTCCGACGTCACGACAATCCGGCTCGCCGACACGTAGGCCACTTTGCCGGGGCAATCGGCCAGCGCCATGACCCTGGAGTCTCTCGCCACGCGGGGCTCCAGGCCGGTGGCCACCAGGGCTTTTTCCGTCGTAAGCAGCGGGATCGCCTGCCGCATCATGTTCGAGCCCATGAGCGCCCGATTGGCGTCGTCGTGCTCGAGGAACGGGATCATGCCCGACGCGATGCTGACCACCTGCATGGGCGAAACGTCCATGCAGTCCACCAGATTCTTCGCCGCGGCCAGAAACTCCGATTGATACCGCACGGAGAGCGTGTCGCGCGCGAATCGGTTGTCTTTCTCAAGAGGGGAGTTTGCCTGCGCGACCACGTATTTCTCTTCCTGGTCGGCGGTCAGGTAGTCAACCTTGTCCGTTACCCGTTCGTCTACCACCTTGCGATAGGGGCTCTCCAGAAATCCGAACTCGTTCACCCGCGCGTAGATGCTCAGCGAGGAAATGAGTCCGATGTTCGGGCCTTCCGGCGTCTCGATCGGGCAAATGCGCCCATAGTGGCTGCTGTGCACGTCGCGCACTTCGAACCCAGCCCGCTCCCGGTTCAGTCCGCCGGGACCCAGCGCGCTGAGACGCCGCTTGTGCGCCAGTTCCGCCAACGGATTGGTCTGATCCATGAACTGGCTCAACTGGCTGCGCCCGAAAAAGTCCTGCACAATCGCCGACAGCGACTTGGAATTCACCAGCCGTTGCGGAGTCAGTACGCCAGTGGCCGGATCATACAAGGTCATGCGCTCCTTGATCAGTCGTTCCGTCCGAGCCAGGCCAACGCGGCACTGGTTCTCGATCAATTCGCCGACGGTCCGCACGCGCCGGTTTCCCAGATGGTCAATGTCGTCAATGCTTTCCTCGCCCCTGCGGATGCGGATCAGGCGCCGGACTGCCTCGACCACGTCCAGCTTGTGGAGCGTTCTAAGATCGTCCTCGACCTTGCCGGACAGTCCGAATTTCTGGTTGATCTTGTAGCGCCCCACCCTGCCCAGGTCGTACCGCCGCGGATCGAAAAACAGCCGCTTCAGGAGTTGGCGCGCATTGGACGGCGTCGCCGGATCGCCCGGCCGAAGCTTGTGATAGATGTCCTTCAGCGCGTCATCCGCGCTCTGCGTCTGGCCGGCCCGGACGCTGTTCAGGAAAAGCCCGCCGTCCCAGGAAACATCCACCGCCTCGACGGTCTTGATGCCCGCGTCGTGGATCGTCTCGATCGCGGCCGCCGTGACCGCTTCGTACTTCTTGGCCAACACGCTCTTCGAATCCAAATCCGGCATGTCTTCCTTGAAAACCAGCCCCTCGATATCGTCGGGCGACGCCTTGCCCTCCACTTTCAGCCGACGTAAGCCGTAAAAGAGCCCCAGCAATTCGTCGTCCGTGCCGTAACCCAGCGCCCTGAGAAACGTCGAAACCAGAAACTTCCGTCTTCGCCGTTTACGGTCCATGTAAATCCAAATGAGATCGGACGCGTCGAACTGGATTTCGATCCACGACCCCCGGTTCGGAATGATTCGCATCGAATAGAGCGCCACGGCGCTCGAGTGCGGAGTCTGCTCGGAACAAATGCCCGGCGAGCGGTGGAGCTGGCTGACGACCACTCGCTCCGCGCCGTTGACGACAAAAGCGCCGCTCTCGGTCATGAGCGGCATCTCGCCCATATAGACGCTTTCTTCGCGGACCTCGTCCCCGTCTTTCAGCCGGAAGGTCACGTGCAGCGCCGCCGCGTAGGTCTGGCCTTCCTCCAGGGCTTCCAGCGCGCTCATCTGAGGCTTGGCCAGTTCGTATTTCACGAAATCCAGCGCGTAGCGACCGTCGTAGCTCTCGATCGGAAAAACCTCGCGGAAAACCGCTTGAAGTCCCTGGCTGTTCCTCCGGTTCGGCGCGATATCCTTCTGGAGGAACTCCAGATACGATTTCGTCTGGATTTCGATGAAATCCGGGGGCTCAATGACGGTCTCAAGCTTGCCGAAGTTTATTCGTTCAGCCATGCGATGCCTCTTCTCGTTGCAGATTTCGCAGCTTCGCTCGACATCCGAACGGTCCCCGAAAATCGCCGGCCACGCCACAGCCACGTTCGCGGCGTCTCTCGACACTGCGTCACGTCTTCAGTGTCGCCAGTTCTCTCGAACTGGTTGGCACTGAAGCGGATATTTCCACACCCTCTCGGGCGCGTGAAATATCCGGGCTGGAGGCCGCCTACTTGATTTCCACGGTCGCCCCGGCCGCCGCCAGCTTGGCCTTCATGGCCTCGGCGTCCTTCTTGGACACCCCTTCCTTCACGGGCTTGGGCGCGCCTTCCACCAGGTCCTTGGCGTCCTTCAGGCCGAGCGCGGTAATGGCCCGCACTTCCTTGATCACGTTGATCTTGTTCGGTCCGACGGCCACGAGGATGACGGTGAATTCCGTCTGCTCGCTGGCGGCCGCCGCCGCTGCTCCGCCGGCCGCCGTCCCAGGCGCCGCCATGGCCATGGGCGCCGCCGCTGTCACACCCAGCCGCTGCTCCAGCGCCTTCACCAGTTGCGACAGTTCGAGCACACTGACGCCTTCGATCCAGTTGACGAACTCCGCCATCTTGCCTTGCAAATCCACTTTCGCTTCGGTTGCCGCCTGTTTTTCCTCTGACATAACCGTCACTCCTGTTTGATTGTTCCGATCCTGTTTCCGGCCCTAATTCGCGCGTCCCGCTTGAGGAGGTGGCGCAGCGTGTCCAGCGTGT
Source organism: Verrucomicrobiota bacterium (assembly GCA_030018915.1). Taxonomy (GTDB): domain Bacteria; phylum Verrucomicrobiota; class Kiritimatiellia; order UBA8416; family SLMC01; genus JASEHE01. The sequence goes on from JASEHE010000040.1 coordinate 14,008, forward strand.
CGAAATCGAGTGGATCGCTCAGAGCCACCGTCCTCGCGCGAGACCGAACTGATGAGTCCCATCGTGTTGTAGGCGCAGGCGAAACCCCGGAGAGCCTCACCCGCGCCGTTGCTTCGGACGATGCAGCTAACGCGATCGCACCGGAATCCGTTCACTCGCTAACTCCTATACTCAGGGGTAACCCCGCCGCTCCCAACCGGTCGAGTCCTTCAAGCGCAAGATGCAACGCCCGCGCCGTGTCGGCTTGCTGGTAAACGGATGAAGGCGGCAGACGTTCGCCGGTAGTCGGGTCAACCCCGTCGGCAAGTTTCGTCACGATCTCGATGGCTTGGTCAACGTCCATGCGGGAATCACCTGGGTTGGAGTTTGTCCCTCAGTTTGGACATCTTTTCACGTACCAGCGGATCGGGATCCTGCTCCAACTTCCTCAACAGTTCGGGCGTCCGCAAAGACGGGTTTTTCTCCATCATCGCCACAACGTACAGATGTGCCCACCATTCCCGGCGCTGAGAAAGACGGTCAACGGCGCGGGCATCGTCTTCGCCCCTGACCTGATCGATAAGAGATTTGGCCTCGTCCCTGTCGAGATACACGGTCGCTAGGCTCGACAAAGCAGCATCCGGTGATTTCGTGTACATGTACTTGACGAGCCCCTGAGGGACATTCGTACCAGAGTCTCGAATGGCATCCCTATACCGGTTGAATTTGAACTGTTGGGCATTGCCATCAAAGTCAATAACTTCCAACCATTCATAGGCAATTTTCAGAACTGACTGATCATCGGTCTCTAACAGCGGAACAATGGCGGCAACTCGATCGCTTGCAGATATGTTCATCTGCTCGACTAGAACCAAGGGCAACATGCCTTGCCTCGTACTACGGGCATGCTCGCTGAAATACAGCAATTGCAGAACGAACTTCTGTGTGCCGCCTGCTTTGTCTCGTAGCTCGGCCAACTTCTGGCTGAACTCTTCCTGTGTCCCGGCGTGGAAGATATTCTGTCGTTCCTGCGCGTTCGTCGAACTCAAGGCATGTAGAAACGATTGAACCTCCTGGTTCGGTTGGATGGGGATACCCCTGGCTTGCTGTTCAGCCCATGCGCCACCTGAAAGAACTACAAAGAACGCAACCAGCAGCCTGATTCGATAGAGCATGTGTCAATCTCCTGCTAACCTACCTTGGTAATGCGAGAACACCATTCCTGATGGCGTTGAGCGCCGGAGGGTGTTCGTCAATAACGTAATGGGTAATTGTCTGTCCTGCCGCGTCGACATTGACTTCGGGAGGATCCCCCGGTGCAGGATTGTCAATTGGCCCGCCATCCAAACCGTTATCATAAAAAGGATCGTTCAACGGCCACAATACACCTTCTTGGAAGTAGTTGATGTGTAACGCAGAATCAGTAGGTCTTCGGTTTTCCTGTGCAGCGGAAAGCGAAGTTACTGCATCGATGTACGCCGTGAGCGAAAGCGTGAAGTGTCCGATTGCTGCGCTGTTGTCATTCAACTCGTCGGCCATATCAAAGGTCGCACCGCCACCACGGCTGTAGCCGTAAATCACAACCCTAGTAACGCCCCGATTCCGGATGGCGCTAACAACTTCTTCGCAGGGCACTCCCTGGCCATCAAGAGTGACAGCATTCTCATTGTACATGTGAGCATCATATCCGTCCTCGTAAAGATCGATTGCTAGTTGGAAGATGCCGTTGTTTGCATCCGCGGGATCAGCAGGAACTTGGTTCAAACCTCCAAGTGCAATCACGACTGTGGTGAAATCGCAGAAGTGGATCTTGTCCGAGCAAACATCCGTACTACCTGACCTAGCGACAAGCTCAAGGTCGGCATCGCCGCCGTTGGGGTTCTCCACCCATACCGTCATTGGCGTGGTGCTGAAGGTAAGATTCGTCTCGTCGTTGGCGTCAAGCCAGGCCGTGCCCTTGGTTTGGCTGTTCCACACCTTGATGTTGCTGGCACTGCGTTTCAGCACGTACTTGAACCCGGAAGATGGGGCGGGCGGCGCGGCGTCGAGAACCACTTCGATCAAGTCGTTCTCGTTGTTGACCGCCGTGTCGTTCCGGTCGGGGGTGCTGTTGACGTTGTCGTCATCCCCGTTGACCCGGATTCCGGCTCCTGGCGTCTCCTCCTGGGCCTCCGGGATTTCCCGCCGTTGGAATGGGTTGTTGTA
>JASEHE010000041.1 GCA_030018915.1 Verrucomicrobiota bacterium
CGACAACTGTCCGGTCTGATCCCGGAATCGGTGTCCGCTTTGACCGGAATACGCAAAGATCGCCTGCCGCGCATTCCCCCGCGCGGTGACGTGGTACTTAGCCCCAGCACAACGTATCCGCCATGGCCGCACCGTGGCCATGTCCTGCGTCTATGTTCCCACACCCTACCTGTCGCGTCAAACCATGTTTTCTATTTTCGGTCTGACCCTAACCCTATTGCTGACCCCTATCTGACCCCTATCTGACCCCTATCACTGACCCCGCACCGAAGAGGCGCTGGGGGCGGCGATCGCCCGTGCCCTGTCTCAGGTTACAGCCTCCGACGCCAGAAATTGGTTCGCCTCGTGCGACTATAGTTTTATTTAATCCGCTCTAGACTGGAGCCCCGTGAGATATGCCGGCGCATTCGCTTACAGCTCGAACACGCGCGTGATCTCGATCTCGATCCGGTCCATCTCGTCCAGGTCCATGACCTCGGCCTTGTCCTTGCGCTCGCCGTTGACGAATATCCGCGTTTCCTTCAGGACCTTGCCCTTGCCGTCCCGGGCGATCGTCAGGCTCAGCGGGATTTGCCGGTAGGTTCCCTGGCCCGTTGCCGCGTGAACCACGCGGCGAAAGCTCATCTGGTGATCGAACGCCGCAGGCAGGTTGGGATTCACCGTGATTGCCGGGCGGGTATTGTCATGTAGCGCGAACTCGAGTCCGGCGATCTTGTGGAACACCTCGACAATCCAGTCCACCGAACCGGAGAGGCCGAAGTACATGCCTTTTCCGAAGTGCGGATCGTCCTTATCTGAAATGTACGACGCGCACGGCGTCTCGAACGGGCCGCAGAGCGACTCGTCGCGCAGCGCCGACATCATGGGCTTGAACTGGCGCCAGACCGTGTCGGCCTGGCCCGGCACGGAGAGCCGGAACCGATGCATCATGACCTGGAGGTGGTGATACTCGCCGTTCTCGGCCGTGCCTGTCGGCACCACGCCCATGCGGCCGGCGAGCGCGATGGCGCGAGCATTATTCGCGATCGGCCGCGTGAACGTCACGAGGCCGAGCTTCGGGTCGTAGAACAGCCGGTCCACGGTCCGCAGCAGCCGTGCGATCATGGCGTTGGCGTTCGGAACTTCTTCCAGCCAGGGCCGTTTCGTGATCAGCATTTCCAAGGCGAACGCCTGGCCGCCGAGTTCCCGGCGCTTGATGCCGTCGAAATCTTTGCCGAGCAGCGATCCGAGCGTGTAGCCGATTTCGCCCCTGGCGTAGTCCGGCTTGGACCCGTCCGCTTTGAGTTCGTGGATGCAGTTGAGGAAGCCGGCCGGGAAGTTGCCCGGCCCATCCTCCCAGGCGACTTTCACGATGTTCCGGCGTAGCCGGTTGGCGAACGCCTGGAGCCGGGCCACGTCCACGGCGACTCCGTTCTCCGCGAGCGCGCGGGCGACCTGGGGTGTTTCGAGGAGGTCGCTCGTTTCCACCAGCGTCAGGAACAGGTGCGCCGAGAGGCGGACCTGGACGCCACGGCCGCAGCCGCGGGTCTTGCTGTTGCCGACCTCGGAGGTTCCGAACATGTCAATTGGATCGCACCAGTCGCCGTAGAGAATCTGGGCGATGCCGTAGGGCGAGTCGTCGGCGTGCCGCTCGAAGCAGGCCAGCGCCTCCGCGACGACCTCGGCGATTCTGAACGTCTTGTCGCATCCCACGATGGCCGAGGTCTCCGGCGTGTCGGGAGAGATCAGATTGACGGTCTTGACCGTCTCGAACAGCGGGGAGATATCGCCGGTTTCGCGGATGTACATGGCGAGCGAGTTGATGAGCCAGAGCGGGCTGTCGGCATAGGGTCGGTTGTCGTTTTTGACCTCGGCGGCGCGGTTGTTCCAGTGGCTGGGGAACTGGCGCGGGAACATGCCGTGCAGCTTCTCGCGCAGCGTGAGCGGCCGGTCCTTCGGGAATGGGCCCTCATGCGTTACGCACATGAAGCTCATGGCGTGGATCAGGTCGGCCCGAACGCGGCCCGGGTCTTCCTTGATCTTCGGCCACATGTCCTGGCCGCAGTCGCGTGTGCCGAGCTCGATGCCGTCGGCCAGCCTGGCGCCGTGCGCGCGGCAGTTCTCGTAGAGGTCCTTGACGCCGGTCCAGACGGAGTTGGCGTACTCGGCAACGGCCCGCTCGGTCGGGAGCCGCACCTCGAAGCGCGGCCAGGCGGAGGCCTCGGCCTTCGCTGCCAGGACCAGCTCGTCGGTCACGTCGGCGCCGGCCAGGAGGGATCTGGTCGCCCGCTCGAAGGACTTCGTCATGGCCTTGTAACTCGGTTCCGTGTAGCTGGCGAGCTTCTTGAAACGCTCGCAGGCCTCGGCGTCCGTGACGAACAACAAGGCCTGCCGAAGCGCGGCGTGGCCGCCGGCCGGGATTCTCAGTTGAAAACGGGTGGCGCCGACGGCCGCCGTGGCGAACCGGTTGATCTTCCGGCCGGCGCCGGTCTTGAGCAGGCGGCCCTCGCCCACGGCGCGCGGGATCAACGCGTATTGGGCCGTGTCGCCCACGAAGGCGGAATAGTCGCACGTGGCCTCCACGGCCCAGGCGTTCTCGGCCGTGGTGGACAGCCGCTTGATCTGGATGATTTCGCTGTACGGCACGCGGGCGGTCATCACAATGTCGGCCGGCGTGACCGGATAGCCCGCGTCGTACCAGAGTTCCTTGTTGTAGACGAACTTCTGGGTGCCGTGCAGGTTGTAGTAGGTCCAGAGCTCGGCGCGCGCCGGCTTTTTGCCCAGATTCTTCACGACAATCTCGCGGAGCAGAGCCGGTCCTTTTGACGTGTATCGGAGCGAGAGCCGAATGGCCGACGCCAGGGAGACTCCCGGCTGTGGATCGAACCAAGCGGCATACCACATGGCGCGCGCCGGGTCGCCCAGCTTGACGAGCCGGATGCGTCGCGCCGGGCAGTTTGCGTGGTTGTTCGGATTCATGAGCGACACGATTCGCCGCCGATTTCCGGCGCCCAGCGCCAGCCACACGTTGTTCGACGGCGCGCCCATCTCCCGCTTCTCGATCGGGTCGAAATGACCGTCAAGCACGCGGATTTCCATGCCGTCCGGCAGCTTGACGACGAACGAGACCGACCCGTTCGACATGAACGTAGCAGTAGCATCCTTCCGGCTGTCCACGAGCACGGAGGGACAGCCTGAGGGGTGGGCGTTGTAGATCACTTCGCCAGCCGGCCCATAGCCGCCGAGTCGGTTCACCCGGCAGTCCGGTTCGAGCGCCAGGATGTGCCCCGCTTCCTTCACGAACAGATCGAGCCCGGCATTTCCCCTTGCCATATTGGCCTCCGTTAAATCGGCAAGATAGGCGATGCGGCCTGATTCGTCAACGAGCCAACCGGCCTGTCGGCGCGTTCGAAGAAGCTTGTGGCGCGGTTCGGGAAAGCGGTCAAGGGTGTGCTTACCGGATTCGACCAATGCCGCCCTACGCCCAAAGCTCTCCTCCACGGCTTGGGGCGCCGGGCGAAGCGATAAACAACTCTCGGCCCGCGTTACCCGATATCTTCGCCTTGCGACCTTCACTGCCTTATCCTCACGCCGCCCTCGTCGAAGCCGCAAACCGCTATCGCGAATACAGAATCTTCTTGTTTTTTATCACAGGGGCGGCAGATTAAGGCGCTAACGGATATGAGAACCGTGGAATCTAAAGTCCTAAGCCGGAAAGTCATGGCGGCCGAGCGGAAGCGCTTGCGCAAGCTGGGCAAGACGGTGGTTTTCACCAACGGCTGCTTCGATATCCTGCATACAGGCCATCTGGACTATCTCCAGTTCGCGAGGGAGCAGGGTGACGTGCTGGTCCTGGGTCTCAACTCGGACGCTTCCGTGCGGCGCAACAAGGGGTCGAACCGGCCGATCGTGCCGCAGGCCGAGCGCGCCCGCATGCTCGCCGGGCTCGAAGCCGTGGACTACGTGGTGATCTTCCAGGAGGATGATCCCAAGAAGCTTCTGGCCGAAATCCTCCCGGATGTCCTGGTGAAAGGCGAGGATTGGCGTCACTACGTCGCCGGCCGCGAGATCGTGGAGGCGTATGGCGGCAGAGTGGTCCTGGCGCCGCTGACCGTGGGCAAGTCCACGACCCGCATCATCGAGAAGATCGTCGAGATGGCCGCAGCGGGCGTGAACCCGGTGGCGCTCAAGAAAGGCGGCGGCACGGACAAGACGTAAAGGACGCGTGGAAAAAGGCCGTTTGTTTCTCTTGCCTTCGCCCCCCGTTCCGTATACCCTCCCTTCCTTTCCACACAAGACAAAGGAATTTACCATGCCAAACATCGGACAGGCGCTCAAAGAAGAAATCCGTAGACTCGCCAAGAAGGAAGCGAAAGTTCAGGTTGCCGGACTCAAGAAGGATATCGCGCGCCTGAAGAAAATTGCCGTCGCGTTGAGACGGCAGATAGCGCAATTGAATCGGGACAATGAACTTCTGTTGGCTTCGGAGAAACGCAGACATCAACCCGCCTCTCAAGCGGTCGGTAGAGCGCGGGTCACTTCCAAGGGGGTCAGGGCGCTCAGGAGAAAGCTGCGATTGAGCCAGGGCGACTTCGCGAAACTGGTGGGCGTATCCACGATGTCGGTCTTTCTGTGGGAGAAGAAGACCGGCGCATTGAAAGTGAAAGACGCGGCGAGAGCGGGAATCCTGGCGCTGAGAGGAATGGGGGCGAGAGAGGCAAAACAGAGATTGAAGTTAATGAAGTAGGAGCAGCCTTCGCCCTGTGCTCTGACCGCCGTAGTCCCGGAGCGTGGAATAGTTCCGCCCGCCTTCGCGTTCTCGCCAAGGCTCGAACGGCTACAGCGGGCCAGCCCGACCGCGAAGCGCGTCGGGCTGGTGGAGCGGAGGAGATTCGAACTCCCGACCCCCACGTTGCGAACGTGATGCTCTACCAACTGAGCTACCGCCCCACTGATGGCTGAGCGCTTCGACCGGCATTCAGTGGGGCGCAGTCTAGGCCGTTCGGCCGCCTGAATTCAAGCAGATTATGCGGAGCTATCCTTCGCTTGACCAGCAGACGCGATTCTGAGAGGTTTTCGCCATGATTGCCCCCAAAAGTCCCGATATTGACAGAATTTGCCAAATCCGCGTGGTTCTCAAGGACAGCGATCCGCCCATCTGGAGACGGGTGCTTGCTCCGGCTGCCTACACATTGGGCGATCTGCACAGCATCATCCAGGCGGTCATGCCTTGGACCGACAGCCACATGCACGAGTTCCTCGTGGGGGATGTTCACTATGGCGCGCCGGACCGCGAATTCGAGGCGGACGTGCAGGAGGAGGAGGACATCAGTCTGGCCGAGGCGTTCCGGGGCAGGCAAACCTGCATCGAGTATGCCTATGACTTCGGCGACGGGTGGGATCATTTCGTCGAACTCGAAGCCATTGTCCAGCGTGATCCTGCCCAGGAATATCCGCGGTGCGTCGGCGGCGAAAACGCCTGCCCTCCTGAGAACAGCGGATCTATGGATGGGTACTATGACAAACTCCGCATACTGGCGGACCCCAAGGGCCCACAACATCCGTTCATCAAGGACTGGATGCCTCTCGGATTCGATCCGACCGCCTTCAGCGTGGAGAAAGCCAACATTCTCCTGCGCATGCGCGAAGAAGATGACGACGCGGGCTGGGTTGACGCGGACAACGAAGCGATGGCGCCGGCGCGCTTGGACCGAATCTGCGCCTGGTGTCGGAAGGAAATTTCAGACAGCCGCTCTGCCCTGTCCCGGGGCGTTCAGGCCAGCGAAGGCGTGGACACTTCGCGTCTGGAGGGATCGTTCGTCGTGTTGAACGTGGGCAGCGCCATGCGCCAGGTCCCCGCCAGGGTCGCCACCGCGGATTCACAGGCCAAGCGCGAAGGCAAGGACCTCATCATTACGGTGTGCGGCGAGAAGTGCGCGAGCCTGCTCGATGTCGCTTTGCAAGAGGACGTTGCCATGGCCGATGGCGACGAGGGACATTTTCTCGCCTGAAAAGCGATTTCCCGCAGCCGGCGCAATGTTCCGTGTGGCGGTCACACGTGCTTGCAACCGTTTCGGGTTCACGCGTCCCCGCGCGCGATCACTTCACTGGCGCAGCCGGCGAGCAGGTCGCGGATCGCGAACAGCCGGGCTTCGGGCGCGCGAAGCAGCGACCGGAACTCCGGCTCGGCAACGCGCTCCTTGGGCACGAACGGCTGCAGGACGTAGCGCCGCGCGCCGCGGATCAGCTCGCCGATTTCCAGCATCTGCTCGTCAGAGTGGAACGAGGCAATCACCGTGGTCCGGAACTCGTAGTCCCGAGCGCCCGCTTTGATGAGATTCGCCGATTCGCGGATGGCCGCCACATCGCCGAATCCACAGAGCTCCGGATATTTCGACGGGCCGGCCTTGATGTCCATGGCCACGTAGTCGAACAGCGGGAGGCATTGCTTCAGCCGATCGGGCCGCGAGCCGTTCGTGTCGAGCTTCACGGCCCAGCCGAACCGCTTGAAGAAACCGATGAGATCGGGCAGCGACTCCTCCAGTGTGGGCTCGCCGCCCGTGATGACGGCCCCGTCCACCCACTCGTCGGCGAAGCGGAGGCACGCGGATTCCAACCTGTCCCAGGGAATGCCATTCTGTTTGCGGCGCATCAGGTCGGGGTTGTGGCAGAATCCGCAGCGGAAATTGCAGCCGCTGAGGAAAAACACGCCGGCCAGGTGGCCGGCGAAGTCCACCAGAGATGGCTTCCGCAGAAACGCGTAGACAGGAGAAGTTCCCGCTGAGGGCCGTGGTTGGCCGCAAGAAAGCTCAAGAAACTCGGAGGAAGCGCGTTTTGCGCCATTCATGGCCAACTTCTTCTCACCTGAATTTTGTGCGCCCTGCGCGCAAGATTCAGGTCTCAAGAGACTCAGGCGCGCGTTTCGCTCAGGACGGCGGAGATCATCTGGGGCGTCAGGACCCCGCCGCCATCGCGATAGTCGGTCTGCAGGCCAAGATACTGGTAGAGGCGCGCCTTTCCGCACACGGGGTCCGCCTTGCCGGGTTCGCGGCGCGCGACCGGGTCGTGCTCGCCGGTTTCGGCATTCTGCCGGGTCACCAGCAGAGCCGGAAGACGCTGGGGATTGACGCACTCGGCCTCGCAGAGCCGAACGATCCCTTCTTCGCTCTCCACGTCGCAATACAGCTTCTCGAAATCCTTCCATTCTTCCTTGACCAACAGCTTGTCAACCCGTTGATTGAGCACGCCGCACTTGTCGCAACCCGTCTTGCCGAACACCATGACCTTGAATGGCTTGACCATCTCTCAACGCCTCCTTATCTCCGTCCTCTACGGCGCCGTTGTCGGAACGGGTTCCCGCGAATCGTCTGCGGTCTCCACGGAGTAGCGGCCGCGGTGTCGCGCCGCCAGTTCCCCGTATCGTTTGGACTTGTTCCAGTTCTGAATCTTGCTGAAGTAGCCGACCACTCGCGTCTCGCCCACCACTTGCGTGGACCCGCAGCGCGCGCATTTATCCGTCAACCCGCGCATGGTGTGGTTGCAGTTGTCACAGTAGGTGAACTCCGGCGAGACGCACACCTGCGCCGCCTGCGTGCGATACATCACGTCCCGCATCAGCCGCGCGATGGATTCCGGCGAGGGCCGCTCCTCCCCCACAAAGGCGTGGATAATCGCGCCCGACTCGATCATGGGATGAAACCTGGCCTGCTGCCGGATGCGCTCCACGAGCGACACGTCGGCGTCGGCAGCCAGGTGGATCGAATTCGTGTAGTAGGCGACGTCCTCGTTGTCGCCCTTGACCACGTCCCGAGCCTCGCGGTGGAAGTACACGAGATCGGTCTTGGCCAGCCGGCGGGCCGCGCTTTCGGCCGGCGATTCCTCGAGCGAGAAATTGAGGTTGTGTTTGCGGCAGAGCTTCTTGGCCTTCGTGTACATGTGCGCCACGATCTTCAGCCCGAGCTTCGCGGCCTCACGGCTCGCGTGAAGCTCCTGACCGATGAGAAAGTTCACGGCGTCGTTCAGCCCGATGAGGCCGATGATGTACGTGCACCCGTCCAGGTTGACGTATGCCCTGCCGTCCGCCGACGGCTTGCCGATCTGCCATAGCGGCCGGCCCGGCGCTTTCATCATCTCGGTCACCTCCCGTTTCTTCTGGAGGTGGGCCTCGGCGGCCAGGTTCATGGTGCGGGCCAGCTCGTCGAAGAAATTGTCCAGAATCTTTCCGCTGCGGCGGGATGCCCGGTAAGCCGCCTGCGGAATGTTGACCGTCACGTTCTGGAAGCCGCAGAACCGCATGCTCTCCGGATGCCGCAGCATCCGGTCGTCCTGGATCGTCGTCCGCAGCCGGCAGCAAGCCGAGAGAGTGATTTCGTCCCGGTCGAAGACGAAGTAGGTGGAGCCGTTGCGGCCAGCCAGCCGGCAGGCATCCAGGAACAAAGCGTACTGGTCCTTATCCTCGAAGGTTTCCTCGCTGACGTGGAAATCGCACTTCGGGAACTCGAAGACGCGGCCGTTGCGATCGCCTTCTCCCCAAACCTCGAGTAAAGCGCGGCAGAATTGCTGCGCTTCCCGGATGTAGTCGCCGTAGGTGACAATGGCTTCCCCGGCTTCCAGGAGCCGGGCCTGCACGGCGGGATCGAAGCCGACCTTGCCGTCGTCGCCGCGAATCTCGCGCAAAACGAGGCGCCGGCCGGAAGCGTCCGCGCGGTAGAGGTCCATGAGCGGGTACCCGCCGCCGTCAACGTCCTGGCGCTGCGCCTCTTCCAGCGGGACCTTGGCGCCGTCTTTCAGCCGGAGCATATAGTGGCCGCCTGGGCCAATCGCCGGAACGCCCCGCAGGTAGCGGGGCACCCCGCTGTGGATGTTGAAATCCAGAAACAACGTCTGCCCGCCGCGCGAGAACGCGTTTTGCGCGCCGTTGAAGATGAGTTCCTGGGCCCGCTGCTTGTATTCGCTCCAGGATATTTCCTCGAGATAGGGCGCGTAGAAGACGTTGATGTAGGCGATGCCCAAAGCGCCCGCGTAGTTGGCCTGCATCGAGGCGAGGAACGTGTTGAGGTGCCCCGTGAGCACCGACGCCGAACGAGCCGGCTTCGACTCCGTGTTGAGGTTCACCAACCCCTTCAATCCGAACTTCTTCACGTACTCGATCGAGTGCGACGAACAGTACACCCGGTGCGGATAGCCCAGGTCGTGCAGATGAATGGCGCCAGTGTCGTGCGCCCGCTTGACCTCCGTGCTGAAGATCGTGTCCAGCGCCCACTGCTTGAGCACGAGTTCCGCTATGCCCAGATTCACGGCCTCCGGATTGTTGTTGACGATGTTGCTGTTCTCGACCGACTTGGTCGTTATCAGCTTTTCCAGCAGGTCGCGCGGTATGCGGTACAGGGAAAGGTCTCGGAGCTGGTCGCGGTGGCCGCGCTCGGCGAGTTCGTTGTTCACGAGCTCGCGAATGAGCGTGGTGTTCACAGTCTTGATGTTGCTCGAGATGATCCAGTTCTCCACCGCCTTTGCCACGCCGATCGCCAACTCGGCTGAAAGATTCGTTTTTTCCATGAGCTGCTTGACAATCCGGCGGTGGTTCCAGGGCAGCGTGATGTTGCTCGTGTTCGACTCGACGAGTAGCAGGCTGGCGTCGGTCACGTCAACGTCCGGACCGCCCTGCCCGTCGCGGACGCGAACGCGGCGGCGCGCCAGCTCCCGCTTCTTGCGGTAACGTTTGTACGCCGCAAGGATCATGGTCTCGCCCGCCTCGGCCAGCAGGATTTCCACGAGGTCCTGGACATCCTCGATGTTGGGAATGCGCTTGCCGTCGCCGTCCGGGTAGACGTAGTACTCGCTGCTAGCGCGGTTCAACTGATCCGCCACGCCCTTGGCGATCAGGGCCGGCATATTCTTGTTCAACTGCCCATCCAGATTTCGGGCCACCTCCTCAGCCGCGCGCAGAACCGCCTTCTCGATCTTCTCATTGCGGAACGGAACAATGACGCCAGTCCGTTTCCGGAATCCGTCGAAACCGCCCTCAGATAATTTCGCCGTGTCGTGGATTGAATCCGCCATTAGAGTTTCCCAATATCCGCTCGCCTCCCGCACCTGGGGAAGAATCCTATACTTAGCGAAAAACGCTATCAATAAGAATTACACAATATATTGTGGCCCGATCCGCCGGACCCACAACATACAGCTGATGCCGCGATCGGATACCACAAGCGGGAAGGCCGCAAGGAGAGAGGCTCATGCCTCGATTTGAAGACTGCTTACGGCCGCGCCACAAACGCGCCGACTGCCAGCACCGCAGTTTCGACCAGCTCGCTGCAGGCGCCGATCAGGTCGCCGGTGATCCCTCCGATCCGATGACGGCACCACAGCCCGAAGGCGCGCGTGACGAGCCACCCAACGGCCACGGCGGGCAGCCACAGCCAGCTCATGCTCTCGCGCGGCCAGAGCCAGTGCCACCCGAACAACAGCGCCATGCCAAGCAGCAGAGCCAGCAGACCGTGCGTCGGCCTGGCCCCGCGCACGAACGGCGCGGCCGTGCCCTGGCCCGCCCGCGCATACGGCAGAGTGCTCGCCAGAACCGCCTGCATGGCGCGCGAGGTCACCCATGCGGTGACGATCCATGCCTCCCATCCGGCCGAAACGATTCGCGCCAGACACACCCACTTGGCCAACAGGATGCACACTAGGGCGATTACCCCGAAGCTCCCCTTGTGTGGGTCCTTCATGATCCGGAGCACCTGCTCCGGGTCCCGCGCGCCCCAGAACCCGTCCGCCCAGTCGGCCAGGCCGTCCAGGTGAAGTCCGCGAGTCAGGAGCGCCGACACCGCCAGCAACACTACGGCCGCAGCCTCGGACCAGAAGTATCGCGGGTCCCGCGTGAAGAGCCGGGCCACGCCGAAGACCGCCGCGCCCAACGCCAGCCCCACGAGCGGGAACCACGGCAACGAAGCAGCCAGCCGCTCGGCATCCTTGCCTGGAACCGGCAGGATGCTCAACGTCCGAAACGCGGTGATCAATCCTCGCAGCATGGTTTCCTCAATGCCGGCTTGGCGCACCGGCCACGGTCGTCCTCGTTCTCGTCCTCGATCCGTCCGTTTCCATTCGAGCACAAGGACGAGGGACGAGGACGATTACGAGAACATATCAACTGAACCCGAGCGCCAAAACTCTAGGATTTCTCGCTCACGCCCGCGGAATGGAACGTGGCCATCTCGTTGTAGATACGGACCGACGCCTCGATCAGCGACATGGCCAAAGCCGCGCCGGTCCCCTCGCCCAGCCGCATGTTCAGGGCCAGGATCGGCCGGATGCCTAGTTTCTTCAGAATAACCTCGTGACCGCGTTCGTCGGAAAGGTGGCTGAAGAAAATGTGCTCCCGTGCGGCCTTGTTCAGCCGGAGCGCCGCCAGGGCGCCCGCCGTCGAGATGAACCCGTCCACAACCACCGGCAGGCGAACGGAAGCCGCGCCGAGGATCAACCCGCAGATGCCGGCGATTTCGAATCCGCCGAGCGCCGCCAGCGTGCCCAGCGGATCGGTCAGCGCGCGCCGGTTGGCCGCCAGGGCCTGTTCGATCACCCTGACCTTGTCCCTGATCCCCTGGTCGTTCAGGCCGGTTCCACGCCCCGCGATGTCGGCGGGAGGGATATTCAGATAGGCCGAAAACAGGGCCGTGGACGGCGTGGTGTTGGCAATGCCCATGTCGCCGCTGCCTAGGAGGTGAACACCCTGCCGTTTGGCCGCGCGGGCGAGCCGGACGCCCGCCTCGATGGCCCGGGTCGCGTCCGCGACGCTCATGGCGGGACCCAAAGCCATGTTGGCTGTGCCGCGGCGCACCTTGCGCCGGCAGAGGCCCGGCGCCCCGCGCAGCGGATCGTCCACGCCCATGTCCACGACGACCAATTCGGCGCCAACGTGACGCGCCAGCACGTTGATCGCAGCGCCGCCCCCAAGCATGTTTCTCACCATCTGCGGCGTCACCGCCTTCGGGTAGGCCGAGACGCCGTCGTCCGCCACGCCGTGATCGCCGGCCATACAGTAAATCCGTTTCTTCTTCAGCACCGGTTTCACGGCGCCCGTGGCCAGGCAGAACCGCATGGCCAGTTCCTCCAGCCGCCCCAGACTCCCCTGCGGCTTGGTCAGATTGTCGAGATGTCTCTGGATTTCCGCCCGCGCTCGGGTGTCCGGGGCGCGGATGGACTTCACGACCGAATCGAGGCGAATCGTTGTCATGGTTTTTCTCCTTTCAACGTCACGGGAATGCCGCTCACGGTCAAGACGACTTCCTGGGCGAGCTCGGCTGCCTTCTGGTTCAGTAGCCCCGCGGCGTCGCGGAATGCCCGGGCCAGGGCATTGTCCGGAACAATGCCCTGGCCGACTTCGTTGGTCACAAGCACGAGGTCGCAGGGAGGATTCCGAAGCGCATCGAGAAATTCCCGCGCTTCGCGGCAATCTGGAAAGCCCTGCGCCTGCCGGCGCATGAGGTTGCCCAGCCACAGGGTCAGGCAGTCCACGACGACCACCTCGGTTCCGGCCGGGATCGCGCGGATGGCTCGGGCCAGTTCCGCCGGTTCCTCAAAGGTAACGAACGCGTCGGCGCGCTCGGCGCGATGCCGCGCGATGCGCTCGCGCATTTCGTCGTCGAGGGCCAGGCCCGTGGCGATGAACGCTCGCTTCGAGTAGCGCAGAGCGCGCTCGAGCGCGAAACGGCTCTTGCCGCTCCGCGTCCCGCCTGTCACCAAGCACACACGCTTCATCTCCGGTCTCCGGTTGGACTCAGATCATTTCTCGGGGCCGCGCTTTCCAGCCCACAGCGCCTTCATTTTTTCATTTCTCGGTTCAATTTAACCGGTCGGCTCGGGCATTGGTTCTTCTTGTCAAAGAGCCGGCGTCCCAGATTGTCCAGTGGAGCCTTTGTTGAATTGGGAATCGAAGGCTCGGACATGCGGCCAAACCTCAGCCTCCTTTTCCGCAACGACAACGGCGTTTTCAAAAAACGCGCCGAGTATGCTCCACCCCCAAGGGGAGTGCAATCGAAAACCTGGCGGCTCGGTAGTGGATACGCTGATTCATTTTCGCGCCTGAATTTTGCGCGCCCTGCGCGCAAAATTCACCCGAAAAGCCGCGCGAATCACGCGATAGACGCGAATCAGGCTTGACTGGCGAGCGGGTTGAGAGGAGCATCGGCGCGGCATGACACAGGCGCCGTCCAGGCTGGTTTTCCAGGGCGCGGCCGGGAACGTCACCGGGGCGCGCTACTTCCTCGAATCCGGGAACACGCGGCTTCTTGTGGACTGCGGCCTGTTCCAGGAACGCGACTTGCAGGCGCGGAACTGGGAACCGTTCCCGATCCCACCCAAGAGCCTGAATGCCGTGCTGCTCACGCACGCCCACGTGGACCACTGCGGACTGCTGCCGCGCCTAGCGCGCCAAGGATTCGCCGGCCCTGTCTACTGCACGCCTGCCACGTCGGAAATCGCGGCCCTTGTCCTCATGGATGCGGCCAAACTGCAGGTCGAGGACGCGGCGCACAAGAAGAAGCGGCACGAGCGGGAAGGCCGGAGCGGGCCGTATCCGGAGGAGCCCCTCTTCACGGAGAAAGAGGCGGAAACGGCCCTCCGGCAATTCTCCCCCGTGCAGTACGGACAGACCTTCCAAGTCGGCGACGGTGTGGAGGGCCGGCTCTACGATGCCGGGCACATCCTCGGCTCGAGCATGATCCGGTTGACGCTTGCGTCGAACGGCGCCGCGCGGACCGTTCTTTTCTCCGGCGACCTCGGGCGCGTGGGCGCGCCGATCCTGCGCGATCCCGAGATCGTGGAGTCGGCCGACTATGTCGTCATGGAATCCACGTATGGAAACCGGGTTCATCCGGCCTGCGAGAGCATTCCCGATGCGCTGGCCCGGATCATTCGCGAAACCCGGGAGGCGAACGGCAACCTCGTGATCCCGAGTTTCGCCGTCGAGCGAACCCAGGAGATTCTCTACTACCTGAACGGGTTGCTATGGGAGAACCGGATTCCCCACCTCATGGTGTTTGTGGACAGTCCCATGGCCGCGCGCGTCACCGAGATCATGCGGCAGCACCTGGAGCTGATGGATGAGGAAGCGAGGAAACTCATCCTGGCGGGGCGGCATCCCTGCGATTTTCCGGGCCTCCACTTCAGTACGACGGTGGAACAGTCCAAGGCGATCAACCATATCCGCGGCACGGCGATCATCATTGCCGGCTCTGGCATGTGCACGGGCGGGCGAATCAAGTATCACCTGGCTGCGAACATCGCGCGGTCGGAAAGCGCTATTCTCTTCGTGGGCTATCAGGCGACGGGAACGCTGGGCCGAATCATTCTAGACGGCGCGCCGGAAGTGCGGATTCATGGGATCACGTACCCGACGCGCGCGCGCGTGGCTCAGATTCACGGCTTCTCGGCGCACGCGGATCGGGACGAGCTTCTCCGCTGGGTGTCGGGCCTGAAGCAGGCGCCCCGGCAAGTGTTCGTAACTCACGGCGAGCGCGAGGCGGCCGCGGAATTCGCGCGGCTTGTGGAGACGCGGCTGGGCTGGCCGGCCTCCGCGCCGGCCGGCGGCGAGGAAACCATCCTGGATTGATCCGGCCGGCGGCGCATGGCCGACGGTCAAAACCCGATAGGCGGGAAGCGCCGCCTCACTCCAGGTTCCGGTTGCGGCGGCTGGAGCGAACGATGTGGATCACGACCAGCACGGCCAGAATCGCGCCGCCGATCGCGAGCGTTTTCTTGCCCAGGCCCCAGTGAGGGCGCGCGGCGCGCTCCTCGAACAGGGCTTTCTCGGACGCCTCGTTGGTGGCCACGGCTACGATTCGGGGCCCGGCCGGCCGCGGCGGGGCGGCGGCGAATGCGGCGTTCACCAGTTCACACGCCTTGGCGTTTCGGACGTCCCGGTTGTGGCTCCCCAGCACAACCACGATAACGCGCCGGCCGTTGCGTTTTGCGCTGACCACTATGGAATAGCCGCCTGCCCGGATCCACCCGGTCTTGAGCCCGTCCACTCCGTCCACCACGCCAAGCAGACGGTTGTGATTATCCAGAATGAACGGCCTGGGCTGTTTCCGGAAAGGGCGCCGGATCGTCGAGGTGTACCGGGTCGCTTCCGGATACTTGTTGACGATCTCTCGCCCAAGGATGGCCAGGTCGCGCGGCGTGGAGACGTCGGGCGGCTGCGTGGCTGCGCGATCGGGCGGAAGGCCATGAACGGACGTGAAGACCGTGTCCCGCATGCCCAGTTCCACGGCCTTCTGGTTCATGAGCCGGACAAAGGCAGTCGGCGAGCCCGCGACGCGCGCGGCCAGCGCAACCGCCGCGTCATTGCCGGACTGTACGATCATGGCGTAGAGTAGGTCCTCGACCGAGAAGACCTCGCCTTCCTTCAGATAGGCCTGCGAGCCGCCGATTCGCGCCACCTCGGCCGTGATCGTGACCTTGTCGGTCAGCCGGAGGGACCCGGATTGTATTCTATCGAGGATAATGACGAGATTAATGAGCTTAATGCAACTGGCCGGATAGCCGGGGACATCGGCGTTGTCTTGGAACAGCGTTTTGCCGGTGGCGGCGTCCACGGCAATGGCGCCGATGTAAGGGTCCGCGCGGATCATCGGGACTTCGGCTCGCCCAACAGACGCCGGCAGCCAGCAGGCGGCGGCAATCGCCGCCGCGCAGCCGAGCGATAGGACGTGCGACGTGTTCTTCATTGACGCGAGAGTGTAAAAGGAACCTCACGCACATACAATGAGAAAAGTCAGCAACTTGTAATGCCGGGGTGCAAGACAGGAAAGTTGCATTTTTGCGGAAAAGGCTTGTATCTCCCTTTTTTGCATATAGTATTGTATAAGTAATATACACAACAAAGGAGGCTGGCTATGTTCGAGGCACTGAGACGTCGGAAGGAGCAGGTCTTGGAGGAGATGCGATCAATTGTCAGGATGCGTCGTGGACAGCTCACGAGGCAGTATTT
>JASEHE010000042.1 GCA_030018915.1 Verrucomicrobiota bacterium
AGAGCTTGTACATAAGGCTCTCCTTGGGAACCTCGCGGAACCCGAATCGCGTGAAGAACTTCGGGTGGAATGTCAGCACGATGATCTTCGAGGGTCGCAGCCGCCGAATGTGTTCGATGGCTCTTTCCACCAGGGCGCGTCCAATGCCGCTGCGCCGGCGGCTTGCCTCGACGGCCAGGGACTTGATCTCGATGGTCGGGTCCTTGGGCGCGCCGATTTCGGCCAGAATCTGCCAGGACACGACGCCCACCACCTTGCCGCGTGGCGCGCACACGAGGAAGCGGTCAATGTTCTGCACGATATCGCTGATCGAGCGGCCGAGCAGTTCGCGGGGATGGCTGCGCACGAGCATGAAGATGGAGACGGCGTCTTTGAATTCGGCCGGCCGGATTCTGCGCGTCTTTTGTTTCATCGCTGAGCGGAATCTATGCGGGAGCGTTGCCAAAGGCAAGATGAATTGCCGCCGCTGTTTGAAAACGGAAGACGGAAAACGGAAGAGGCGTCAATGCTTCTTTCCCACAAATCGTCCATCTTTCTACACGGGAATATTCCCAAAGCGCTTGAACCCGCTCATCTTGCCGTCTTCCGTGTCCCAGCCTCACACCCCAATCAGCGCGGCGCCGAGCACGCCGGCCGAATCGCCGAGCGCGTGCTTGACGATCGGGGTCGTCAGTTCGTCGCCCAGGATGTTCCGGGCCACTGCCTTGGCGCCTTCGATGTAGAGGGCCTCGAACTTGGACACGCCGCCGCCGAGCACGATCATGTCAGGATCGAGGATGGTAATCAGGTTGGCCATGGCGCGCCCGAAGTTGACGAAGAAGGCCTGGACGATCTCCCGGGCCCTGGGCTCGCCCCGCTCATAGTCCTTTTCGATGTCCCGGAAGGAGCGCTGGACGCCGAAGCGTTCGGCGTAGCGCTCCTGCACGCCGCCGCCGCTGATGAACCGCTCGACACAGCCGCGCCGCCCGCAGAAGCAGGGCGGGCCGTTCGGGTCTATGGACATGTGGCCCCA
Organism: Verrucomicrobiota bacterium; assembly: GCA_030018915.1. Classification (GTDB taxonomy): domain Bacteria; phylum Verrucomicrobiota; class Kiritimatiellia; order UBA8416; family SLMC01; genus JASEHE01. Next base: position 1,013 of record JASEHE010000042.1, read on the forward strand.
CTCCCCGCCGCGGAAATGGAGGCCATCCAACACCTGCCCCTTGAACACGATGCCCCCGCCGCAGCCGGTGCCCATGATCACTCCGAAAACGAGTTCTTTGCCTTTGCCGGCGCCCAGCATGGCCTCGGCCATGGCAAAGCAGTTGGCGTCGTTCTCGAAGCCCAGCGGCCGGCCGAGCAGTCGCTCGAGGTCGCTTTTCATGGGCCTGTTGTTGAGGCACTGCGTGTTGGAGAGCGTCAGCAGGCCCGTGCGCCGGGAGGTTCCGCCAGGGGTGCCGATCCCGAAGGTATGCGGCTTCCGACCGGTCTGGGCGTCCAGTTCGTCATGGAGCGCCTGAATGGCGCGCAGGATGCCGTCGTAGCCCTTGGCCTGATCGGTGGGGGCCCGCTTGCGGGCCAGCTCCCGGCCCGTTTCGTCCAGGACCACGCCCTCGGTCTTGGTCCCGCCCAGGTCAATCCCGATGCGATACATGGACTCCTCTTCTTCCTACTTCACGAACGGCGAGAGCGCGCGCAGGCGGTTGACGATCGCCGGCATGTGCTCGATCACGAAGGCGATCTCTTCCTCGGTGTTGTACCGGCTCAGACTGAAGCGGATCGAGCCGTGCGCGGCGGTGAACGGGACGCCCATGGCGCGGATCACGCGCGACGGCTCGAGCGAACCGGATGTGCAGGCGGAACCGGACGAAGCGGCCACGCCGATATCGCTCAGGTGATAGAGGATGGCCTCGCCCTCGATGTACTGGAAGCTGACGTTGGTGGTGTTGGGGAGGCGGTTCTTGCGGTCGCCGTTGACCCGCGTGTCCGGGCAGGCGGCCAGAATGCCGGCTTCGAGCTTGTCGCGCAGGGCGGCGACGCGGGTGATCTTCTCCTGTATGTTGGCGGCGGCCAGCTCGCAGGCCCGGCCGAGTCCGACGATGTAGGGCACGTTCTCCGTGCCGGCCCGGCGGCCGCGCTCCTGGTGGCCGCCGAGCATCCAAGGGAGGACCTTGGTCTTGCGCCGGATGAAGAGCGCGCCGATTCCCTTCGGCGCGTGCAGCTTGTGGCCCGACAGCGACAGCATGTCCACGGATATCCCGCGCAGATCGATCGGAATCTTGCCGACCGCCTGGACCGCGTCGGTGTGTAGGATGCCGCCGGCTTCCTTGGCCATGCGGGCGATTGTCTCCATGGGGAAGATGACCCCCGTCTCGTTGTTGGCCCACATCAGGCTGACGACTGCGGGTCCGGCCCCGAGCGCCTTGCGGAGTTCCTCGAGGTTGAGCTGGCCGTCGGCGTCCACGCCGATTTCCACGACGTCGCAGCCTTGCTCCTTGAGGTGGCGGCAAGGGCCGAGCACGGCCGGGTGCTCGACACGGCTGGTGATGATCCGGACGTTCCGGCCGGCCGCCTCGGCGGCGCCGCGAATGGCTGCGTTGTCGCTCTCGGTGCCGCAACTCGTGAAGACGATCTCGGATGGATCGGCGCCAAGCAGGGCGGCGACCTGCTCTCGAGCCGCTTCGACGTGCCGTGCAACCTGGCCGCCGAAGTAGTGCATGCTGGACGGATTGCCCCAGAGGTCCCGGAAAAAGGGCAACATGGCGTCGGTCACTTCCGGGGCGACCTGGGTCGTGGCGTTGTTGTCGAGGTAGACGGTTCTCACTGCTTTTCCTCCTCGACCACGAGATCGCTCGAGACGAACTCGCGCAATTTGGCCTCGACCACGTCCTTCATGGTGAACTGGGCGACCTGACAGCCGGCGCACATGCCGCGGAAGGAGACGACCACGCGATCGCCGGCGACGTCAATGAGTTCGAGGTCGCCGCCGTCCTTTTGGAGCAGTGGACGAATCTCGCGGTCTATGGTTTCCTTGATCAGTTTGATTTTTTGGAGGACCGTCATCTTTTGCGGGGCAGGCCGGCTCGCCGCCGCCTTCCGGCGTTCCTGCTCGACGCGGGCAAGGATGGCCTCGATATCCGGTTTGCAGTGGCCGCAGCCGCCGCCGGCCTTGGTATAGTTCGTGACCTGCTCGACGGTGGTCAAGTTGTTGTCGCGCGCGACCCGAAGGATTTCCTCCCCGGTGACGCCGAAGCAAACGCAAATGACCTTGCCTTCGAGAATTTTCTTGCCGGTCTTGCCGGTGCGGTAGCGCGCGATGGCGGCTTCGAGAGCTTCACGGCCCATGACCGAGCAATGCATCTTTTGCTCGGGCAGGCCGCCGAGGTAGTCGGCGATGTCCTTGTTGGTGACCTGAGCCGCTTCGTCGAGGGTCATGCCCTTGACGAGTTCGGTCAGCGCGGAGGAGGACGCGATAGCGCTGGCGCAGCCGAAGGTCTTGAACTTGACGTCCGCGAGGCGGCCGTTTTTATCGAGCTTGAACGTGAGTTTGAGCGCGTCGCCGCAAGCGAGCGAGCCGACCTCGCCGATGCCGTCGGGGCTTTCCACCTCGCCTACGTTGCGGGGATTGCGGAAATGATCGAGCACCTTGCCGGTATAGTCCCACATGACCGCATGCCTCTCGATTGATTCGCGCTAGACTTATACCATAAGGACCGGCGAACAGAAAAGAAGAAGCGCCGCCCACTGTGATGGATTCACCCGGCGCTTGAACACCGACAACTGCGCCAAGGGTTATTCCACCGTGACGGACTTGGCGAGGTTGCGGGGCTGGTCAATTTCGCAGCCGCGCAGCCGGGCGCTGTGGTAGGCGAAAAGCTGCTCGGCGATCACGATAGGCACCGGAGCCAGGAAGTCTGGGCAGGCCGGGATGGTAATGACGTCGTCGGCGCAGTCGCTCACCTCGGCGTCGCCTGCGGTGGCGATCGCTACGACGGGCGCTTTGCGGGCGCGGCATTCCTGCATGTTGGCGATGGTTTTCGCCTTCTCCGGGCTGTCCGGCGCGGCCACGATCACGGGAACTGCGGCATCCAGGAGCGCGATCGGGCCGTGCTTCAGCTCGGCGGCGTGGCATCCCTCGGCGTGGACGTAGGCGATTTCCTTGAGCTTTAGAGCGCCTTCCAGCGCGGCCGGGTAGGCGTGTCCGCGACCGATATAGAAGAAGTCGGTCGCCTTGGCGTGCTTCCGCGCGATGGCGCGGATGGCGTCCTCCTGAGCGAGCGTTTGGGCGGCCAAGTCGGGCAGTCGCGCGATGGCGCGGACCAGTCGCTGCCCGTCCGTGGCGGTGAGGCGGCGAGTCCGGCCGAAGGCGACGGCCATCATGGCCAAGACAGCCACCTGGCAGGCAAATGCCTTGGTCGAAGCCACGCCGACTTCCGGCCCGGCGTGAAGATATACGCCTCGCCCCGCTTCCCGGGCAATGGTCGAGCCCACGACGTTGCAGACGCCCAGGACCATGGCGCCCTTGCGGATTCCTTCTCGAACCGCGGCCAGGGTGTCCGCTGTTTCGCCCGACTGGCTGATCGCGATCATGCAGGTGTTCGCCTGAATGATGGGATTGCGGTAGCGGAATTCGGCGGCCTGCTGGACCTCGACCGGGACATAGGCGAAGTCCTCGAAGAAGTACCGCCCCAGCATGCCGGCATAGTAGGACGTGCCGCAGGCCGCAATGACGATCCGATCAATTGCGGCTATCTCGCGCGGCTCGATCTGGAGACCGCTGAGCTTGGTGGCGCCTTCGTTTTCCAGGAGGCGGCCCCGGAGCGCGTTGGCCAGGGCCTGGGGCTGCTCGTGGATTTCCTTGAGCATGAAATGCTCGTAACCGCCCTTTTCCATCTCGCGGACGTCCCACTCAATGGCGGTCGGAGCGCGGGAAACCGGGCCCATGCGACGAGAGGTGATGTCCACGTTCGCCGTCGTTGAGGAAGACCACATGGCGTGTGTGCTGGAGGATGGCGGTGACGTCGGATGCGATGATGGTCTCGTCACCGCGCGTGCCGATGGCCACCGGACTGCCCTGGCGAGCGGCGATGAGGGTGTCGGGATGCAGGGCGGAGAACACGAGGATGCCGTAAGTGCCTTCGATGCGATTGAGGGCGGACAGGACGGCGTCGAGGAAGTCGCCGGAGTAGGCGTCCTGGATGAGATGGGCGATGACTTCGGAATCCGTTTCGCCGCGGAAGGTGTACCCCTTTTGGGCGAGCCATTTCTTCAGGTAGGAATAGTTTTCGATGATGCCGTTGTGAACGATGGCGAAGCGGCCGTCCTGGCTGAGATGGGGGTGGGCGTTGGCCTCGGTTGGGGCGCCGTGGGTGGCCCAGCGGGTGTGGCCGATACCTATGGACCGCCCTTCCTGTGGCGCGGCGGCAAGCCAGCCGGCCAGGTGCGGCTCCAACTGGGCGATCTTGCCGGGCTGTTTGATGACGGCGATTTGGCCCGGATGCGCGCCCAGGATGGCCACGCCGGCCGAATCATAGCCCCGGTATTCGAGACGCTTGAGCCCGGCCAGAATGACGCCTGCCGCATTTCGATGTCCGAGGTATCCGACGATTCCGCACATGGCGCACCTCGCGTCGCGCTGGATTCGGGTCTCCGAGAGCGAGACATTCGTTTCTGTCCCGTCCATCTAGCCGAGCCGAAGCAGGGTTCGGGGTTCAGGGCCGAAAACCATGAACTTCTTCAACCGCGAACCATGCCTGATCCGAGGCTTGATATCCTGGAATACGGCGACTTTTGTTGTTGACGATGGGCGGCTAAATCAGGAAAGTATGCGCCAATGTTTTGTCGGACGTCGTTTGGCGAGTAGAGGGAAACTTCGATGTTGTGGGGCAGTTTTCTCGGCTTGTTTTCCAATGATATTGGGATTGATCTGGGCACGGCGAATACGCTGGTCTACGTGAAGGACCGCGGAATCGTGCTCCGAGAGCCGTCCGTGGTGGCGGTACAGACCGGCACTAAGCGTATTCTGGCGGTCGGGGAGGACGCCAAGCGCATGCTGGGCCGGACACCGGGCAACATCCATGCCATTCGGCCGATGAAGGCGGGCGTGATCGCCGACTTCGACATCACCGAGGCCATGTTGCGGCATTTCATCAAGAAAGTGCACAACCGTCGGAAAATCGTCAGGCCACGAATCATTATCGCGGTGCCCAGCGACATTACGGAAGTCGAGAAGCGAGCCGTCAAGGACTCGGCGACGCGCGCCGGGGCCCGCGATGTTTTTCTGATCGAAGAACCCATGGCGGCCGCGATTGGGGTCGGACTACCCGTGCAGGAGCCGGCAGGCAACATGATCGTCGACATCGGGGGCGGGACGACGGAGGTCGCCCTGATTTCCCTGGCGGGTATCGTGTTCAGCCGGAGCGTGCGTGTCGGTGGCGACCAGATGGACGAATGCGTCATGCAGTACATGAAGCGGGTGTACAATTTGATGATCGGAGAACGCACGGCGGAGGAGATCAAGATTTCAATGGGTTCGGCCTATCCCGTGGGCGAAGAAACCACGATGGAGGTCAAAGGACGCGACCTCGTGGCGGGCTTGCCGAAGACCCTCACGATCACCTCCGAGGAAATCAGGGAAGCGCTGCAAGAGCCGGTGTCCGCAATCATTGACGCGATCCGGATTACGCTCGAGCGCTGTCCCCCGGAACTGTCCGCCGACCTCGTGGACCGGGGCATGGTCCTGGCGGGAGGCGGATCCTTGCTGAAGGGGATTGACAAGCTCATTGCCGAACAGACCGGGCTGCCGGTCCATGTGGCCGACGATCCACTGAGCGCCGTGGCCGAGGGTACGGGCGTCGTTCTCAACGAGATCAAGTTCCTTCGGAAGACGGCCGACCGCGCCTGACCGGCCCTCCGACGTCTACTACCCGCCGTGTTGCCGGGCATTCCATCCTAGCCGCCGCCGAGAGAAATGCCATGCGGAACAAGAAGCTGTTGATCGGTCTGTCGGCGATGGTCATTCTGGTTCTGTTGAACCTGCCGCTCTCCGTCTCTCTCCGAATCAAGTGCGATGCCCAGGACAACGTGGCGCCGTTTCAGCGATTTATCCGGTTCCTGATCGAGAAAGGCCGAAACACATTCCGTCCACTGGCGGACGCGCGCAAGGCCATCGAGGAGAAGCAGAAGATGCTGGAGGACATCGCTAACCTGACGTTTCAGTTGCGGAATCTCAGGGTTCTGGAGCAGGAGAACGCGCTGTTGCGTAAAGAGCTGGCATTCAAAGGCCGGCAGAAGCGCGCGCTCGTCATGTGCGAGGTCATCTCGCGCGGCGGGACCAGCGGCTGGTGGCAGACTGTCCGCCTGGACCGGGGCCGACGGCATGGGATCGGCCCGGACATGGCGGTGATCACCGCGGATGGGATCATCGGCCGGACCGGCGGGGTCGCGCCGGAGGGCGAGGAGCCGAGTCTCGCGGTCGGGGACCTGACATGCGACGTGCTGCTCATTACGGACCCGAACTGCAAAGTTGCCTGCCGGTTCCCGCGGACCGGCGCGCTGGGCATTCTGCGGGGGATGGGCGTGTCGGCGGGCGGAGACGCCCAACTGGAAATCCTGTTCGGCGTCCAGCCGTGCCAGCTGGACTACATCTCCCGGACGCGCGAGATTCTGCCGGGCGACGAGATCGTGACCTCGGGCCTGGGCGGCGTGTTCCCGGAAGGGTTGCTCGTCGGGCACGTGGCCAGAGTGGAGATGGACCGCTCCGGTCTATACCAGCGCGCCGAAGTGGCACCTGGAGCGCATCTGGAGGGAATCAAGCACGCCTTCGTCGTGGCGCCGCGTCGCGGCGCGCCGGGCCCGGCGGTCGAAGAGGAGGCGGGCAAATGACTTGGGTAGTGATGATCCTGGCAATCCTGCTGGCGGCCGTGGCGCAGACCCTGTTGCCGGGCTATGCGTGGCTGGGGCAGGCCAAGTTCCCGTTGCTCATCTGCGTAGCGCTCTACTATGCGCTGAACCATGAATTCCAGGTGGCTGCGGTTGCGGGGTTCGCGGCCGGGCTGGCGCACGATCTGCTCTCCGAGACGCCGATGGGATATTCGACAGCCTGTTTCTGGCTCGCCGGCTTGATCTTTTCCAGGTTCCGGCGCGTGGTGTTGACCGAGTCGGTGATCACGCGCGCGACGTTCGGCGCGTTGGCCGGCGCGATCAGCGCCGCGGCGCTATGGCTGCTGCTGGCGGGCAACGGCTATATTCGGTGCCCGGTCGGGCGAGCCGTCCTCAAGATCGCGGGCTCAGGCCTGCTCGGGACAATCGCAGGCCCGCTGACGCTGACAATCCTGGGCCGGCTGGACCGCCTGGTGGGCAACATAAAGGCCAAGGAAGAGTACTATGGTATCGGCTAAGGACACGGGCGAGATGGTGTTGCTCCGCCTGCGCATTCTCACGCTGGGCATGTTCCTGGCCATGGCCTTTCTCGTCGTGGCGCTTTGGAGGGTTCAGGTTCTCCACGGCTCGCGCTACGAGAAGAACCTGGACAAGCAAAGCATCCGGCGGACGCGGATTCCCGGCGCGCGCGGCCGCATCCTCGACCGGCACGGCGTCGCGCTCGCCGAGAACCGGCCAAGTTTCTGCATCGCGGTCTATGTCGAAGAACTGCGTCAGCCGGGCCGCTTGTCGCGGACGGTGAACAAAGTTGACAGTGTGCTCGACCGGGTTTCGGCAGTGCTTGGGCTTCCCAAGGAAGTCACGCGGGACGACATCAAGAACCACGTCGGCAAGCGCCGGCCGATGGAGTTCCTGGCGTGGAAAGACGTTGACCACGGGATTCTGGCGCGATTCGCGGAGAGCCGAGTGACGTTCGAGGGAGTGGGCATCTACGTCGAGCCGGTCCGCACGTATCCACAGGGCGCGCTGGCCGCCCACGCGCTTGGGTACGTGAGCCGGGCAGACCCGAACAAGTTCGATGATGAGTCGTATCACTTCTACCTCCCCGAGATGGAGGGGCGCGACGGGCTGGAGAAAGCGCTCAACTGGGCGCTGTCCGGCACGGCCGGCGGGCGTCTCGCGCGCGTGGATGCCGCAGGGTACCGGCGGGAGGACCTGGGCGGAATCGATCCCATTCCGGGCCAGGACGTGGTGCTGGCCCTGGACGCGCGGATTCAGAAACTGGCCGAGGCGAGCCTTGGCACGAACCGGGGCGCAACGGTGGTGCTGGACCCGCGCAACGGCGACGTTCTGGCTCTGGCCAGCGCGCCGGGTTATGATCCGAATACCTTCAGTCGGAGCATAAGCGAGAGACAATGGAAACAGATCAGAAGCGATGTCCGGAAAACGCTGCTGAACCGGGCCGTGGCTGGAATCTACCCGCCGGGCAGCGTGTTCAAGCCCGTTGTCGCGCTGACGGCGCTGGAGAACCGCTGCGCCGCCCCGAGCGCCGGCTATAACTGTTCCGGGGCCTTTCAATTAGGGAATGTGTCCTTCCGATGCTGGAAAAACTCCGGGCACGGCGAGTTGAATATGGTCGGCGCCCTGGAGCAGTCGTGCAACGCGTTTTTCTGCCATCTCGGGGTATTGTGCGGGAACGAGCGCATCTACCATATGGCCGCCGCGATGGGACTCGGCGAGAAGACGGGGGTGGAAGTGGCCTGGGAGGAACCAGGCATCCTGCCGAACGATGCCTGGAAACAGCGGGTCTATGGGGATAAATGGCGGCTTGGAGACACATGCAACATTGCCATCGGCCAAGGGATGCTCGCCGCGACCCCGTTGCAGATGGCGATGGTCATGGCCGCGATCGCCAACGGCGGGCGCGTGTATCGTCCGCGGCTCGTGTTGCATCCCACGGCGCAGAGCGCGCAACCAGTCAGGTCGGAACAGGCATCCTATCAGGCGGTCCTGGGCAAAACCCAGGACGGCAACCTGGCGCGGGATCTCCATTGGTCCGCGGAAACCCGCGGGACGCTGGTGAAGGGCCTCCGCGGTGTCGTGAACGCGGATACCGGCACCGGCAAACGCGCCCGGCTGGCCAACCTGGTCGTGGCCGGAAAAACGGGGACGGCGGAATTCGGGAAGAAGGAAGAAGGCCGGAAACACACGTGGATGGCCGCGTTCGCGCCGGCGGACAATCCCACGCGCGTGGCCGTCATCTTGATCGAAGAAGGAGAGTCCGGCGGCAGGACAGCGGCCCCGAGGATTAGAACGTTGATGGCAGGGATTTTCGGCGTGAGCGAGACCCGGGAAGACACGGCGCCGGCGCCTGGAAGAGAACTCGACTAGTGACGACCTGGCTCCAGAATTTCAAGCTGCTGAAGCGGATGAACTGGCTTATGACCGCGGCGCTCGCGGCGCTCATGACCGCTGGTGTTCTCTTCATCTACAGCGCCTCCTACGTGAGCGAAGATCGGGTCGCGAGCGCGCGTTACCTGTGGCAACTCGCCTGGATTGCGGCGGGCGCCGGGCTCTACGTGGCGTTCGCGGTCTACGATTATCGCAAGCTGAGCCAGTTTGCTCCATGGCTCTACGCCGCGGCCCTGGCGTTGCTGGCGCTCGTCTTGTTCACGGGAGTCACGGTCTACGGGGCTCGGCGGTGGCTGCAGGTCTACGGCTCATTGCGCATCCAGCCGTCGGAAGTGGCCAAGTTCGCTATTCTGCTGCTGCTGGCCCGGGTCCTGAGCAGGCCGGAATCGGACCATCGGAAGCCGGCGGCGTTCGCCCGGCTCGCGGCCATCGTGGGGCTGCCGTTTGTGCTGATTCTGAAGGAGCCGGACCTGGCTTCAGCCCTGATCCTGGCGCCTGTGTCCGGAATCATGATGTTTGTCGGTGGCGTCCCCATGCGCTACCTTCTGGCGCTGGCGGGCGCGGCGGCGGCCGGCGCGCTCCTCATCGTTGCCGTGCTGTTCCTGCCGGCGAAGCTGGGGATAAGCCCGGAAACTCAGGAACGGATATTTCGGGGCATGGGGCTGAGAGACTACCACCGGGCCCGGATCGTCTCGTTCGCGCGGCCGCGGGACGATCCGCTGGGCACGGGTTGGACCAAGCTGCAGTCGGAAATCGCGATCGGCTCGGGCGGGATTTGGGGAAAGGGCTGGCGGAATGGGCGCCAGAACATCCTTGGCTATCTTCCGCGCTCCGTGACGCCGACGGATTTCATCTACGCCGTGCTGGCGGAGGAAACCGGGTTTGCCGGCTGCGTCGCGGTGATAGGAGTTTTTGCCGTGCTGCTGGTTTGCGGAATGTATACGGCGGCCGTGGCGCAGGACAAGATGGGATGCCTGCTGTGCGTCGGAGTGACGGCGCTCGTGTTCAGCCATGCGTTCATCAACATGGCGATGACCGTCGGGCTGCTGCCGATCGCGGGAATCCCGCTGCCGCTAATGAGCTATGGAGGCACATTCATGGTCGTGACCATGGCCGGGCTGGGTATCGTGCAGAGCGTGCACATCCGCTCCGGCCGGGCCAATCTGTTTGAGGTGGTCTAACCCGGATATTTCACACGGGAGCGTGAAACATGCGGGCTAACGAGGCGCCGGCGGGAATTCCGCCGGACAACCGACGATCGGGGGACGCAATCATGCCGTTCAAGTTCCTTTTCAACTGGGGCAGAACAAACAAGGTTAAACGGGAGATCATCGTCAACGCGGAGAGTCTGGAAACACGCGTGGCAATCATGGAAAACGGGAAGCTCGAGGAGTTCCAGGTGGAGCATCCGGCCGAGGAACGGATCGTCGGCAGCGTGTTCAAGGGAAAGATACAGAATATCGAACACGATCTGCAGGCTGCCTTTGTGGATATCGGAATGTCGAAGAACGCGTTTCTTCACTACTGGGACATGATCCCCGAGGAAGCCGACGACTTCGACGAGGACGCCCCTTCCTTCGACCGGCGCCGGCGCCGCGGCGGCTCGAAAAAACGTATGAGCAGCCCGGAAATCGAGAAGCGATTTCCGCCAGGCAGCGACATCGTGGCGCAGGTGGTCAAGGGGCCGATCGGGACCAAGGGCCCGCGCGTGACTGCGGCGCTGAGCCTGTCGGGACGCTACCTGGTCATGATGCCGGACTCCAAGCTGAAGGGCGTGTCGCGGAAGATCGGCGACCAGAAGGAGCGGCAGCGTCTGAAGGCGATCCTGGACCGCCTGCCGGTCCCGGACAGGGTGGGCATTATTGTGAGGACTGCGGCGGAGGGCGCGCGCAAGCGGAGCTTTGCGCGGGACTTGAGAGGCTTGCTCAACCGGTTGCAGGAATTGGAGCGGGATGTCAGGGAAAAGCCGGCGCCCTGTTGCCTGTACCAGGAGCCGGACCTCGTCGAGCGGGTGGTTCGCGACTGGCTCACGGAGGACGTGGACAACATCGTCGTGGACGACCGGGACGCCTTCGAGAAAATCCGGGAAGTGGCCGGGCGGATGTCGCGGCGGTCGCGGTCGCGGATTCACTTCTACGAAGGCGAGGTTCCCATTTTTGATCACTACGGGGTCGAGCGGCAGATCGAGAACGCCTTCCGCCGCCACGTCACGCTCAAGTCCGGCGCCTGCCTGGTGTTCGACGAGACGGAGGCCATGATTGCCATCGACGTCAACAGCGGCCGGCACAAGGGCTCGGGTTCGCAGGAAGACGCGATCCTGCGGATCAACACCGACGCCGTGGAGGAAGTGGCGCGGCAGCTCCGGCTGCGCAATATCGGCGGGCTCGTCGTGGTTGACTTGATTGATATGCGCAGCCGCAAACACCAGAACGCCATCCTCAAGGCCATGAAGACGGCGTTGCGGCGCGACCGAGCCCGAACGAATGTGCTGCCAATTTCGGAACTGGGTCTGATGGAAATGACCCGCCAGCGGCAGGAGGAAAGCCTCTGGTCAACCCGGCACGTGGACTGCCCCTATTGCAATGGACGGGGCGCCGTGCGATCCACCCTGGCCATGAGCGTGGAAATTCAGCGGCGAATCGCCGCCGCCATCCGCAAGCAGAAACGGCTGGATCGGTCCGACGAGTTGCAGGTGATCGTGCATCCGACCGTCCTGGAGCGGCTGCGCCGCAAAGACGAGGAGTTCCTGATCGCCATGGAAAGCAAACTCGGGGCCCGGCTTAGCTTCAAGTCGAACCCGGCCAAGCACATGGAGTATTTCTCGATTCACGACGCCAAGACCGGCGAGGCGCTCTACACCAGTCTGTAACGTTGGGTGTTGAGCGTCGAGGCCGGAACCTTCACATTTACCTCGCGCTGGCAGGCGGCTATGGCACAAAGAGCAGACCGTATCTCAAGCGGGCGTTCAGGCCGGAAGAGCGCCCGACAGAGTCTGGTTGCGGGCAAAGCTCGCGTTGAAAGCCCAGGCGGAAAATCGTGGCGCCGCGGCGCGGCCCTGGCCGTGGGCTTCTGCCTGGCGGCGCCGGCGGTCTTCGGGCAGGCACAAGCGCAGACCGAGCCGGCGCCGGCCGGGCCGGCAACCGCGCGGACGGTCGTACTGGAACACGCCGAGGAGCTCGACTATGACCCAGCCAGCGGATGGGTCGTGGCCCTGGGCGCCGCGCGAATCCGGGCGGGCGATCAAGAACTGCGGGCAGACGAGGTCCGGGTCAACATGAAGACCCAAGAGGCCCAGGCAAAGGGGAACGTCCGGCTCAAGAGCCCGCGCGGGGACCTGAGCGGAGAGACCCTCACCGGCAACTTCGGAACAGGTGAATGGACCGGCGGCGGGGTGGTCGCCGACGCGACGCCGTTCCGACTGCTGCGGTCCGATCGCGTTACCCGAGCCGCCGGGAACAAGCTCGTCGTCAAGCAGGGGGAATTGACGACCTGCACGAACGTGGCCGATCACGTTCACTTTCGTGTGACGGCGGGCGAAGTGGAACTGGTTCCCGGCGACTATCTGAAAGCCCGCCACGTCGTGTGGCGCTTCGGCTCGGTCCCCGTCCTGTACCTGCCATACTGGTATCGGAATCTGGAAGAGAACCTGGGATGGGACGTCCAGCCGGGACACAGCAGCCGGATGGGCACATTCCTGCTGAACTCCTACAGCTACCGGCTGAACCACCGGCTCACGGCCGAGACACGACTGGACTACCGCGCGCGGCGCGGGTTCGCGGCAGGACAGGAACTGCACGGACGGGACCGTGAAAAGAAGCTCTGGAGAAACGACGTTGAGGCCTACTATGCGGACGATCAGAAGCCGGTGGACAAAGACGACGATGCCGAGCGTGACGATCTGGACAGTCGGCGGCACCGCTTCCGGGTGGCGCACGGCTATGCCGTCTCCGATCGCGACGACGTTCAACTGCAAGCCCAGTATCTCAGCGACACGGACGTGCTGGAAGATTTTTTCGAACGGGAATTCCGGCGAAGCCCGCAGCCAGAGAACTTCGCGGTCTATACGCGCCGGGGGAACGGATGCGTTGGGGGCCTGCTGTTCCGGGGACGCCTGAACGATTTTTACACGGACGTCAACCGACTGCCCGAGGCGTCGTTCGACTGGCTGCGCGCGGAGATCGGGTCCGGCGGATTCTATTACGAGAGCCATTCGGCGGCCGGCTACCTCGAGAAGGTCTGGGCAAGCAGCGTGACCAATCGGGATGACTATGCCGTGTTCCGGGCGGATTCGGCCCACATGTTCTACCACCCTGGCAGATATTGGGGATTCCTGAACGTGATCCCGCGCGCCGGCGGCCGGCTGACGTGCTACTCGATGACGAAAGACCTCCAAACCCTGACCGTGGGCGCCAACACGGTGGTCAGTGAAGAGGAGGCGGGACCCGGTCTTCGCGCGCGTCCCGAAGCGGGCTGCGAAGTTTCCTGCCGCGCGTTCAAGACGTGGCGCGACGGCGTGGTTTCTCCGCTTCGGCACGTGGTCGAGCCCTACTGCAACTATACCCTGGCCACGGAACCGAATCTCCTGCCGGAATATCTCTATGCGTTCGACAGCGTCGACACGCTGCGCCGGGACTATTCCCTGAAGTTCGGCATGCGGAACAAATGGCAAACCAAGCGGGACGACTTCCTGTTCCAATTCGCATCCATCGACACCTACACGACACGCCGGATCGAGCCGAACAAGGGCGAAAAGGATTTCGACTTCTTCCACTTCGACGCGGAGGTGATTCCAGCCGAGTGGCTGCGCTTCGACGCGGAAGGCGCCTACGACTGGCACGAGGGCGCCGTTCAGACTTTCGACGGCCGGATTACCCTCCGCCCACGGGAGGGGTGGCGGGGCGCTGCCGAGTACCTCGAGCGCCGGGATAAAAATCGTCTGTTCGCCGTGGATGCGACGTTTTCGCCGAACCGCCGCTGGGATTTCAACGGCTACGGCCGGTACGAATTCGAGGACGCGCGCCTCGAGGAAATCGGCGGGTTCGTCCAGAGGAATCTGGACTGCATGGCGGTCCGGACCGGGGTCGGGTACCAGCCGCGCCACACCTGGGACGATGGAACGGAACGGGACGAGGATTGGCGCTTCATCGTGGAAATGTGGCTGACCGCCTTCCCGAAGGTCAAGATCGGCGCGCGATAACCTTTTTGACGTGCTCCGCGCGCTACGAGCGGTTTCCGATCTTCGGCTTTCAGCCGGTGTTCCAAATCAATGATGGCGCGCCGATTCACGCCTGAACAGCGCCAAACAACCGTCTCTTTGTAACTACTCAGCAGGCATCCCGCGGCGGGATGCCTGCTGAGGTAAAAGGGGCAA
>JASEHE010000043.1 GCA_030018915.1 Verrucomicrobiota bacterium
CGCACAGAGCGGCACTGAGGGCGATGCATGGAAAAGACGTGCAAGATTCAGGTATATAACTTATATAACTTATATAACTTATATATCACTGAGGAGCACAGCCCTGCGCAAAATCGAGGTCTTATTCTGCTCTACAGGCTGAGAATCTCGGCTGTCCCACTGCGAATCGCGATCATGTGCTCGAAATGGGCGGAGGGTTTCCGGTCTCTGGTCACAACCGTCCAGTTGTCCTCCAGGATATCCACATCCGAACCGCCCAGATTGATCATCGGTTCCAGGCAGAGGGTCATTCCCGGCCTCAACTCGACGCCCCGCCCCGGGCGCCCGAAATTCGGGACCTCCGGCGCTTCGTGCATGTCACGCCCGATCCCGTGTCCCACAAACTTCCGGACCGCCGAGCACCCGCTCCGAATCGCCTCACGCTCGATGGCATGCGAGATGTCGCTCAGCCGCCGACCGGCGACCGCCGACCGGATGCCGACCTCTAAAGCGCGCTCGGCTGTTCGAACGAGCTTGATGACTTCCTGATCCCAAACACCAACCATCATGGTGGTTGCGGTGTCCCCGATGTATCCACGATACTTCACGCCGATGTCCAGGCTGACGATATCCCCCAGTTCGATTCGTCGTTTTCCCGGAATCCCGTGCACCACCACTTCGTTCACCGACACGCAAATCGCTCCCGGAAAGCCCCGATAGTTCAGGAAGGCGCTCTCCGCGCCATGCTCCTTCATGAGCTGAACGGCATAGTCCGCCAGATCGCCCGTCGTCAGGCCTGGGGCCGTCGCTTTCGCTACTTCGTCGCGAATCCGCGCGGCAACCCGGCCGCTGGCCCGCAAGCCATCCAGGTCCGCGGCGTTCTTCAAGACGATCTTCGCCATCCTGCCGTCCCTATCGTCGGCCCTTGATTCTCCTGCCCTTCCGCAGGAATCCGTCGTAGTGCCGCATGAGCAGGTGCGATTCGATCTGGCGCATGGTCTCCAGAGCCACGCCCACGATAATCAGCAGGCCGGTCCCGCCAAAGAACGAAGACACCAGCCAGGGCACCTTGAATTGGCTTGCCATGATCGAAGGAATGACCGCAACAATGGTCAGAAAGAGCGCTCCTGCAAACGTGATCCGCGTCATCGCCTTGTCCAGGAAGTCGGCGGTCGGCCGGCCGGGCCGGATGCCGGGAACATACCCGCCGGTCCTCTTCAGATCGTCCGCGATCTGTAGCGGATTGAACTGGGTGGCAACCCAGAAATAGGAGAAGAACAGGATCATTCCGCCGTAGAACAGCATGTAGATTCCGCTTTCGCGGCTCATGGCCGACGCCACCTGGTGGCAGACCGTCCACGAATTCGGCGCGCGGCTCAGCAGCATGATCGGGAACGACAGAATAGCCGAGGCGAAAATGATCGGCATCACGCCCGAGTAGTTGACCTTCAGCGGCATATAAGTGTTCATGCCTTCATAGACCTTGCGACCGACCACGCGTCGCGTCGTGTGAATGGGAATCCGCCGCTGTCCCTGCGTGAGGGCAATGGTCCCGGCCGTCACGAGAAGGAACATGACGATCAGCCCAACGAGATGGAACAGGTTGAACCGGGCAACGCCGTCCACTTTCTGGAACATGGCGTACGTGGAATAGATGGAGTCCGGCAGCCGGCTGACGATTCCCACCGTGATGACGAGCGATATCCCATTCCCGATGCCGTACTCCGTCATCTGCTCGCCGAGCCACATGATAAGCATGGAACCCGTCGTCATGGTGAGGACAGTCATCAAACGGAATCCCCAGCCTGGGTGAGTTACAATTCTCCCCGGTAGCCCCAGCGAGCCGGGATTCTCAAGGGCATAGGCCATCGCCAGCCCCTGGACGAGACAGATGCCGATGGTCAGGTATCGCCCGTACTGCGTGAGCTTCTGGCGGCCGACTTCGCCTTCGCGGGCAAGGCGCTCTAGCGCCGGCACCACCGCCGTCATTAGTTGCAGAATGATCGAGGCGCTGATGTAGGTCATGATGCCGAGGGAACCCACTGCGCAGCGGCGCAACGCTCCGCCGCTGAACAGGTCAATCAGCCCCAGCAGCCCGCCTCCCACCTCGCTCTCGATTTTCTCGATCAGCCGCTCGAGTTCGACCGGGTCAACGCCTGGCGTCGGCACCACGTCCACGATGCGGACAATGAGGATCAGCCCCAGCGTAAATAGGATGCGCTTGCGCAACTCGGGAATCTTGAAGGAGTTGACAAACGCCGAGAACATCAGGAGGTCACCACCTCGCATTGTCCACCGGCCGCTTCGATCTTGGACTTGGCCCCGGCGCTGAACGCGTGCGCCTTCACGCACAGCTTCTTCTTCAGTTCCCCATCGCCCAGCACCTTGATGCGCGCGTCCCGTCCGCGGGCCAGCCCCGCCGCCCTCAGCGTGTCTGGAGTGACTTCAGCTCCCTCGTCAAACAATGCCAGGGCTCCCACGTTGACTGGAAGGTAGGCCTTCCGGTCGGCCGACTTGAACCCCCGCTTGGGCAGGCGCCGGATCAGACGCATCTGCCCGCCCTCGAAACCGGCCCGGCGGTGACTGCCCTTGCGCGAGAGCTGTCCCTTGTTGCCGCGGCCGGCTGTCTTGCCCCGGCCCGAACTTTCGCCGCGGCCCACGCGCTTTCGCCGACGCATCGAGCCGGCCGTGTTCTGAAGCCCGTGTAACGCCAATGCCGACATATCCGTGAACTCCCGCTTTTTCTTGCCGGATCCGCCCGGATTCATCAAGGGACGGCGGCAATAGGTTCCTTCGATCGCAGATAGCCAAGTGCCTTGAACGTCGCCTTCACCACGTTGAGGCGGTTGCTGCTGCCAAGCGACTTGCACAAAACGTCCCGGATTCCTACCGCCTCGAGCACAGCCCACATGCCGCCTCCGGCAATCACGCCCGTGCCCGGTGAAGCCGGTCGAAGAAGAACGCGCCCACCCGAATGCTTGGCGGTGATCTCGTGCGGAATCGTTCGATCCTTCATGACGATGGCAATCATGGTTTTCTTGGCGGCTTCGGCGCCCTTGCGGATGGCATCGGCAACCTCGTTGGCCTTGCCGAAGCCGTAGCCCACCCGGCCGTTTCGGTCGCCGACCACCACCACCGCGCTAAAGCTGAACCGCCGCCCACCCTTTACGACTTTCGCGCAGCGGTTGACAAAGACGACCTTTTCCGTCAACTCCGACTGTGCGTTGGACTCGTCGCCGCTCACGTGGCCTCCTTCTGACTGTCTGATACTGAAGACTCTTTCGTATCCTTAGGCTTCTGGGCATGCCCGGCAGCCGGCGCTTTCTTTCCCGCTGCCCGCCCACTATCCTTCGCTCGCTTTTCGCTCACAGCGGTCGGCGCCATTTTGTCAGGGCGCTCCCGGACGCGCCCCTTGGACACGCCTCCAGCCACCACCGCGTCCACGAGCGCTTTGATCCGTCCATGATACTTGAATCCGCCGCGGTCCACGACGATCCGGCGTATGCCTTTTTCCAGGGCCGCCTTGGCCGCGCGGTCGCCCAGTTGCTTCGCGGCCGCAACGTTGTGGCCCTCATCCCTCGTTGTGCAAGCGGACAGCAAGGTCACGCCATTCGTATCGTCAATAAACTGCGCGTAGATTCGGCGCTGCGAGACCATGAGGGCCATTCGGGGACGCTCCGCCGTCCCGTTGATCTTTCGGCGCACCCTGTCGTGCCGCCGCCGTCTTGCTTCAACTCGGTTTCGCCTGCTCATGATCGGCGCCCCCTGTGGCTAGCCCGCATATCTCACACTCCCGCGCGAAATATGCGCCCTTCGGACCGTTTGCGCCCGCCCGGCGGGCGCAAACGGGGTCTAGGCCACCGTCTTGCCCACTTTGCGCCTGACGTATTGACCCCGGTAGCGAACGCCCTTGCCCTTGTACGGCTCGGCCGGATAGAAAGCGCGGATGCGGGCAGCGACGTCGCCCACAAGGGCTTTGTCCGCGCCAGCCACCTTGATCGCCGTTCCCTGGTCAACCGTCAGTTTGATCCCGATAGGAACCACAAACTCCAAAGGCCGCGAGAATCCCAGCGAGAGCAGAAGCGTCTGGCCGCGCGACTCCGCCTTGAATCCGACCCCTTGGATATCCAGTTCCTTGAAGAAGCCGCTGGACACGCCCTCGATCATGTTGGCTATGAGCGTGCGCGTCAAGCCGTGCCCGCTCATACGCTTCCACGAATTCCCATCCCGGGTCACATGAACCTTCCCGTCTTTCACCGAAGCGCCTACGCCTTCCGCCATCACCCTGGAGAGATCGCCCAACGGTCCCTTGACGGCGACCGTTTGGCCGGCCACCGTTACGGCGACCCCATTGGGAATATCAATCGCTTTCCGGCCTATTCTCGACACGTTTACCGCTCTCCGGCTTGTTCCGGGCTTTTACCCGCCCGCATATTTCACGCTCCCGCGCGAAATATCCGGGCCGGCGCCGCCGTTCTCACCACACCGAACAGATCAACTCGCCGCCCAGCTTCTGTTTCCGCGCTTCCTTGCCGGTCATGATCCCCCTAGGCGTGCTCAGGATCGCCGTTCCGAGCCCGCCCAGCACCCTGGGAATTTTCTCCCATCCCACGTACCGGCGAAGTCCAGGGCGGCTTTCCCGTTTCAAACCGCGAATCACCGGCTCATGAGCCGGTGTGTGCTTGAGATAGATTCTGAGCGCCTTCTTCACGCCGCCTTCCACCACGTAGTCCGCCACGAACCCTTCTTTCTTCAGGATGCGGGCGATTTCATTCTTCAGCCGTGAATGAGGGACGTCCACCGCTTCGTGACCGGCTCGATGGCCGTTGCGGATTCGTGTCAACATGTCTCCGATCGAGTCTGACGCGCTCATGTTCGCTCCGATTCAACCTGCCGCAACGGCCAACATGGTCCGTTCGGTCTACCAACTGGCCTTGACAACCCCCGGAATCTGGCCGATCAACGCCTGTTCCCGAAAACAGATTCGACACAGTTTGAACTTGCGCAGGAAGGCCCGACGTCTTCCGCACCGGCTGCACCGGTTGTACCGCCGGACCTTGAACTTCGGCTCGCGTTTCGCTTCCGCGATCTGGGATTTCTTGGCCAATGTTTTTCCCTTTCGCTTACTTACCCGCGAACGGCATGCCGATCAGCGCCAGCAACCGTCGCGCCGCGTGATCGTTCGTCGTCGTCGTCACCACCGTGATGTCCAGGCCATGAGCTCCCCCCGACGTATTGGGGTCAATCTCGGGGAAAATCTCGATCTCGCGGATTCCCAGCGAGTAACTCCCGCGGCCGTCGAACGAATGAGGCGAGAGCCCGCGGAAGTCCCGGATTCGCGGGAGCGCCGCGCCGATCAGGCGATCCAGGAACTCGTACATCCGATCGCCTCGCAGGGTTGCCTTGGCGCCGATCGTCATCCCGGCTCGCAACTTGAAGTTCGAAATGCTTTTCTTTGCCAGCGTGACGATCGGTTTCTGGCCCGTAATCGCGGCCAAATCGTTCACGCGCTTCTCGAAGACGTTCTTTTCCACAATGCCGATGCCCATGTTGACGACGACTTTCGCCACTTTCGGCGCGCTCAGCCGGTTGGTCAGGCCAAGCTCCTTCATCAACGCCGGCACGACGTCTGCCCTGTACTTCTCGCGCAGCCTCGATATCATGGTGTTCAACCGTCGAATGAATGTTCACACTTCCTGCACCGGCGCGCGCGGCGGTCCCCGTCCCGCTCCCTGGAGATCTTGACGCCTTTCTTGCACTGCGGGCAGAAGAGCAGGAGCCCGGACAGCGGAAGCGATCCCTCTTTCTTCACGATTCCGCCCTGCGGATTGTCTTTGGTCTTGCGCATGGCTTTCTTGATCAGGTTCAAGCCTTCCACAATCGCCCGATCCTTGGACTTTAGAACCTCCAGCACCTTGCCGCTCTTTCCGCGCATCACGCCGCGAACCGCGATCACAATGTCGTTCTTCTTGATTCGCTGAATACTCACCGTCGAAACCTCCGCCGCCTGGTCCTCACAGGACTTCCGGCGCGAGCGATATGACTTTTATGAAGTTCTCCCGCAGTTCCCGCGCGACCGGCCCCAGGATGCGGGACCCGATGGGGTTCCGTTTGTCATCCAGGAGTATCGCGGCATTGTCGTCGAATCGCAGGTACGATCCGTCCTTGCGCCGGATCGGATGAGTCGCGCGAACGACCAGCGCATTGGAGACCTGGCCCTTTTTCACCATGGCGTCCGGCTGCGCCTCCTTGATGGAAACCTTGATCACGTCTCCGACATAAGCATAGCGTTTGCGTTGCCCCAGTATCCGGAAGCATCGGACGCGTCGGGCCCCGCTGTTGTCCGCGACGACCAGATCGGTTCTTTCCGTAATCATAACTCGCTACTCCGCCACGCCGGAATCCGGGCGCTCGGCGGCCGTTTCTTCCACTCCGGCGCCGCGCGCCAGAATTTCCAGCAGGCGCCAACGCTTCAGCCGGCTCAACGGCCGTGTTTCCGAGATTCGGACCGTGTCGCCGACCCGCGCTTCGTTTTTTTCGTCGTGCGCGTGGAACTTCGCGTACTGCGACATCACTTTCCCGTATTTGGGGTGGCGCCCGCGCGTCTCGACCCGCACGACAATCGTCTTGTCGCCGCTTCGGCTCACCACCACGCCCCGGCGCTGCTTGCGCATTCCCCGCATCGGTTCGTCCGGACTAGCCATGTTTCTTGAGCTCCCGCTCTCGCAGAACCGTCTTGATCCTCGCCAAGTCCCGCCGCGTCTCCCGGACGAGGAGGGGTTGGTCGGTTGCATTGCCCACGCCTTTGCGCACCCGCAGGTCGAACACCTTACGGAGAGTCTCGTCGTGGAGCTGCTCCAGTTCCTGATCGCCGTGTTCCCGAATGTTTCGCGCCTTCATGATCGCCGCTCACGCCCTGTGCCGCGCTACCAGCATCGTCCGAATCCCGAGTTTGCCCGCCGCAAGCCGCAACGATTCCCGCGCGACATGCTCGACGACCCCGCCGATTTCGAAAAGCATCATGCCAGGGTGGACCGATGCCACCCAGGCTTCCAAGGCGCCTTTTCCCTTGCCCATCCGGGTCTCAATCGGTTTTTTTGTGATCGGCTTGTGCGGGAAAATGCGAATCCACAGTTTGCCTTTCCGCTTCATATGCCGGTTCATCGCGACCCGGCACGCCTCAATCTGAAGACTCTTGACCCAGCCACGCGACAGCGCCTTGAGCCCGTATTCGCCAAAGGCCAGCGTCGCACCCACGCAGGCGTCTCCGCGGAGGCTGCCCTTCTGCACCTTGCGGTGCTTCACGCGCTTAGGCATAAGCGGCATCGGTCTTCTTCCCCTTTCCGGCGCTCAGCAGGTCTTCCTTCTTCCGGCAAATCCACACCTTGATTCCAATACGGCCCGCCGTCGTGGCCGCTTCCGCAAACCCGTATTCGATGTTGGCGCCGAATGTGTGCAGTGGAATCTTCCCCTCTTTGTGCCATTCCACCCTGGCCAGCTCGGAGCCGCCCAGCCGGCCGGCCGCTCGGACCTTGACGCCGTCAACTCCCATGTCCATCGCGATTTTGATCGCGCGCTTCATCGCCCGTTTCAACGAAACACGGCGTTCCAACTGAACCGCGATGTTCTCGGCGACCAATTGGGCGTTCGTGTCCGGGTCCTTGACTTCCCGTATCTCGATGTATATCTCCTTGCCGGTCGCCTTGGTGAGTTCCTCCCGGATTCGCTCGATCTCCTGGCCCTTGTGCCCGATCACAAACCCAGGCCGCGCCGTGTAGATCGTGACTCGCACCCGGTTCGCGTACCGCTCGATCAACACCTCCGGCACGGCGGCGCTTTCCAGGCGTTTCCTGACAATGTCGCGGATCAGCCGATCCTCGGCGAGCATGCCGCCAAAGTCCTTCTTTCCCGAAAACCACCGTGACCGCCATTGTTTGTTGACGGCCACCCGCATTCCGATCGGATTGACTTTCTGGCCCAACGCTTGTCTCCTTCTTCCGGCGGCTAGCCTTGTTTCGCGTTCTCTTTCCGAATGATCGCCTTCTCGCCCTTCTGATCGTCCGTCAAAACGACCGCGATGTGGCACATCCTTTTCAAGATGGGGCTTGCGCTTCCTCGCGCCCGCGGCCAATAACGCTTGAGCCGAGGCCCCTCATCTACCACCGCCTTCTTGACCATCAGGTCATCAACAGGCAGTTTGGCATTGGTTTTGGCGTTCGCCAAGGCGGATTTCAGCGTCTTGCCGATCGTCAACCCCGCCTTGCTCGCCGTAAAATCCACGATTTTCAGCGCTTCCGCAACCGGCAAACCGGCTATCTTCCTGGCCAAAGCCCGCGCCTTGCTCGGCGGCATCTTGACAAACCGCGATGTGGCTTTCACTTCCATGCTGCCTGCGCCTCTCGACTACTTCTTCAGCGTTGTCGTCTTGTCCGTGTGCACGCCGTGCTTCCGGAACGTCCGCGTCGGGGCAAACTCGCCCAAAAGGTGGCCGACCATGTTCTCCGTAATGAAAATGGAGATGTGTTGCCGGCCGTTGTGGATGGCAAATGTGTGGCCGACAAACTCCGGAACAGTTATTGACCGCCGGGACCACGTCTTGATCGGACGTTTCTCCCCTATGCGATTCATCCGTTCCACCTTCTTCAGGAGCTTGGAATCCACATAAGGCCCCTTTTTCAATGAACGCGCCATCGTTTATTTCCTCCTCGTAACGATAAACCGGTTGGATGGCTTCTTCCTCGACCGAGTCTTCCCGCCCTTGGCGAGTTTGCCCCATGGCGAACGAGGATGACCGCCGCCCGAACTTCGTCCTTCACCGCCGCCCATCGGATGATCCACCGGGTTCATTGCAACCCCGCGAACCGTCGGCCGAACACCCATCCACCTGGTGCGCCCTGCCTTGCCGTAGACAACCGCGTTGTGATCCGGGTTGCCAACCCGCCCGATCGTGGCCATGCACTTCACGTGGACCATCCGAAGCTCGCCGGACGGGAGCCGGACGTGCGCGAAATTCCCTTCCCGGGCCATCAACTGCGCTCCGCCCCCTGCCGTCCGCGTCAGCGCGCCGCCTTTCCCCGGTTCCTGCTCGATATTGTGCACGGTGGCCCCCAGCGGAATCCGAGAGAGCGGAAGCGCATTGCCCACCATGGGTTCCGCCCCCTCGCCCGACACAACAGTCGTTCCCACTTCCAACCCAAACGGCGCCAGAATGTACCGCTTTTCCCCGTCCGCGTAGTGCAGCAGAGCGATATTCGACGAGCGGTTCGGATCGTACTCGATTGCCGCCACCTTGGCCGGGATGCCGGCCTTGTCGCGCTTGAAATCAATCACCCGGTACTTCCGCTTATGCCCGCCGCCGCGGTGGCGCGTCGTGACACACCCGGAGGAATTCCGCCCCCCTGTCCGCTTCCAGCCTTTCAGCAGCGACTTCTCCGGCGGCTTCCGGGTCAGTTCCTCAAACGTCAACGTCGTCACATAGCGGCAACTCGGCGTTGTCGGTCTATAGCTCTTCAAAGGCATCTTTCGTTCCCTATGTCCAGCCGGCCGTTTGTCGCGCTCACTGGGTTCAAGCCGGACTTGTCCGCCGGCGCCGCATGATCGGGCGCGACCATGTTCGGCCTCGGCCTGTCAAGAATGCAACCCTTTATTATCCTCCGGTTTGACCCCGAAAGGCCCGCACACTGCCAACAACCCGTCCAGAATGCAACCATTATCTTCTTATCCTTTTGGTTTGAAATCCAGGCATTTCCCCGCGCGAGTCCTTGCCTCGCCCGTCCGTTTCTGATATTCCGTCGCGTGAGAAAGGCGGTTCGCCATGAAGATTCTCGTTACCGGCGGCACGGGCTTCACCGGCAGCCATCTGGTCAGACGGCTCCTCTTCCGTGGCCACGAGGTGTGGGCGCTCGACAATCAGAAAGGCGTCGCCTACGAGGAACTGGCCAGGATGGGCGCTCAAATCTCGATCGGGAGTATCGCCGACGAGATGCTTCTCACCCGGCTTGTCCCCGACTGCGAGGTCATCTACCACCTTGCCGCCGCATTCCGAAAGGTCAACTTGCCCAGGTCGGCCTACTGGGAGACCAACGTCACGGCCATGCGCCGGCTTCTGGAAATCGCGCGGGCCGACTGCGTCCGCAAGATCGTCTACTGC
Organism: Verrucomicrobiota bacterium; assembly: GCA_030018915.1. GTDB lineage: Bacteria > Verrucomicrobiota > Kiritimatiellia > UBA8416 > SLMC01 > JASEHE01. The sequence continues at coordinate 10,130 of JASEHE010000043.1, forward strand.
AGCACACAAGGCGTCCACGGCAACGTGGATAATCCGCCGGGCGACGAGACCACGCCGATCAGGCCCGAGGACTACTATCAGCGCACCAAGTACGAGGGCGAGAAAGTGGCCCATGAGTTCATGCAACGCGGCATGGACATCACCGTGCTCCGCCCCACGGCCATCTACGGTCCCGGCGATCCAGGCCGCTTTCTCATGCTTTTCCGCCAGGTTCGGAGGGGTTTCTTCCCATTCTTCGGCAGCGGCCGGGCGCTCTATCACCCGCTGTACATTGACAACTTCATGGACGCGTTCGAGCTGGCGGCGGAAAAACCGGCGGCCTGCGGGCAGACCTATATCATCGCCGACCGCCGGTACTACACGATCCGGGAAATCGTCGAGAAGATCGGCGCGATCATGGGCGTCAACCTCAAGATTCGACACTTCCCGTTCTGGCCGCTGCTGTGGGTCTCGGCGTGCGTCGAGTTCCTCTTCAAGCCGCTGCCCATGGACCCGCCGCTGTTCCGGCGGCGCGCCGACTGGTTCCGCCAGAACCGCGCCTTCAAGACTGACAAAGCCGCGCGCGAGCTGGGCTACAACCCGGCCATTGATCTCGACACCGGCCTCAAGCGAACCTTTGACTGGTACCAGGCCAACGGCTATCTGGCGTAGCGAACGAGATCAAAGGGCAAAGGAAAAGATGGGTAATCATGTGCGGGATTTGCGGATTCACCTGGAGTGATCGGGCGCTGGTTGAGGCCATGGCGCGCGCGCTTGCGCATCGCGGGCCCGATCAAGACGGCTTCTTTGTCTCCGACGACGTCTCGCTCGGCCACCGCCGCCTGAGCATCATAGACCTCAGCGAGCACGGCCGCCAACCCATGACCAACGAGGACCGAACGGTCCAGCTCGTCTTCAACGGCGAAATTTACAACTTCCAGGAACTCCGCCGGGACCTGCTCGCCAAGGGCCACGCCTTCGTCAGCCGGTCCGACAGCGAAGTCATCGTTCACGCCTACGAGGAATACGGCATCGAAGCGATCGGCAAGCTCCGCGGCATGTTTGCCTTCGCCATCTGGGACAGCCGGAATAGATCGCTGCTGCTCGTCCGCGATCGCATCGGAATCAAGCCGCTCTATTACCATCGCCGGAACGGTCGCCTTGTCTTCGCTTCGGAAATCAAGGCCATCCTGGAGGTCCCGTCCGTCCCGCGCGAACTGAACCCTCAGGCCCTCTACGACTACCTCGGCTTCGAGTTTGTGCCGGCGCCGGCCACCATGTTCCGCGACATCTTCAAGCTGCCGGCCGGCCATTACCTCCTGTTCCGCGACGGCCAGGCCAACGTCCGGCGCTACTGGGACCTCGCCATGGGCGGCAACACCCTACCCTACCACGAGGCCGTCGAGCGCGAGCGCGAGTTGCTCGGCCAGGCCGTCAAGAGCCATCTTGTCAGCGACGTCCCGCTCGGCGTCTTCCTATCCGGTGGGCTCGACTCCAGCGCGCTTGTGGCCATGATGAGGCGGCATATCTCGGGCCGGCTCCGCACCTTCACCATCGGCTATCCGGACGAAACATTCAGCGAACTCGAATACGCCAGGCAAGTGGCGGACGTGTTCGCCACCGACCACCATGTCCTCATGATCGAGGACCTCAAGCCCGACCACATCGAAACGGCCGTCTGGCACCTCGACGAGCCCATGACCGACCTCTCCACCATCCCCCTGATGCTCGTCTGCCGCAAGGCCCGCGAGCACATCACCGTCTGCTTGAGCGGCGAAGGCGGCGACGAAAGCTTCGCCGGCTACGACCGTTTCAAGGCCAGCCGCCTGAACCGCTGGTGCGGCCTTGTTCCCGGCCGCCTGCGCCGGGGCGTCATCGGCCCGCTCGTCGCCCGGCTGCCCGACCAACCCCGGAAGAAGGGCGCAATCAACATGCTCAAGCGCTTCATCGAGGGATCCGTCCTGCCGCCAGAGGGCCGGCACCTGCGCTGGCAGTATTTCTCCAGCGCCCGCCATGAGCAACAGCTCTTCACCCCCGACTTCCGCGCCCGCCTCACGCGCGACCCGTTCCGCCAGGTCCGCGAGTATGCCGAGCGCTGCTCCGACGCCGACACAGTCAACCGCGAAATCTACCTGGATATGCGCTTCATGATGACCGACAGCGTCCTTATGAAGGTTGACAAGATGAGCATGGCTAGTTCTCTCGAAATCCGCGTGCCGCTGCTTGACCACGTATTCGTCGAGTTCATGGCCGGCCTGCCGGGCGACTGGAAGCTCAAGGGGCTGCGCACCAAGCGCGTATTCCGCTCCGCCCTCAAGGGCATTCTGCCCGACAACATCTTGAACCGCGGCAAGCAAGGCTACAGCCTGCCCGTCAAGCATCTGCTCCGGGGACAACTCAGGGACTACATGACCCGTCTCCTCAACGAGTCGCCGCTCATCCGCAAGAACCTGGATATCCGCCATGTGAACCGCCTGATCCAGGAGCACCTGGCCATGGTCCACAACCACAATCACACGCTCTGGGCCCTCATGACCGTCGCGCTCTGGCGGCAGCGGTTCAAGGTGGAGGGATGAGCCAGAGTGGGCGGGGTTTAGGGTTCAATCCCGGATGGAACAGGAAATGAGGCCCAACGTCCAAGTGAAGCAAGGGATCTTCCTTAGAACGTTGGGTGTTGCGTGTTGAACGTTTCGCCCCAATCCATTCCTATCCGAAGGCCGAAACCGGCTTGGCCGTGGTTCCGTCGCCCGCCGGCATGCCGCTTCATCGCGAGCACATGGCCATTTCGTCCTCGTACTCTCGGGCGGTCAGCGACGCAAATTCCGCGCAACGGTCTTCGTCCGAGCAAAAGACGCGCCGTCCGCACAACGCCTCAAACCGCAAGATGGGAGAACCCTCGTTGAGCGCCACCAAGTCAACATCCTCGAACTGAAGCGCCTTTTGTAATCTGGCTCTGCACAACGCGAGAGCGTCCAATCCCGGCTTTTTCTCGAAGAGAACTCCAATATCCACGTCGCCCGAGTCCGGGACGTGCCCGTCCTTGGCGGAACCGAACACCCATGCCCCCAAAACACCTAGCCCCCAAAAGGCGCCGGCAATGTTCTCAATCGGAATCTTTGCTCTCATAGAACCGAATCACTTCGTCCCGGAATCGCTCGAAGTCAGCCAACCGGTTGTTGACGATCTCGGCAAGGATTTCGACATCAATCCGGTCGTAACGATGAACAACGAAGTTTCGGAACTGCGCCATCTTTTCGTAGGCAACGTTCCCCGATAAAACACCCAGTTGAACGCATCGTTCGATGGCCTGCGCGCTCGTGGCAGCGGGGGACTGATGATGGAGAGCGATGATTCGTTGACACACGTCAATCACCGTTTCGACGGCGATTTGCAGGTCGCGTTCAACGGCCCGACGCGTGCGCCAGTCGTCACACAGCAAATCCGCGCGGACCTTCCCCAGCAAGCGGATCTCATTGAGCGTCTCTTCCAACGACTGCAGCTTGCTAATCAGGACGCCTTTCTTCATCGTTCCGCTCGGCGGTTTCCGCGGTTTCCCGGGTGATCAATCACGCTTCGCATAGGCATCCTGTCTTCCTCGCGCCTTCGATGCAAGCCAAATCTGCCCCAGCCAAAATCTACCCGGCTTGCCGTGCCATCCTGCGAGCGTCCTTGACAGCCGAATAGCGATTTCCGACACTGCTGCCCTCGGCTCGCGACCGTGCGACGTCCAACCGCCGGCGTCCGCGGCGTGGCCGACAAGCGAATCCCATGGCCGACAACAGTGGCAACGTGAAGGAACGAATCAACGATCCTGGCAGGCCCGCCCTGGCCCGCTACCGCGAAGCCTACTACGGCGACCAGTCTCTCGCCTTCGCCATCCGGGCCGAATGCCTCATGTTTCTCCTCGGCGACATGCCGGGCGCGGCGGGCATCTTCCTGCGCAGCCACCTCTACCGCAGCCTGCTCGGCGTCGCCGCCGGCAGGGTCCTCATCGGCCGCAACGTGACCTTCCGCCATCCGCACAAAATCCGCGTGGGCCGCAACGTGCTCATCGACGACAATGTCGTGCTCGACGCCAAGGGCGAAACCAACGAGGGCATCGCGCTCGGCGACAACGTGTTCATCAGCCGGAACTGTGCGATCTATTGCAAGAACGGCGACATCCGCTTCGGAAACAAGGTGAGCCTCTCGGCGAATTGCACGATCATGTCGGCCAACCGGATCACCGTCGGCGAGGGCACGATCGTCGGCGCCTACTCGCACTTCCTCGGCGGCGGCGAGTACGACTACACAAACCGCGAAACAGCCTTCTACGACCAGAAGCCGGCGGCCGGCAAGGGCGAGCTCACGATCGGCCGCAACTGCTGGATCGGCACGCGCGTTACGGTGCTCGACGCCGCGAGCATCGGCGACCACTGCGTGATCGGGGCCCATTCGCTCGTCACCCGCCCCATCCCGCCCAATAGCCTCGCCTACGGCGCGCCCGCCAGGGTCGTGAAGACGATTTGACCCGCCGCTGTTGAACAAAGGTCCTGAGGCGTCACGGCGCAGCGAAGCCGCAACCCGACAAAGAAGATGAACCAGTCCATAATCGCCCAGGCACAGAGAGCCCAGCCGCATCGGAATATACGTGATGTCCGCGCGCCACACTTCGTTCGGAGCCCGGATTTCCAGGCCCCTCAGCAGGCACGGATAAATCCGATGCTCCGGATGTGGACGACTCGTATGCGGACCCGGAAGAACGGCTTGCAGTCCCATCAGCCGCATCAACCGGGCCACGCGCTTCTCGTTGACCACCCAGTTCAGATCCCGCACACTATCTTGGCTTAGTACACCATTTCATAAATACACTAACGTATTAGTGCTTGCATAGCACCGCACGAAAGAGGCATATTGCCGGCAAGAAAGGGTGGCTTGCCATATGCCTCGATCAAGTCCTTTTGGGATAGAACTAAGTCCGGACGAGAAGTCTGAGCTTGAGCGTGCGTATTCCGCGATGATCCGGACACTGAATCCGCGATCATTCCGGACACCGAA
>JASEHE010000044.1 GCA_030018915.1 Verrucomicrobiota bacterium
GGGGCCAATTCCTTCAGGTGCGCGCCCGCTGCGGGCGGGCACCTGAGTAGTTACGCTGACAGTTCCTATACGATCGTGGTGGCGCCTCCCGGGATTGACCGGGTCTTCCTGCATGATCCCGGCGCCAACAACTCGTACTGCGCTGACGATCTCGATCCGGCCCTTATCGCGGACTGCCGGCACTTCCATTTCGGCTATCCCCCTCTTATGCGCCGCATGTATTCGGACAACGGCAAAGAACTGCGAAAGATTTTTCGCGTCGCCAAGGAAGCCGGCGCCACGACATCCTGCGACATGGCGTTGCCCGATCCGCGGTCCGAGTCGGGCCGGGCGCCCTGGCGCAAAATTCTCGCCGGCATCCTTCCCTGCATTGATATCTTCCTGCCTTCCGTGGAGGAATCGCTGTACATGCTGGAGCCGGAACGGTTTTTTGCCATGAAAAAAGAGCATCGTGGCGACGACCTTATCGACCATCTGCGGGCTTGCGACTACTCGGCGCTGGCCGACGGGTTGCTTGGGCTTGGCGCGAAAGTGACCGCCATCAAGTCGGGGCGCCGCGGCTGGTATATTAAGACCCGCGGCGAAAAGGAATTCGCGTCCATGGGCGCGGCCCGGCCGGGCGATTCGAAGAACTGGTCGCATCGGGAACTGTGGTGCCCGGCCTTTCATGTCGCCCGCATTGCCAGCGCGACCGGCTCGGGAGACTCTTCGATCGCGGGGTTCCTGACAGCCTTCCTCAAAGGCGCGACTATAGAGTCGTCGCTCAAATACGCCGCCTGTCTGGGCTGGCAGAACCTCCAGACATTCGACGCGATAAGCGGCATTCGTCCGCTCCATGAAGCCACGCGTTTCATCTCCGGGAAGAAACCGCTCATTGATCCCAAAATCGCGGCGTCGGATTGGACGTGGCATGCGGAGCACCGGCTCTGGTCGGGACCCGCGGATGCTCGTCACGGCGGGCGCAGCCATTCGAAAAGGCGACTGCTCAGCGCGATTCAGTTCCGCGCGCGGGATCAATCCCGCCAAACCGCCTCTGGCGGCGGCCGTACTCCGCGATCGCTTCGTGAAGTTCCTTCTCGCGAAAGTCCGGCCACAGGACCGGCGTCACGTACAACTCGGTGTAGGAGACCTGCCACAGCAGGAAGTTGCTGATCCGCATTTCGCCGCCGGTCCGAATGAGCAGATCGGGGTCCGGCACGTCCGGCAGGTACAGATGGCGGGCGACCATGTTCTCGTCCACTTGCGCGGGGGCGATTTCCCCGGCTTGGACGCGCCTGGCTATCTCTCGCGCGGCGCGAGCGATCTCCGCCCGTCCGCCGTAGCTCAGCGCCAGGATGAGGTGCCCCGAGTCGCGCGACTCCGTCGCCTTAATGACGCGGGCCAGTTCCTCCCGGACTTCGGCGGGAAAGTCTTCCACGCGTCCCATGACCCGCAGCCGCACCTTGTTGTCGCGCAACTCGCGCTCCCGGCTTCTTAGAAATCGCCGCAGCAATCGCATGAGTCCAGCGATCTCGACCTTGGGCCGGACCCAATTCTCGACGCTGAACGCGTACAGGGTCAGGTACTTCACCCCAGCGTCCCGACAGGCTTTCACCACGGCCCTGACCGACCGCGCGCCCTCCTCATGCCCACGGAGCCGCGGCAGACCGCAGCGCTGCGCCCACCGCCCGTTGCCGTCCATAATGATGGCTATGTGCGTGGGAATCTTGGTTGTTGCCGTTTCCGTCACGGTTTCGCGTCCGTCCGCGCCGCCTTCGCCGGGCTCACACCGCCAGGCGCAGCGTGCTCTCGCGCCTGGGCCCGACCGAGAGCAGGCCCATCTTCACGCCGGTCAGTTCGCACAGCCGGTTCACGTATGCCTTGGCGCGTTCCGGCAGGTCCTCGTAACGGGTCGCGTTCCCGGTCGAAGTTTGCCATCCCTCGACTTCCTCGTACACCGGCCGGCAGCGTTCGAGCATCCGGATGTTGGCCGGAATCGTGTCGCGTGTTTCGCCGTCGCACTCGTAAGCCACGCCGATCCGGATGGTCGCCAGGCTGTCGAGCACGTCGAGCTTCGTGATGGCCCAGAAGTCCACGCCGTTGATCATTGCCGCATACCGAGCCACGACGGCGTCGAACCATCCGCAGCGCCGGGGCCGGCCCGTGGTGGCGCCGAACTCCTGCCCTTCTCTGCCCAGCAGCTTGCCGACCTCGTCCGTCAGCTCGGTCGGAAAGGGACCTTGCCCCACCCGCGTCGTGTAGGCCTTGACCACGCCGATCACGCGGTCAATGCGGTGTGGGGCGATGCCCGCCCCCGTGCAGACCCCGCCCGCCGTCCCGTTCGACGACGTGACGTAGGGATACGTGCCGAAATCGATGTCCAGCATGGCGCCCTGCGCCCCTTCAAACAGAATGGATCGGCCCTCCTTCGCGGCCCGGTTGATCAGGGCAACGGAGTCCGTCACGTATGGCGCGATCTGGCGCGCCGCCCGGGTATAGTCCTCGATCATCCGGTCCGAATCGAACGGCTCGGCCCCGAGCGCCTCCAGGATGCGATTGGCTTCCTCGATCCGGCGCCTGGCAATCGCCCGAAAACCCGGGTCCACGAGGTCCGCAATCCGCAGGCCGACGCGCGACACCTTGTCGCCGTAGCAGGGCCCGATGCCGCGTTTCGTGGTGCCGATCTTCTGAATGTCGGTGGCCTGGGTCTCGCGCGTTTCGTCCAGCGCGCGATGGTACGGAAACACCACGTGGGCCCGGTCGCTGACGAAGAGGCGGTTCTTCAGGGTAACGCCCCTGGACTGGATGTCGGCCATTTCCTTGAGGAGCGCCAACGGGTCCACGACCACTCCATTGCCGATCACGCAGACGGTTTGCGGACGGAAGACGCCGGAAGGGACCAGATGGAGAATATGGGTCTCGTCCCCTATTTTGACCGTGTGCCCGGCGTTATTGCCGCCCTGGTACCGAACGACCATGTCGGCTTCCTCGGTCAACACGTCAATAATTTTTCCCTTCCCCTCGTCGCCCCATTGCGCGCCCACAAGCGCCGTAATCGGCATAGTCATCTCCTTGTGACGGTTTGCGCCACGTATTCCTGCATGTCGGACGTCAGTTCCGGGTAGATTGGCAGCGCCAGGGTTTCGCGCGCCGCCTTCTCGCTTTCCGGCATATCGCCGGCCCTGTACCCGAGGCCCCGGAAACATTCCTGCAGGTGCAGGGGAACGGGGTAGTAGACCTCGCACCCGACGTCCGCGTCCTTCAGCCGTTCCCGCGCCGCGTCCCTGTCTTTCACGCGAATTACGTACTGGTTGTAGATATGATAATTCTTCAGGCCTGAAGCCCGATAGACGGCCGCCGGGATTTGCGCGCCGGTCCCAGCGAATTCCCGGTCGTATCGCCCCGCGTTCTCGCGGCGCGCCTGATGCCAGTCTTCCAGACAACTCAGCTTCACGTCAAGGATCGCGGCCTGGATCGCGTCGAGCCGGAAGTTGCCTCCCGCGATCTTATGGCAGTACTTGGGCTTGGCCCCGTGGTTCCGCAGGACACGCATTTTCTCGGCCAGCGCGCCATCATCGGTCACCAGCATCCCGCCGTCGCCGAATGCGCCCAGGTTCTTGGACGGGAAAAAACTGAAACATCCGATCCGGCCCATGGTCCCGGCCTTTCGGCTCCGGCCGCGCAGCGGGTATTCGGCCCCGATCGCCTGAGCCGCGTCCTCGATGACCGCCATGCCATATTCCCGCGCTATCTCCAGCAGCGCACCCATGTCGGCAACTTGCCCGAAGAGGTGGACCGGCATCATGGCTTTGAGCCTGAGTTTTCCGCGCGCCGGAGACAACCGGCGGAGCGCGTCGCGGCACCGCTGGGGGTCCATGTTGAACGTCGCCGGGTCTATGTCCGCGAACACCGGTGTGGCGCCCATCCTGACAATGGCGCCGGCCGTGGCGAAAAACGTGTAGGGCGTGGTCACCACCGCGTCGCCCGGTCCGACGTCAAGCGCCATCAGGGCCACGAGCAGGGCGTCGCTGCCGGAGCTCACTCCGATCGCGTGCGCCGCGTCGCAATAGTCAGCGAGGCGCCGCTCAAACCGTTCCACCCGCGGACCCAAGACAAAGGCTTGCTCCTCGCATACGGCGTCAATCGCCGCGCGCGCGCCGTCGCGAATCTTCGCGTACTGGGCCTTCAGATCCAGCAGTGGGACCTTCATGGTCCGTTCACCGTTCCTTTCCCGACGACCTCGTGAAACGCCGCTTCTCGTTCCACGCAACTCGGACACGCGCCGCAGGCCTGCGCGCCGCCGCGATAGCACGTCCACGTATGATCGTAGTCCACGCCAAGCCGCAGGCCGATGCGGAGCACCTCGGCCTTTCGTAGCCCAGCGAATGGCGCGTGAACGCGCACGGGGTTGCCGCGGTTCAACGCAAGCGCCGCGTTGAGACGCCGGACAAACTCCACCGAGCAATCCCAGTAGCCGTACGCGTCCTGCGCCTGCGCGCCATAGAATATGTCCCGAACGCCCCTGGCTTCCGCGTAGGCGGCCGCCAGCGCCAGCAGAACCATGTTCCGGTTCGGCACATAGGTCGCCGGTTGGGCGCGCTGCTCCGCCGGAATATCCGCCAGATCCGGCGCCCGGCTGCCCGAATCCGTCAGCACGGAACTCCCGGCGACCAGGCCGCCGTAGACCGAGAAGTCAACCACACGATGTTCCGCCGCGCCGGCGGAGCGAGCCTGCCAGCGGGCCATCTCGATCTCGCGGGCGTGCCGCTGACCATAGGCGAAGGTCAACGCCAAAACGGTCGACACGCCCATGTCCTTGACGACATGGCGCAGGAGCGTGGCCGAATCCGCGCCGCCGGACAGCAGCACTACTGCCCTGTCCATGAGCCCGGTTTGGCGGTCGGATTGCACTCGTCTCCCGTCGGTCACGGCACGCCCAGAACCTTGTGAAACTGCGCCTGCAGCCGCGCGGACAGTCCGTCCCTGACGATCCACTCCGCCAGCCGCTTCGGGTCGAGGACGCCGAAAACGGGACTGAAAAATACCGCATTGCAGCGAGAAGTCAAGCGATGCTCCTCGACAAACCGGCGGGCCCAGTCGTAGTCCCGCTCGTCCGTCAGAACAAACTTCACCTCGTCGCACGGCCGCAGGCGCTCGACATTGCGGAGGTCCATCGCGCGATCCTGCCCGCTGCCCGGGCACTTGACGTCCATGATCACAATCACGCGCTCCGGCGCAAGGGAAATGTCCATGCTCCCGTTGGTCTCCACCAGCACGCGCTTCCCGGCCAGATCACGCAGCCCGAGGGACAGCTCGCGGAATCCCGCCTGCAGGAGCGGTTCCCCGCCGGTAATCTCGACGAGCGGCGCGGGCGAGGCCCCGGCTTGCGCAACAAGCTCGCGCACCGCGACAGGCCGGCCGTCCGCGTAGGCGCAGGCCGTGTCGCAGTAGCGGCAGCGCAGATTGCAGCCGGCCAGCCGGATGAAGAAGCACGACAACCCGACCCACGACGATTCGCCCTGGATCGAGGTGAATGTCTCGCACAAACTGACGGTTGTCATCCGCCTGCACTGTACCGGAACGTCCGCCGAATGGCAACAACTCCCCCACTTTTGCCTTGCGTCTCGGCGTGGAAAAGCGGTAGTCTGTTTCAAGAAAGAGAAGCGCGCGGCGGCGTCAGCCAGGAGGTGGTTCCATGAAACATCTTGCGGTCACTGTGCTCCGGCGAGCGTTCACATTGATCGAGTTGCTCGTCGTGATCGCCATCATAGGCATACTCGTGGGGCTTCTGACGCCGGTGGTGGGCCGGGCACGCGAACACGCGCGGTCCGCCAAATGCCAATCCAATCTGAAGCAACTTCACCAGGCCATCGTCAACTATGGGGTATCCAGCGAGACCGCTCGCGCGAAGCAGGGACCCATACCCTGCTCCTCGAGTTGGGACTACCAGGATTCCTATGACCACTTATGGAAGAAAGGAGGCACCGGATGGGTGGACTGGGAGGCGCAACCCTATCCGAATGGCCCTTCGCGGCCGACCTATAGCAAGCTTCGAACCCGTTGGTGGGGGACAAACGGTGTCGCAAGCATCACTAACGGGGCGCTCTATGGCTTCGCCAAGCACAAGGGCATCTACATCTGTCCCACGTTTGCCCGTCAGGACGTGTGCGGCCGGGCCGACGCCGTGCGCAGCTACTCGATGAACTCAGCCGTCAGCTACGGCGGCGTTACCATGCGCGGCGGATCGCGAACTCTCCTGTTTTGTGACGCCGGACTGCATAGCTACGACAAGAAAGGGGGAAGCCGGATTGCGTGGGTGGGGCTGAGAGGATGGAGTGAGACCGACTGGGATTCTTCGTCCTATGATTCCGACAAGAGTAAGACGAACAGATGGAACGGGGCGATGTCGTTTGCCTTGCATTTGGATGGAGAACTTCGCGGCTATGTTGAGAATGACTCGCCTCGACTGGACGAGGTCATCGGCAATTACCACAACGGGCGGGCGAACTGCGTGTTCGTGGACGGCCACGTCGAGAAACTGGATTACACCAACACGGTGAATATCTGCGTCGGCAACTGGGGCCAGTACTGAGCCGCCGCGCGATCCCTACTGCGTGGACATCTCGCCGATGATCGTGATCAACGGGATGAACATCGCGATTACGATCGTGCCGATGATGACCGCCAGCACGATGATCATGATCGGCTCGATAACCGACGTCAGCGCCTCCACGGCCGTGTCCACCTCGTCCTCGTAATTGTCGGCGACCTTAACCAGCATCTCCGGAAGCGCGCCGGTTTCCTCGCCTACATCCACCATGCTGACCACCATGCCGGGGAAAACGCCCGACGCCTCCATGGGAAGCGCCATCGTATCGCCTTCCTTGACGCTGTCGTGGATGTGCTGGACCGCGCGGGCGACCACCTGGTTGCCCGCTGTGTCGCGCACGATGTTCAGAGCCTGGAGCACCGGCACGCCGGAACTCATCAACGTGCCAAGCGTCCGCGTGAATCGGGCAATCGCCGTCTTGCTGAACAGCGGGCCGAAAACCGGCGCCTTCAATTTGATCATGTCCAGAGTCAGGCGCCCCCTTGCCGTCTGCCGCCAGAGCCGGAGCAGGATTACAATCCCGGCAATGACGGCGACAACGATGTACCAGTAGTTCACGAAACCCTGGCTCACACCCATCACGAACTCCGTCAGCGGCGGGAGTTTCTTGTTGCCCTCCAGCAGATCCCGGAATATCTCTTCGAACTTGGGAATCACCTTGAGCATGAGGAAGGTCAGGATGCACATCGCAAAGACCAGCACGACAACGGGATAGACCATCGCGCTCTTGATCTTGTTCTTGATTCGTTCGGCCTTTTCCATGAACTCGGCCAACCGTATCAGAACGACCTCCAGCACGCCGCCCGCCTCACCCGCCTTCACCATGTTGACAAACAGATTGTCGAATATCTTGGGATGCTGCGCCAGCGCCTCGGAGAACGTGCTGCCACCTTCGACAGACTCACCCATCCCACTCAGCGCGTCGCGCAGAGCCGGATTGGCCTCCTGCTTCAGAAGGATGCGCAGTCCGCGCAACAGCGGCAACCCGGCATCAACGAGCGTCGCCAACTGCCGGGTAAAAATCATCAGGACCTTGGCCTTGACCCCACGCCGCAGGAAGGCGGGCAGTCGTATCTCTTTGTGGATTCCCTTGGCCTCCACCTGCGCCTTGGGGGCGGCCATGGTCTTCCCATCGGCCCCGATCTCGTTGATCTTGGTTGGGAAAAAGCCCTTGGAGCGAATGATCGAGAGCGCCTGTGACTGGTTTTCCGCGTCAATAATCCCCTGGGTTTCGACTCCCTTGGAATCCATTGCGACGTATCGGAATCTTGGCATGGCCGCACAACCTATTTTGAGGGCTTCCCTTTGCTTTCTTCGTCTTTCGACTTCTTCTTCCGCTTGTCCGGCGCCGCCACCCCGACCCATTCCAGCAAAGCCATTTCGGAGTTGTCGCTGTAGCGACGCCCCAGTTTCACAATCCGCGTGTAGCCCCCGTTGCGTCCCTGCAAGTGTGGCGTCACCTCGTCAAAAAGGCGCCTTACACAGTCTGCCCGGCGTATACTCGCCCGGATACGGCGCCGCGCGGCAACCGTTCCGCGCCGGGCCAGCGTCACGAGCCTCTCGGCTAAGCTCCGCGCCACCCGCGCCTTGGGAAGCGTGGTGCGAATTCGTTTCTCCTGGATGAGACCGCAGACCAGGGCGCCAACCAGCGCGCGGCGATGGCCCATGGCGCGTCCCAGCTTTGCGTTTCGCTTTCGGTGCCGCATGGTCTTGCGTTTCCCTCGGTCATCCCGCCGCTTGACGACCGGCCTAGCCGCTACTCGACGCGCTCTCGACGCTTTCTTCCAGCAAATCCGGCTCAAACGTCATACCGAGGCTCAGGCCCAAGACTGTCAACTTGGTCCTGATCTCGTCCAGGGACTTCTTCCCGAAGTTCCGGTATTTGAGCATCTCGGCCTCGGTCTTCTGCGCCAGCTGGCCCACCGTCGTGATGTTGGCATTGTTGAGGCAGTTGGCCGCGCGCACGCTCAATTCGATCTCGTTCACGCTCATGTTGAGCTTCTTGCGGAGTTTCTCCCTTTCTTCGTCCACGCGTTTCTCCGTCTCCCCGAACTCCACGATGTTCTCGTCTATGCTCACGAAGACATCGAGGTGATGCCTCAGAATGGCCGCCGACATGGTCAAGGCGTTGTCCGGGCTGATTCGCCCGTCGGTCCAGATTTCGAGCGCCAGCCGATCATAATCCGTGCGCTGGCCCACGCGGGTGTTCTCGATCGAGAAATTGACTCGCGTCACCGGCGAAAAGACCGCGTCAATCTGGATGCGCCCGATCTCCATATTGCCGGGATTGTCCCATTCCGCCGACTTGAACCCCCGGCCCAGAGTGGTCTCCAGTTCGACGTCGAGTTCACCGTCCGCGGCAAGCGTGGCCAAGTGAGCATCCGGGTTGAGAACCTCCACGGTCCCGTCCGTCTCGATGCCGCCCGCCGTCACTTCTCCCGGCCCCTTGGCCTTGACGCGCAGCTTCCGCGGCTCCCTGACGTAGCTCTTCAAGAGCACCCTCTTCAGATTGAGCACCAGGTCCGTCACATCCTCCACGACCCCCGGGAGGCAGCAGAACTCGTGCTCGGCCCCTTTGATCCGCGCGGAGGTGATGGCGACCCCCTCGATCGAGGAAAGCAGCACCCGGCGAAGAGAGTTGCCGATGGTTCGGCCATAACCCGCTTCAAACGGTTCGACGATGTATTTCCCGTATGTGCCAGTGGCGGTCGCCTCGTCCTTGACGACCTTCTTAGGCATCTCGAAACGATTGATCCTGATAGGCATCGCTCAGTCCTTTCCCCGGCTGTCCGATTGGCGTCAGGCGCAGGGCCGCGCGCTACCGCCTACTTCGAGTACAATTCCACGATCAATTGCTCGTTCACGATCGGCGCAATCTCATCGCGCGTGGGAACACGCGCCACCTGCGCGGAAAGTTTCTTCGCGTCCAACGTCAGCCACGGCGGAACCGGCCGGCTCTCCGCCGTTTCGATCCCACGGGTGGCCATGTCCCTGCTGCGGGCCCGATCCTTCACCGCCACGACCATCCCCGGCAGGAGAATCATGGAAGGAATCGTGGCGCGATGACCGTTGACCAGCACGTGACTGTGCGTCACGAGCTGCCGCGCCGCGCGCCGGGACGGCGCCAAGCCCAGCCGAAACACGATATTGTCCAGACGCATCTCGAGGGATTGCAGCAGTTGCTCGCCCGTCACACCGCGCCGTCGGAGCGCCCTTTGAAAGAAAACCCTGAATTGACCTTCTTGAAGCCCGTACTGTCGGCGCAGCCGCTGTTTTTCCCTCAACTGCGCGCCGTAGTCGGAAAGCTTTCTCCGGCGCATTGCTCCGTGCATGCCCGGGGCTGGGCGCCCGGTCTCGATCGGGCATTTGGCCATGCCGCACCGCGCGCCCTTCAGGAAGAGCTTCATGCCTTCCCGCCGACACGATCTGCACGCTGGACCAGTGTACCTGCCCATCTTCTACACCCGTCTCCTCTTTCGCGGCCGGCATCCGTTATGTGGAACCGGCGTCACATCCTTGATCACCGTCACGTTCAGACCGGCTGCCTGAATGGCCCGAATGGCCGATTCCCGTCCGGCGCCGGCGCCCTGAACCCGCACTTCAACTTCGCGCATGCCGCGTGAAGTCGCCTGCCGAGCCACGTCTTGTCCGACCACCGTCGCCGCAAACGCCGTGCTCTTGCGCGATCCCTTGAAGCCGGCGCGGCCCGCGCTGCTCCAGGCCACCACGTTTCCTTCCATGTCGGAGATGCCGGCAATCGTGTTGTTGAATGTGGCCCGAATATGCGCGATGCCCGCGGACACAACCCGCGCGCTTCGCTTGCTCTTTCTGGGGCTGGCGGCCTTCCCTTCAGCCGGCTTGGCGGTCACACCGCCGGAAGCCGCGTCAGCCGGAACCTGGCCATCCTGTGGCTCGAAAGCCGCAACTTCCCGCAGCTCCTTGCCCGCGCGGTTCCGCTCCCCGCTTTCCTTCTTTTCGCTGGAAGGCGGCTCTGAGTCGTCCGAACGCTCCTTCTTCTTGGCTTTAGCTTTATCGTCCGTTTCGAGGGCGGGGACAGCCTTGTGACGCGCCTCCGCCTGCTGCGCCGGGTCGCCCGCATCTGCCTGCCCCGTTTTCTTTCCCTTGTCCTCGGTCATGATCCTCCATCTCCCGAATCAGTCAACCTGCCGCCGGGTCAGGGAACGTCGGACTGCCGATCCCGACGGACGGATTCTATTCCGGGCCATCTTTTCCGAATTGACTTCCGGGTTTCCTTATTTCTTACCGCGCCGACGGTCCGCCGCAGCCCCTTACGCGTGCGCGCATTGGTGCTCGTCCGCTGCCCGCGAACGGGCAATCCGCGGCGATGCCGCACGCCCCGGTAGCAGCCGATGCTCACCAGTCGCCGAATATTCTGGGCGACTTCGCGCCTGAGATCGCCTTCCACGCGATACTTCTGGATTGCCGTCACCAGGTTCCTCAGATCCTCGGGCGTCAGATCATCCGCTTTCTTGGCCGGATCGATTTTCGTCTCCTTCACCAGCAGCCTGGCCCGGCCCGGCCCGATGCCATAGATATGGCACAGCGAGCACTCAATCCGTTTTTTTTTCGGAATGTCCACTCCAAGCAATCTCGGCATGTTGCAACTCCTACGCCTGCTTCTGCTTGTGCCGCAGGTTTGCGCAGGTCACGCGCACAATCCCACGACGCCGCGCGATACGGCACCGTTCGCAAATCCGCTTCACCGAGCTTCTCACCTTCATGACCAACTCCTGCGAGAGCCGACCCCAATTCTCCCGCTCGACCAGACCCGTCAAAGCAAAAGCCGGCAGAATAGCGATTGCCCGCGCCCAAGTCTATAACAAAAGTTCAGCCGCAATATCGTTGGATAAGTCAACCGATCATTTCATTCCCGTTTCCGCCGTCATCGCTTTCACGGCAAGATTTCTACCCGTTTCCCTCGCCAATTGCGAGTCTATTCCCTGCGTTTTCGCTCGATGAACGCCTTTCTGTGGCGCCGCCCGAAGGCCCTGAAGACCGAGGGCGCCTATCCCAAACAGGATGACCTCCATGAACGAAACGCGCTTCGTTGACACAAACGTTCTGGTGTGCGCCCGCGACGCGTCGGAATCAAGCAAGCAGCCTCTGGCGGTCAATCCCTTCCGACGGTCTCCCCGTTCGCTTGACTGATCCCCCACGGGGGTGAAAGCCGTTTCACGGGGATCCCCACCGGCTGCGGCCAGGATTGACCGGCCCCCCCCCCTGCCGACCCCGCCGCCAGGCTCACACTTTGCAAAGTGTGAGCCTGGCCCGCATTGCTCATACAGCCCCTGGCCTGTGACTGCGGCCTTGGCGAGAAATGCAGGGCTAGGTTCCGCTCGATGGCGGCGTCGCGCCGCCGTCCCAATCCGGCTCCAGTTCCACGAAGACATGGTGGATTCTTCGAATCACATGTAAGACCACCGACTTCGGCTTCTCGGTCGCCACGCGCTTCATAAGCGCCTCGAACTCGGCCACATCCCGCACCGGCTCGCCTAGCGCCTCGATCACGAGATCCCCGGCGCGAAGCGCGCCGACCGCCGCCCAGCCGCCTTGTTTCACGTCCTCGACGTAGACGCCCCGCTGGTCTCGTTCCCATTTGTTCTCCGTGGTGTCCGAGAACGCCACGTCCCGCGCGGTGAAATCGAAGTTGTCGTCACGGTGCTTCTTCATCTCCCGCGCCGGCTTCGGCGCGCGGACCAGTTCGACCTTGATCTTCTCTTCTTGGCCGTCGCGCAGCGCCGTCAGCTCGACGACGGCCCCGACTTCGCATTGGCGGATCAGCGTGGGAAACACTTCCTGATCCTCCTGGTTCGACGCCGCGACCGCCTCGCCGTTCACGGCCACGATCAGATCCCCCACGCGCAGGTCCGCCTTCTCCGCGTTGCCGCCGGCGAAGACATCGGTCAACCGCACCCCCGTCCTGCCGGCCAGCCCAAATTGCTCGGCCATGGGTCGCGTCAGAACCTGCGTGGCCGCGCCCAACCACGCTTTCTTCACTTCCGCGCCCGCATCCTCCAATTCCCGGATGCCGACTTTGACCACCGTCAGGAACTTCTCCGACTTGCGCTCGAATTCGACGAGCGCCGGGACCGGCTTGTCCTTCCCCTTCGTGATCTGCTCCGTAGCGGCCAGGAGCGCGTCGAGATTCTTCACCGGCTTGCCCGCCACGCGCGTGATCACATCCTCCGCGTCGATCGTCGGCTTGGCCTCACCGCATCGCATGGCCCGCCCGGCCGGCACGAGGTCACCAGAACCCCATCGCGGGTCTCCCGCTTCAGTTCCTTGGCGGCCAGCAGCGAGATGTTCCCCGCCGTAATGCCCCACGGCTTCAGCTCCACCGTCTTGAGTTCCATGGGCTCCCGTTCGGTGGCCGTGACCTTCAGTGCCGTCTCCACGCCCTTGCGCAGCACCACCGCCTCGATCGCCTGCCCGATCGGCAGGTCCGCGACAGTCTGGTGCGGAAGCGGCAATTGCTCCCGGAATCCGGCGTCCACCTTCTTCCCATTGAGCCGGATCAGCACGTCGCCGGAACGGAACCCCGCCTTCTCCGCCGGGGAACCGGCGATCGTCCCGCTCACCAGCGCGCCCGTCCGCGGCGCGTCGTTCTTGAGCAATTTCTGCGCTTCGAGCCCGAGCCAGGCGCGCGTCGCGTGCCCCTTGGCCATCAGTTGCTCGGCCACGCTCCGCGCGAGATTCCCCGGAATGGCGCCCCCGAGTCCCAGGCTAATCTCGTTCACGCCGACGATCTCCGCCTTCAGATTCATCAGCGGCCCGCCCGAGTTGCCGCCGTAGATCGCGGCATCATGGGCGATCCAGAGGGCCAGCGACCCCACTTCCTCGCCGTCCATCAAGAATTGGAAGCCGTAGTCCTCCAAGAGCCTCGGCGTCGTCATCTCCGTATTGCTGACGATTCCCCACGTGACCGATTGGGAAATCGACTGCGGACTCCCCATGGCCAGCACCGTGTCGCCGACCTTCAGCGCGGCCGAATCCCCGAATATCGCCGCCGGGAACTCGCGCTTGCCGTCGCCCTTGATCCGGATCACCGCCACGTCCGTCAGCGGGTCGGTGCCCACGAGTTCGGCCTCGAGTTCCTCCTTGTTGGCAAGGATGCAGAACAGCCGCGCCGAATGACCTGCCACGTGATGATTGGTCAGAATATAGCCGCGCCTGTCGATAATCGTGCCGCTGCCGTAGGTGACGAACTTCTTTTCCTGCCCCTCGTTGTACTTGACGGCCACGACGCGAATCTGCACCAGCGCCGGTTTCACCTTGAGCACCACCTCGTCGATGGCCCGTGTCACCGCATCGGGCGGCTCGGGCGAGCCCGCCCGAACGGCCGCCGGCGGCCACGAAAACAGGAGACCGGCCAGGACCACAACGCAAATCCGGGTCTTCATGTCCGCCTTACGCCTTCTTCCCGGTTCTCGCCGATCCCGCTTCCGCAGGCGCCTGCTTGGCCGTCTCCAGAATCTGTGAGGCGGGCAGGACGATGCCGGCGATTCCTATGCCCTCGGCGCCGCCCATCATCGTGGCAAAGCCGCCGCCGCTCGACGCCGCCATCATGCGCAGCAATATCACGCCGATCAGTCTCCCGTTCATGGCGAAGACGGGCATGCCCAAGTGATCCAACCCATATCCGCTCATGGTCTGGGGCACGTAGAACGCGCGGGGCTTGCGGACGACCGCCGCGATGCGCGTGGAATAGAGCGCGGGAACATGGCTGGCCACCTTGGCCATCCGTCCCACGGCCACTACCTCGTCAAAAACCTGCGGCGTGTCGCTCTTCGCCAGGTCCACCGCCGCGAGCGGCTTGGCGGGCTTCGCGGTCGGCCGCAGGAACGCCATGTCCCAATCCTCGTCCCGAAGCACGACTTGAGCAGGCAGTTCGGTCTCATCCGGAAGAACGATCTTCACGTCCTTGAGATCGAACTTCGTCTCAACCTTGGCGTAATTTGGGCTTGGGTCGACCGATGACATGATAACCATTACCTGAATCCGTGATGGGATTTCCAGTCACCCAGTTTCTGTCCGATCTACCCGTTTCGACCTGCCCGGCGTCGGACTTTTCGCCGCACAGATCGTCCATCGAGGGTCATTTTCAACGGATCACGGCATATCCGATCCCTCACAATGCCTCAAGCCCGTTTTCGCCTCGTTTTTCGACACACCGCGCCCGTGCGCCGGCCCCCCGTTCCCACGCACTCGCAATCACCGTCACAACCGCGCATTGAGCAGCCGGATCGCGCCGATCCAACGACTGTCTTTCGCCGGTTTGACCACATGCCGATGTCCGCTTCGCACGTGCCGGCACGCCACGCACATGATGTCCTGCAACACCGTCCGCAACCGCAGCCGCTGCACCTGTAACCGTTCCGCCACGTCCCCGGCTGCCGCCAGTACGCCTTGGCCGATGCGGCGCAACACGTTGAACGCCGGCATCGCCGCTCGCAACACCGTCGCATTGGTCGCAAACTTCCCCGACGGCAACCGCTCCACGTCCATATCGCTTTTCAACTCGCTGTGAA
>JASEHE010000045.1 GCA_030018915.1 Verrucomicrobiota bacterium
CGGCGCGCCGGCGCGCGGACTCGGCCAGTATCCTACCGGCCTGGCGGCATTCGTCGAGCACCTTCTCATCCGGGGCGTAGCGGTAATCGAGCGGTTCGCGGAGGAGGGTAACCCCCGTTTCCTTCAGGTAGTCCTGCACGTCGCGGGCGCCGCCCCTGGCCCAGCCGTGCGAGCCGAAGGCGAACCCTGCCTTGCCAGCCGGCCGCAAGTCCTTGAGATAGGTGAGGAAGGATGCCATCTGTGGCATGAGCCCGCCGTTGAGGGTGGGAGAGCCGACCGCCAGCACGGCGGCGTCCAGCACCTCGGTGACGAGCATCGTGTTGTGGGCGTCGCGGACGCTGAACAATTTAGCATCCACGTCATCCGCCTCGGCGCCGGACAGGATGGCGCGCGCCATCTTCGCCGTGCTGCCCCACATCGTGTCGTAGATCACGAGCGCCTTGGCCCTCGGCTTGCACACGACCCAGTCCCGGTAGGCGGCCAGGATGGCTCTCCCAGGTTCTTCCGTCAGATGACGCCGTGGCTCGGGGCGATCATGGCAATATCCAGCTTCGCCGCGCGCTCCAGGACGCGGGCGATCGGGCGGCCGTACAGCACATGACGATGTTGGCGAAGTAGGTCTTGGCTTCGGCCAGGACAACCTCCAGGGGCTCCTCGTCGTCGAAGCGGCGGGCAGGGCGCCCGAGTGGTCCGGCTCTGCGTGGTTGCAGACGATGTAGTGGACCGCGTCCAGGGGCACGAGGGCGCGGACGTGGTCGGGCAGGTCTACGGCAAACGGCGCCTTGACGGTATCGACGAGCGCGGTGCGGGCGTCCTTCACGAGGTAGGCGTTGTAGGTGGACCCGCTCTCGGTGCGATAGCCGTGGAAGTCGCGGACCGTCCAGTCCACATGGCCGACCCAATGGACGTTGTCACGAAGCTGCCAGCTCATGGCGTGTCTCCTGAAGGGGCATGTTCCGGCGACCGGGCGGGCGGCACGGGCTCGACGGGGCAGGATCTCCCTCCGCGGCGCCCGGGGATTCAGGCTGCCGGGAATCCCGGGTATAAAAGAAGAGGGGCAAGGCCTAGCGGCCTTGCCCCTGCATTTCCAGGGTGCTGTCGACCAGGACAGCAACCCTGTGAGGAGGGAGAGCTAACTCATACCTGAATCTTGCGCCGACTGCCAAGACGGCTGCCGGCGCAAAAACATTCATTCCGCGAATAACCCACTGGGTTATTCGCGGAACGAACACGGTCAACACCGTCTCGCGCCTCCCCCTATTATCCTCCATGAAGATACTATGAGTTCGACCGGATGCAAGCTTATTTTGCGTCTTTCTTTTCCCATGAAATGGGCGCCAAAGACTTCTTGCCATGAACATGCGATTCCTGATCATTCTCGCCGCGCCCAAGGACTTCGCGCGCTTTCAACGGAGGGCCACTGCCGTAACGCGTCCGGTCCCGCAGGAACGTTCTACGCCTCCCACAGGTTCGGCGGGTACACCCCAGATGCGATCAGGCCGCGGATGCGCCGCATCACCAGCTCCTTGTCCCGCAGGTAGGTCACGCCGATCCAACTGCCGGAGGTCTTCAGCATCTCCACCGTGATCGTCCCAGCCGCAATGAGATTGTTGATCGCGGTCGGAATGAAGAACTCGGCCTTCGTGTCATGACCGGATACGTTGAGGAACTCCTCGAACTGCGACTCGAGATGGGGGAAAACATCCGGCTTGAACCCCCAGAAGTTCATGGAGACCAGCTCGTTGCCGGTGAGCGGACGCCACTGCCCGTCCTCGCCGAGGAACCGGATGCCCGGCGGTCCCGGCTCGATCCGCGCGCGCTCGACAATGGTTTGGAGCCGGCCGCGCGCGCCCGCGTCGCACACGCCCCGCGCCACGTGGCCGTGCTCGGAGATCGTGTTGCGCAGGACGAACCCGACCATGGCATGGCGGGACGCGTCGTCGGCCGTCGCATCGAGGAACCGGGCCAGCGCCGCGTAGGAGTCCGCCCCGTAGCAGTCGTCGGCATTGATCACGGCGATGGGCTCGCCCCGGATTCGGTCGCGACAGCTCAGCAGCGCGTGGCCCGTGCCCCACGGTTTCTTTCGTTCGGCTGAAAACGCCGCGCCGGCGAGGGCGCCCGATCGGAGAACCAGCCGGGGGTCCGGCTCCTGGAAGGCGTAGTCCACGGCCACGCGGCGGGAAACGCGACGGCCGACCGTGGTCTTAAAGTCCGCCTCGATGACGCGGGAGATGAGGAACACCACATTGTCGAATCCGGCGCGGATCGCGTCGTAGACGGAGTAGTCAATAATGAATTCGCCCGAGGGGCCAATGGGGTCCATCTGCTTGAAGCCGCCGTAGCGGCTTCCGATGCCGGCCGCGAGAATCACGAGAGTCTTGTTCATCGGCGCCAGAAAATAGCGGCGCCGGCTGCGAATGTCACGGAGAAAGACGCCGTTTTGACTGTTGACAGAACAAGTCTCGCGTCGAATCATGCGGCCCTAACAGTTCCCAATGACAATCAATGTCTCCGTTGAAAGGATATCAATCGCGCCCCAACTACCCGAAATCACGCTGAGGCCGGGCGAGAAACTCGAAGCCGCCAACAGGGAAATGAAGGACAAGCTTCTGATCATCGGGGATATTTTGCGGGATTGATCAAGCCCATTCGCGGAAGTCCGGCATTCGACATGGGGCGCGGGATATGCCAGAATAGCTTTGACGCTTATGAAATCCAAGGTCGCCATTCTGAAGACGTCGCCCGCTACCGTGCTGCGGGACTATCACCGGCTCATGAATCTGGCCGGCTACCAGGACGTCCTGCCCAAGGACAGGGAAACCGCGCTCAAGATCAACATCAGTTGGCACTTCTTCATGCCGGCCGCTTCCACCACTCCCTGGCAACTCGAAGGAGTCATCCGCGCCATGCGGAGAGACGGCTATGACCCGAAGAGAATCCATGGGTGCCACAACCGCACGGTCGTCATTGACGCGCGTCTCGGCGAGCGCGAGAACAAGCAGATTAACGTCATCCGGGCCCACGGTCTGCGCAACGTCCACCTGTACGAGGAAGGCGTCGAGTGGATCAAAATCGGCGACGCCGTGGGCGATCTCACGAGGAAGTTCATCGCGCTGAACCGGGTCTATCCGCGGGGATTCATGATCCCAAAGGAGTTCATCGGCTCCGGCATCGTCCATCTGCCCACGATCAAGACGCACATTTTCACCACGACCACCGGCGCCATGAAGAACGCGTTCGGCGGACTGCTCAATGAGAAGCGGCACTGGACTCATCCCGTCATCCACGAGACGCTGGTGGACCTGCTCATGATCCAGAAGAAGATTCACGCGGGCGTGTTCGCGGTCATGGACGGCGCGTTTGCAGGCGACGGACCCGGCCCGCGCTGCATGCTGCCCCACGTCAAGAACGTCATCCTCGCCTCGGCGGATCAGGTTGCTATTGACGCCGTGGCCGCCAAGCTGATGGGCATGGAGCCGCTCTCTATCAAGTACATCCGTCTCGCCCACGACCTGGGACTGGGTTGCGGCGATCCGCGCGAGATCGAGATTGTCGGCGACCTGGAGGCCGCGAAGGAAAACTGGAGCTTCGTCGGCCCGTTCAAGAAGATGACCTTTGCCGGTCGGATGCAGCGCCTTATCTACTGGGGCCCGTTGAAGAAACCGGTGGAGTGGTCGCTCAAGACCGTCCTGGCGCCGTGGTCCTACATCGCCAGCGTGCTCTACCACGATTCCTACTGGTATCCCGCCCACCAGCCCATCGTGCAGCGCCTGCTCCACAGCGAATGGGGCCGGTTATTTCACAACTGGGAAAAGGTCGTTCTCCCGCCGAATGATTTGGCGCTGGACGGCTGGAAAGACGCGGGCGCCGACCCGGCCGAGTTGAAGCCGGACACGATCAAGCTCTTCCGGGAGTCCATGAAAGTCCTCGGCGCCTGCATCAAGGAAGCGCCAGAGTTCGACGCCAAACGCCGCCACAAGGCAGCGCGGCAGTGACAAGGCTGGGCCTTCTCCTCGCTGCCGCGCTCACTGCGCGCGTTTCTGCGCCGCCTCCAGCGTCTCCAGCACTGTCCGGCGCAGCGCGACGATCTGCGCGGGCGCGAGCGCCGTAAAGACGGCGCTGCCCGGATCGTCGGGGTTTGTCGAGACCATTCGCATGGACAGATCGAGGCTGTTTCGGAGCGACCGGCGCATCGTATCGCGGTGCGCGCCCACGGCCGCGGCCAGCGCGTTGAGCGCCTCGATGTCCTGGACGGCGGCACGGGCCGCGAGCAGGCGCACGGACGGGAACGGCCCCACGTAGGCAAACTGCTCCTCAGCGCCTTCCTCAGACTTCCCCCGCGCGGTTTGCGCCACGGCCTTGATCCCCAGCGCGACGGCCTTGCTCTCCTCCGCCTGATAGAGCATAGCCAATATGTTGAACGTCTCGAAATCGTTCCGCATGCCGCTGTAGTAAGGCAGGATGCCGTCGGCGCCGAGCGACCAGGAGTTGATACACGCGCCGTAGAGCGAGAGAGCGCTGCCGAAAGCGTCCGGTCCGCCGCCAAAGGTCCAGGTTTCCCAGTCGAACTGGCGGGCGCGAGCGCGCATCTTGTAGTTCTTCGTGTAGAATCCGTCGGAGACGCAGTGCAGATTGATCGCGTGGCCGTCGAGGAAGGTGAACTGCCACTGCGAGCGCGAGATGTCCGCGCGGTATTCGAACCGCACCCGGTCGCCAACGCCGGATTCCCGCGCGCCTCGGCGCCAGAGATCATGGAAAAAGCCGAGCGCCCGGAAATCGAGTTCGGTGATGGGCTCGTCCAAGGTGTAGAGCGAAGAACGCCCGAACCCGGGTTTGTTGTTCAGGTAGCACTGCCACGCCGTGTTGGTCCAGCCCTTTTCGGCGAAGTGCGACGCAAACTGCTTCGCCACCGCGACCTGCGCGTCCTGGAAGAACGCGCCCAGTTCCTCCTCCGGTCCGTTGCAGTTCATGCGATAGGCCGGAAAGAGCTTGTCCTTGAACAGGTCGCGCGCGGCGCGCTTGCCTTCCGGGGTGGAAACATCGATCTTTGTCAGTTCCGGCGCTTTCGCCGGGTGGTTGGCGCAGAATTGCGACATGTCCGCCGGCCATGCCTCGTGCAGCGGCAGATACATGTGCGGCTCCGGCACGCCGCTCAACGGCCCGTAGTAGCCCGCCTCGGGCGTGAATGCCTTTCCGGTGGCCAGCGGCTCGACAGTCCTGTCGAACCGGCTCCAGTCCGTAACCGTGGTCATCTTGCCGATGCCGCCGATCTGGGGCGTCAGAAAGGCCACTGTCCGCCCGGATTGCGAATACGGCAAACCGTTGACGATCAGCCGATGGAAACGCGCCGCCTGGCGCAGTCGGATCATGCTTTCGCGGGCGGCGTCCGGGTTGTCGAAGACGTCAATGCCCGTTCCCTCCGCCATTCCGTCGGAGTAAAGATTCAGTTCGTGGCGGAACGTAAAGCATTCGGGCAGCGTGACGTCGCACACCTTCAGCCGAACCGGAACTACATCGTCGCTCACCGCGGAGGAGACGGTCAATTCCGCCGTGTATTCCCCGGCCAGCGCGTAGGATGGCACGTGAATATCCACGAAAAACGCCTGGTTGGCCTGATGAGGCACGCGCTCGTTCGGGAACGCCGGCAGCCGCTGCGGATCAATCTGGATCAGGGCATCCGCTAGGTAGCGCGGCTTTCCGTCGGCGCCGGGCAGGTCCGGCGTCCGGTGATACCAAGCGGTGTAGTAACGCGCCAACCGCGCCACTTTGAGCTTCTCGCCGCCCTTGCTCTTGAAGTCCGAAAGGATGATCGAAATGTCCGGCGCGCTCTTGAGCCCGCAGGCCGCGTCCGGCTCCATTACGAGTTGGAAACACGCCACGGCGTTGCGCGCGGAGGCAATTCGCACGGCATGACCGTCCCACACGGAGTTGCCGGATTTGTACGCCTCGTTGCCGCTGTGGAATAGTTTGCCGGTCTGAGGGTCCACCGCCTCAAATTCGTCGCACGCCCACAGGCGAATGATGGGCTTCCCGCCCGCGGCTGCCGGCGCGGCGGGGGCCGACGCTTCGGCCGCCGGCGCGGGCAAGAGAGGGATCAACGCGGTCGGCGCGGGCATCGTCACCTCGGCCTTGGCCGCCGCGCCGAGGCGGCGGGCGACGTTGAACGGGACAACCTCGACCGCGCGTTTGCCCAAGGCAAGGAAATCGAGCGGATGTCGGATTTTTGCGCCGGCGCCCCGGCCGACCAGTCCGCGGTAGGCCGGGATCGGCTTGCCGTCAACGCGGATTTCATAGCCGAACGTGTTCGCCCCCTCCGTCCACTCCAGGAACGCCAGCTCCGGGGCATGGCCACCGACCGGCGCGATGCGCAAGTCCATGACCGGCTCCGCCGCTGCGGCCGACGGCGCCTTCGCCTGTACCAGCAGCTTGGGCGGGAACTTCGACTCGCGCGACCAGACGTCGTAGTTGAACGCCGTGCCGGACCCGTCGCAGAGACAGAGGCCGCGCGCTTCGCCGATCAAGATGGATTGCAGCAGCGCGCCGGGAATCGGGATCATGTAGTAGCCGCTCGCGTTGGTTTCCACGCCGCTCGCGAAATGGAACCGGCTCGCGCCATTGCCGAAGAGCGCGTCGGTGAAATCGTCCGGGCCGGGCCGCTCCGGGTCGAAGAAGAAATTCGGTTCGACGGGCTTCGTAACGGTCGCCGCCGGTTTCCCGGGAACGGCGACCTGCCCAACGGCGTAGTCCTTCGGATCGCGCGGACGACCCCAGAATTGGCTGTCCGTGCCGGCAAACCTGAAATTGGCTCCATCCTTTCTCTTGAAAGGCTGCACTCCGTAGTCGTCAGCCTTGCCCTCGGCAAAGTCGGAAACGATGGTGGAAACTCCGAACTTGCGCATCGTGAACTCGTCGCTGTTCCCGCCACTCGCCTTCTTGAGCAACAGCAAGCCGGCCGTGATTTCCTTGCCCTTGGCGGGTGAGAGGTCGAACTGACCCGCCCACAGATGATCGACGTACTTGATTCGAATCTTGTCCTTGGCGCCGTGGTTGTCCAACTCCTCGTCCGGAAACGCGCAGATCGAGGTGTCGGCCGTAACTTTGCACTCCAGCGCGCCGGCGTCGCCCGGCCACGCGAAGCGCGGCGCCGTGGCCGCGGCGCCCTCGTCTACGGTGACGACCAGATAGGGCTGCAGCGTTGCCCGCTGATGAACCGAGCAAAACGACACCCGCGGAAAGCGGCCGAGCCGCGCGAGATCAATTAAGAAGCCGTTATTCGGCCGTTTGCCTTCCACTATGTCGCGCAGACAGGCCAAGCCCTGTTCCGTGAATGGGAACGACACCATGACGCGACCCGCGCCGGTCGGCAACTTGCCTTCCGCCAGGTCGGGCCCATGCTCCATCTTCAGGAAGCCGTTTGCTCCCCATCCCGGATTGGACTGCGCGTTGCCCAGTGTCGCGCTCTTTGCGTCCCACGGGATATGCGTGTCTCCGCCGATAGCCCGTAGGGACAGCATCCAATCCTGCACGCGCTCCCTTCCCTCGATGTTCAGCGTCATGACCGCATTGACGATCTTCGCGTCCTTCAGAGCGCCCAAGTCATAGCGGAATACGGGAATCTCGATGTTGTCGCCGCCCTGGTATCCCATGCGGATCAGTGTGCAGTCCGCGAAGGTTTCATCCGAAGACAGGCTCGTTTGCGCTTCCGCGGCGATCGGGACCGCCGTCTCTCCGGCGCGGGCCATCCATGCGCCAGTTATCAGGATCAAAGCCGCCGCCACCCATCCAGCCGTTCGTTTGACTTGCATCGTTCCTTCTCCTTCTGTGCGCATTCGCCGAATTGCGAAACGGTTCAAGGATTCTTCATGCGATGTTGTCAACCGCGAACCTCGAACTACACGAACCATGTAGCCACAGCCGTAGCGCATGTCCAGTCCGTTGTCAAGGCCCAAAACTAAGGTCACTCCGGGCTCCGGGCAATGCGGAGCAGGCCGCCGAACTGCGCCGGTTCATTGATCGGCCGATCAAGCCCCACGCCGCCAAAGAGCCATCGGTCGAACAGGAGATCCCCCCCACGAGCCTGGCAGCGGCGGAACTCAACGCCGGCAACCTCGCTCGATTGGGACCGAGCGTACTGGGACATCGAGACCGGTATGCGCTATAGAAGAACTCGCCAGGCCTATTTCGCGGGCGCAGGCTTGTCTTCTTTTCCCTTCTTCCCGATCGCCTGGGCGCCGCCCAGATCGCCAAGCCGGGCCTTTTCCAGATCGGTCCATAGCGTGCCGTCGCCCGCGTGCAGAATGTTCACCGCCACGTCGGGGTTCAGGTTGCGCGCGAACGTCCAGAGGTTGTAGGCTGTCGGATCGCCGAACGCCTCCACCTTGAGCTGGAACCCCTTGGCCTTTTCGCCTTCGACCATTCGGACCACGTCGGCGTCGGCCTTGCCGAACCGGGTGGCCTTTTCCGCCTGCACCTGCGCGGTTTGCTTCGCGATATCGGCCGCCAGCTTGAGCGTCTCGCCCTGCGTCTCAGCCACGGTCTTCTCCTGGTCCGCCCTGATCTCCGCCTTGATCTTGTCGGTTTCCTGCGCGACCTGCTCACGCCGCTGGTCAATGAGGCTCATCTCGGTGTTGAGTTCGGCTTGCTTTCTGGCCGTGTTCTGCTTCTCCTTGTTCGTCAGGTCCTGCTCCACGGCCACGCTCGCTTCCTGGATCGGCTCCAGAATCTGGTCCGGCACGTTCACGTGCCGGATCAGCGAACTATGCACGAGAATCTTCCGCTCCGCCAATGTCTTGGAGAGCGCCTCCGCCAGCTCCGTCTGAAATTTCTCGCGGCCTTCGCCCACGATGAAGTCGCGCGCGCCGTAGGCCGAGCCTTTCAGCCGCGACGCGGACAGAATTTGCGGGTTAATAACCTTGTCCAGCACGGCCGGCAGGTCGCCGTAGCTCCGGTATATCCAGGCAATATTCTTGGGCAACAGCTCGAACTCGACCGTCATATCCAGACTGATGTCGAACCCGTCTCGCGAGGGGAAGTTGACGAATTGGTTCAACGTGATCGCGCCGGTCGGTGTTGGCTGA
Source organism: Verrucomicrobiota bacterium (assembly GCA_030018915.1). Lineage (GTDB taxonomy): Bacteria > Verrucomicrobiota > Kiritimatiellia > UBA8416 > SLMC01 > JASEHE01. The sequence continues at coordinate 9,078 of JASEHE010000045.1, forward strand.
TCCGCCGGCCGCGGCGGCGCGGGCTTCCCCGCCTTTGCCTGGGTCCAATCCCGGACCGCCTGCTGAGCAGCCGGCCCCTGCTGCCGCTGCGCCAGGTAGTCCAGCCGCTTTTCCTGCTGCTCCATCAGCTTGACATTCGACAGTTGATCCACTGGGTTGTAGCCCGACGCGATCTGGCTCTTCGTGATCACCTGCCCGCCGGTTTTGCCCAGGAACGAAATCTGATTGACGCCGATCTCGAGCACATGCACGGCAAACTCGCTGGGGTTAATGTAGTAGAGCCCGGGCTGCAGAATATCCTGCCGCACGCCCTTCTGGCCGAGCTTTGCGAACTGGCCCTCCAGCGCCTGCTCGCCCGACAGCGAGGTAATCACGCCGGCATAGCCGATCGGGATGCTGACGGCATCCACGATATCAATTTTGTAACCCACCGAGTTGAGGCGGTACTTGCCCGGTCCCAGCGCCCGTCGCCAGATGCCTTTCTGGTCGTCGTTCGCCAGGAACTCGCCCGGAGGCAGGTTCTTGCCGACCTTGGAGGTCACAATGCCCACCCGGCCCGGCGGGATGACCGTGACGGGCACGATCAGGTGATTGTAGAGGATGGGATTCAGGAAATGCCGGCCTTCGCCGAGCACGTCTTCCCACACGCCCTTCTGCCCGCGCTTGGCCAGGATTTGTCCCGCCGGCAGCTGGTCGCCGCTCTTCGCGGTGATAATCGCCATGTGATCCGGCGGCACGTAGAACCGGCAGAAGCCCCACTCCCAGACGAGCCAGGCCAGGGCGAGCATCAGCACGAGAAAGAACACAGTTGAGAATTGCGCGCGGTTCATCGCTTCACCTCCTTAGCGCTCGGAACATAGCACTTGAAGATCCCGCCGAGGCCGTCTTCGTCGTCGCCGCTGAGGATCGTCTGGATACGCGGCGCCAGCCGTTCGTAAAAGACGTACCGCCCGAAGTTCACGCCGTTGCCGAACGCCTTGACCTGGTTGGCGATCACCGAGGCTTCCGCCTCGTTCTTCATCCGGATCACCTGCTGGTCGGCGCCCGCCTTGGCCAGAATGGCCTCGGCCTGCGCGACGGACGCCTGGTTTTCCAGCTTGGCTACCTGGAGGCCCTGGTTGGCGGCCGTTACGGCCACGGCCTGATCCTGCCTGGCCTTTATCACGGCGCGAATCCGAATCGTGTCGGCCTGGACCTTCTCCTTGTTCTGCACGGCGAGCATTTCCTGGCGGGTCAGCTCGGCCTTGGACTTCGCCTGCTCGATCTGCTGCTCGAACTTCTTCGCCGTTTGCACGGCCACCTCGCGCTCGCGAATGATGCTGGCGATCTGGTCGGGCGGCGTGATGTTGCGGATGAGCACCGATTTGATCTCGATGCCCCAGCCCTTGCACAGGTTCTGCAAGTGCGCCTCCAGGTTGTTCTGGAACTGCTGGCGAGTCGTGCCGGTAATGAAGTTCTTCGCGGGGTTCTTGCTGCCCTCGCTCCGGCTGAACGCCCTGGCCCGCGGCAGGATAATCTTTTTGAGAATGTCGTCCATCTCGCCGACCTCGTGGGTGAGGATCGCCGCCTTCTCGCGCGCCAGCGCGTACTCGATCGTGCCCTCCACAGTGATCGTGAATCCGTCGAGCGTCAGGAATATGACGGCGTCTTCGCCGCTCATCTCAAAACGCTGGCTCTGCAGAGTGACTTCCGCGACGTTGAACATGTACGGATTCAGGTAGTACGTGCCGGGGTCCAGAACAACGGCCTGCACACCTTTCATCCCTTCACCGACAAGAAACGTGTTGCGCTGCCCGGGTGGCATATCATTCTGCAGAATGTCCAGGCCTGTCAGGGCCGTTACCACGCCGATGCAACCGGGCTTGATCGCAATGGCGTCGAACTTATCCACCTGGTAGGCGTACGGATTGACCCGGTGTTTCCCGGGACGGAGCACGTCCTTGAGGATTCCCTTGGACTTTTCAGCGGCAAGAATCTCGCCCTTGGGCAGGTCGTCTCCGAAGAGACGGATCTGTACCCCCAGTTTCCCGGCCGGGATGTCGATGATTTTCTCGACGCGCCATCCCCACGAATAGGGATTGCGGAAGTACCGGCCCTCCGACAGGACCGCCGCCTGGATGCCCTTCTGATGGGGCGATGTCGCTAGAATCTGGCCGGACGGCAGGTCCTCGCCAGTCTTGTGGATCAAGACAGCGATCTGGTCGGCGTCCAACTCGATGCGCCACCAGTACCACCACCAAATCGTCCCGGCCAGCGCCAGCGCCACGACCAGCAGAAACAGACCGGCCGCGCCGGTCAGGGCGCCGGGCAGCCGAACGTTCCCCAACAGCAGGGGCGGCGGGCTTCTCCGTCTTTCCCAGTTTTCCATGTTGTCGCTCATGCGTCGTCCTCCTATGCTGCTACTCGAGTTGCCTGCCCGCTCCCAGCCGAGCTCGCGGAGTCTCAGTGCGTGTCTCTCGACACCGCGTCCGAGCTGGGCAGGAGAATTGGGCCTCCTTGCGCGATCGCTCCTGAACTCTACTCGCGTCGGCAACCGCCATCGAAAGCCGCGGCGGCCATTCATGTTGCCCAATTGGCCCGCTATCGTGCCACATGAAACACGGGATTTCAATAGCCGATTCGATGTTTTTTTCTGGGCTTGCCATGAGCCTCTATTGCCCTATGCTGTCCCCCGTCAAACATGAAGAACCTGCTCTCCGGGATCGTCCTGAGGATTCGCCGCAACGCCCTGCTGCGCAAATCCGTCATCTTGATCTGGCACATTGCCGGAATCTGCATCACCTACTACGTCGCTTTCTTGCTCCGCTTCGACGGCATCATTCCGCCCCGCTTTCTGCGCGCTTTCCAGGTCACGGTCGTCCCGCTCGTCGTGTTGTGCGTCGGCTCGTTCGCTTTGTTCCGCCTTTACTCTGGCATCTGGGCCTATTTCAGCATGCACGACGCGATCCGCATCCTCTCGGCCCTGGCCCTCGCGTTCGTGGGGTTCGTCCCGGCCGTCTTCGCCGTTATGGGCGGGACGTTCGCCAACTTCCCGCGCTCCACGATCGTCATCGAGTTTCTCCTGCTGGCCGCCTGGATGAACGGCGGCCGGCTCGCTGTCCGCTGGATCCGCGAGTGCTGCTACGGCCGGAAGATCGGCCCAGCCGCATCGGGATCCCGCGCTCTGATCGTCGGAAATATCGGCGACGTGGACCATCTCATTTACGCCCTGGCCGCAGCCCATCCGGAAATCGGAGCCATTGTCGGCGTCGTCACCGACGACACGGCTCGTCACCGCCTCACGCTGCGTGGCATCCCGGTGCGCGGCCCGGTAGCGGAAATCGGCGGCCTGGCCCGCGGCAGCGGCGCCGACTGCATTCTGATCCTATCGCCCTACACGCGCCCAGGCGGGATGAAACGGATCGTGGCCGCTTGCGAGGCCGAGAACGTTGCCTGCGACTTCCGGATGATGCCCTCGCTCGCCGATCTGGCTGCGGGCAAGATGGATTTTTCCACGATCCGGCGCGTCGAACTGGAAGACCTCCTGGGCCGGCCTGAAATCGCGTTCGACCGCGCGGCGGTCAGGGAGATGATCGCCGGGAAGAGCGTTGTGGTTACCGGCGCGGGCGGCAGTATCGGCAGCGAACTGGTCCGGCAGATCGCCGAGTACGCGCCCGGCGCGCTGGTTCTCCTCGACAACAACGAACTCAACCTCTACTCGATAGACCTGGAAATCCGCGGCAAGAAGCCCGGCCTCTCCGTGGTCGGCGCGGCGGGCGACATCGGAAACAGGGACCTGGTCCGGAAGATTCTCCGCGAGCGAAAGGTGGAACTCGTGTTTCATGCTGCCGCCTACAAGCACGTGCCCATCATGGAAACCAACGTGCCCGCGTGCGTGGCCAACAACGCGATCGGCACGGCCCGCCTGGCGGCCGAAGCCGAGGAAGCCGGCGTCCGGCGTTTTGTGCTGGTCTCCACCGACAAAGCCGTGCGCCCAACCAGCGTCATGGGCGCCAGCAAACGCCTGGCCGAGCGCGTGGTCCAGGAACGGCCTTCGTCCGGCACGGCTTTCGTCATCGTCCGGTTCGGAAACGTCCTCGGCTCAAGCGGCAGCGTGATCCCGCTGTTCCGCAGGCAGATCGAAGCCGGCGGCCCCGTTACCGTTACCAGCGAGAAGGCCACCCGCTTCTTCATGTCCATTCCGGAGGCCGTGGACCTCATCCTGCAGGCGTCGGTGATCGGTAACGACCGCGACATCATGGTCCTGGAAATGGGCGAATCCATCCGGATCGTTGACCTGGCCCGGCACATGATCGAGCTATCCGGGCTCCATGTGGGGGACGACATCGCGATCGCGTTCACCGGTCTGCGGCCGGGCGAGAAGGAGTACGAGGAGGTCATGACCGACGGCGAGGACGTGGTTCGGACTCCCTTCGAGAAGATCTGGGTGATGCGACGCCAGGGCGCGCCGTCCGCGCCCGCCATGGACCTCGATCGGCTGGCGCGGCTGGTCGCCGCCCAGGACGACCGCCGCCTCCGCGAGGAACTTGCCCATCTGATCCCTGAGGCCGCGCCGACCTTGGCCATGCCGCAGGCTTGAGACGCCCCACCCGGGGTCCGAGGATATGAGCCCCGGTTGCCTGGCTTACGCGCTTGCTTCGGGGAAAGCCATGGCGGCCAGCATGAGCCGCGTCGACTCGATGAATCGTCGGAAATCCCCCTCGTCAACCGGCACGAGCAGGTAGTCAGGCAGCGGCGCGTGTGCGAGCTTGGCGAGAAACAGGGAAATCATCGCGGGATCCAAGCCGCCTTCCTTGGTCTTCGCCTCCGCGAAATGCTCGCGAATGGATAACCCCCGCTTGGACAGGAAGTAGAGATCCACAACGTCCTTCATCTCGCAACGTCCGATCAGCGTGCAGATCTTGTTCACGCCGATCTCGCGCAGCGTGTCCACGCGGATGCCGCCGAATTCCTCCTTCTCCTGATCAAGCTGGCGCGTCTGCTCGACGACGAAATCGAGTACCTCCTTCTCGCTGCCCCGCTGCAGCGAGTATCGATGGAAGTAGGGGGCCGCCGTGATGGACTCCAGGCGCGCCCCGATCGCAGCCGCCACACCCGTTACCGTGTTGCCGAGAACCATCCAGTTCACGGGCCGGCCCGTGAAGAAGTCCAGATCGTAGGACAGCCGGTGCTCCAGGTAGAAGATCCCGAGGGCCGATCCGCCCGAAAGATAGAAATCGCGGCATGCGGCGAAGAAGCCCTTGAGGAAGTCCCGCTTAAGCGGCGTGATCGCCTTGGAGTTTTCCCAGCTCATTCCACGTCCTCACAATGTACTCCCACAACTCGCGCCGTCGCCCCAGCCGCGGCGCCAGCACGCTCATGTGCGAGCCGACTTCCTCGGGCGACAAGAATGCCCATACATCCGCAAACGCGGCTTCGCGCATGATCCATGCCGCCAAGTCAGCTTTCTCGGGCCATTTCTGCCCTGCGAGACGTCTCCGAATCTCGCCGACGTTCCACGAGCGATCCCAGCAGAAGTATGGAACGTCATCATCACTCATGAAGCCATCGTACAGGACGGCTTGGTCGCCGTCAACCCGGCGGGGAGCCGTCTGCCGTGCCCGTAGCTGCCCCGTCCGTCGAGCCGGCTTCGGAACGGTCGAGCCAGGGCCATAGGCGGTGAACCGGCCATTGCTTCGCGGCCTCCCATGACCGGCCTCCACGCTACGCCCGGAACATCGCCTCGACGTTTTCAATGGGCGTTCCCCTGAGAATGGCATTGGAGGGGCCGTGGAAATACCGCGTGCCGGCCGGATCCCCGAACACGAACGTGAACTCGAACGCGCCGAGATCAACGATGGCCGTCCCGTTCGCGTCGCCGTCGGCGGGACGCGGCCGGCCGTCGAAGTCCAGCGCGGGCGCGCCCGTCGGCGTGCCCCGATCGATGAGGGGCGCAGTAGTTCCTAAAGCTGGCGGGATAGCGTGCGGAGAGGGGCGCACGTAGAGGC
>JASEHE010000046.1 GCA_030018915.1 Verrucomicrobiota bacterium
GACCTTCATGGCCTCTGAAATCTGCTGTTCCATCCGCTCACTCGGTGCTATTCTCTTCACGTGTGTAACCTCCTGTCGGGGTTCTTGACCCCGTTTTGCTTTGACCACCAGGAGGTTACACCACTATCCGCTTTTACAGGAAGAATAAGACATCACCCCGGCAACTCATCACCGGCGAACTGGTCGAGCAGATGAAGGTGAAACTCCCGTTGCTTGAGAACGGATTCACGGCGGTTTCTTTCTATCGGGAGGAGATCGAGAGCGCGTGCCAGATCAGAGGCACACACGCTGTCCTTGCGCCGCTCATTCAGAAATTCCTCGAAGAGGTATTGTTTGCCGAGAAGACCACGTTGTTCGACGGACGGCTGTGCGCCCGCTTGGCCGACGCCGATGTCCGGGAACACATCCGCGCTGTCTTCATCCCGCTAATACGCAGCCGCACGACGAGGACCGAGTCCCGTTTGAAAGCGGAAGAACCTGTTTCCGTTTGCGCATAGCGGCCTTTCCAGGTGACGCATTCACCAAGACGCCCGGCAGAACCGGCGGAGAAGACGCCGTTCAATCTGGTCCCCTGCAATCGCGCCCTTGAGGTCACCTTCACCCACTGGATTGACAATGCCCAGGATACGGCCGCGTTCTGCAAGAACGCCGGGCCGCAGTGCCTTCGGATTGACTACTTGGCCGACGGCGGAAGACTGGTGTTCTACACGCCCGACTTCATTGTGCGGAAGGCAAACGGCAACTACTTGCTCGTTGAGACGAAGGGCCGAGAGGACCGCGACGTTCCGGCAAAGGCGAAGGCGGCAGCGTCCTGGTGCAAGGCATCCTCGACAAAGGAAATCCAGTGGGAATACCTCTACGTTGCGGAAGGCGTTTTTGAACGTGTCACCGGCAACTCCGTAGAAGAACTAGAACGGGTTTGCGCCCCGGCGCTTGTCTCTCTCCAAGAGGAGAAGGACAGGGGCCAGATGTTCTTGACCTTCGAGAAGCCGACGGAAGAACGGATTGCCGACGAAATGGCGGAGTTCATCGGCGCGGAGGCAGTCGCAAAACTCCCACCGGCGACAGCCGCGAGGATCGGTCAGGCCGTCCAACTTTTCCGGCACTACGAGCACAAAACCGACCTGCTTTTCTCTCCTGTGTTTACGCCCTTGCAAGGTCCACTCGATCAGTATGCGAAAGAACTCCTGCTGAAACGCCTCTGGTCGGATATTCCGAAGGAGTCCAAAGGCCGGATGTTCAGGACGGTCATTCGGCGCAAATTGGTGGAGGTAAGGGGAGTCGAACCCCTGACCTTCTGAATGCCATTCAGACGCTCTAGCCAACTGAGCTATACCCCCACGGAGCGCTCCGGAGAAACGGCACCCTGACTATCAATTGCCGCCGCTGCCTGTCAACGCCTATTTCGGCATGGTTCAACTGGTGGCTGCATGTAGATCGGAGTGAGCGGCTGCGGACTGAAATCGGTCGTCGCTAGACCGGCGGCCGACCACCTTTCCGCCACAAGCCGGCCCACAGCCCGAGCCGTCGGATGGGCGTCGCCTTCTTCCACCCAGGCGACGCGGCCGGCCAGGCGCCTGGCGATCGTTCCGCCGATTCGGGACCAATCCGGTGACGCCACAACGGTTTCAACGGGAACATGATCGGCAAGCCGTTCTGGAGCGGTCAGAATAAAGTGGTCCCCGATCTCGATCAGAGACGTTGTTCGAGGATAGGTCGCAAGCCAGAGCTGTCCGCGTCTGGCATCGCCCACCACGGTGACCGATGGCTGATCGTGCTCGTTGAGCGTGTCCCAGGCCAGGGCCTTGCTGCTGCTGATGCCGGCGACGCGCCGGCGACCAGGCAGGGCCAGCAACTGGGCCGCAGTTAGGGACATCCGCAGACCGGAGAAGGAGCCGGGCCCCAGTCCGACGGCCACGCCGTCGAGCTTTGCGGGTTCGACGCCAGCCCTTTTGAGCAGGGCGTGGAGCTCCAGGAAGAAACGTGCATTGTTTCCTGCGGTCTGCTCCCATTCGGTCTCCGAACAGTCGCCGGCGCCGTCCAAAAGAGCCAGGCTGCAGCGGCTGGTTGAGAGGTCCATGGCGAGAATAGGCATGAAGAAATCCCCTACGCTGCGGTGGCGGCGCTGATTCCGCCGTAGGGGGTCAGTCATGGGGTGGCGCCAGTCCGGCTTGTGCGGCCGGAGTTCGACATTTCCGCGTCCCGCAGCGCAAGGCCGCAGGGACGCCATCCCATGACTGACCCGTTACACCGCCGCAAAGAAAGTTTGAATTCCGCCCGATCTTACCTGTATGATCGCCAATTACGAGCCTGAATTGGCGGCAGCCGATCCGACGGTTCTGGAAAGGAGTTGATATGTCGTTGAATATCGTGGGGAAGATCAATGGGGCCATTCCAATCAACCGCGTCATCGTGAGCGTCTCGGACAAGAAAGGGTTGGACAAGCTGGTCATGGGCCTCGCGCGGATCAACCCTGAGGTCATGATCTATTCCACCGGTGGGACCTACAGCGCTCTCGAGAAGATTCTGGGCGACAAAGCATCGAAGAACCTGACGGCGATTTCCGACTACACGGACCAGCCGGAGATGCAGGGCGGCCTGGTGAAAACTCTGGATTTCAAGATATATCTCGGTCTGTTGAGCGAGACCTACAACGCGGCTCACGCGCAGAACATCCTGCGCGTCAAGGGGGTCGCCTTCGACATGGTGGTGGTGAACCTGTATCCTTTCAAGGAGACGATTTCCAAGTCTGGCGTAAAGCCTGAGGAGGCGCGCGCGAACATCGACATCGGCGGGCCCTGCATGATCCGGGCCGCCGCGAAGAACTTTATCCGCGTGGCCTCGGTGACGGACACGAACGATTACGACCGGGTTCTTGACGAACTACGCAAGGCCAATGGGCGCCTTTCGCTGAAGACGCGCCTAGATCTGGCGAAGAAGGCTTTTGCGCATACGGCGGAGTATGACGCGGCCATTGCCTGCTACCTGGCCGCCCGGGCGCAGGCAGAGGTCGAGGATTGCTACCAGGTGGTTTAGGCCCAGGAAACAAGGCTATGTTCGAAATCAGTGTCAGAAGCCGTTTTTCGGCCGCGCACCATCTTCCGGGCTATCCCGGGAAATGCGCGTCGGTGCATGGGCACAACTGGGAAGTCGAAGTCCGAGTGCGCGGGGCAAGGTTGAACCGGGCCGGGATGCTGATGGATTTCTGCGCCCTGAAAGACGCGGTGGCCGAGGCGTTGTCGCGCCTGGATCACCGGGATTTGAATGCCGTGGCCCTGATACGCGGAATTGCGCCCACTTCGGAAAACATCGCCAGAGCGCTGTTCGGGTTTCTTTCGACCCGCCTGAAGAGCAAGAACTGTCGCGTGACCCGAGTTTCCGCGCGCGAAAGCCCCGATACTCAGGCGACCTATTTCTTGGGAGCAGGCGAATGACAGACGGCTTTCGCGTCGGGGGAGGGGGCTGCCTTGATTGACTTGCACGTCCATTCGACGTTTTCCGACGGAAGCCTGACGCCGGCGGACCTCGCGCAGGCTGGCGAGTCGGCCGGTCTGACAGCGATGGCGCTGACCGACCACGACACGGTGAGCGGGGTGGAGCCGTTTCTCGAAGCGTGTCGAGCGCGGGCCGCGGCTGGAGGCCGGGCTGTCCGCGGACTCGCCGGCGTGGAGATCAACGCGAATGTGAGCTGCGGCGCGCTTCACATGCTGGGCTACGGCATGAATCCCCGCCACCCCGGACTGACGGCGGCCCTGGAACGTATCCGGCGCGGTCGGCTGGAGAGGAACATGGAAATCGCGGCCAAACTGCGGGGCCTGGGCGTGGCTGTGACTCTGGAGGATGCCTCCGCGTTCGCCGGCGGGGAAGTGGTGGGGCGTCCCCACTTTGCGCTGGCGCTCCAGGCGAAAGGCTACGTGCGCTCCGTCAAGGAGGCATTCGACCGTTTTTTGGCCAATGGGAAGCCGGCCTACGCGGATCGTTTCCGGTTTTCGGCCGAAGACAGCATCCGCGTGATTCTTGACGCCGGCGGGGTGCCGGCGCTGGCGCATCCCTTCACGCTGACTCTTGACAGGGAAGCCTTGAAACGATATGTGGGCGAACTGTGCGACATGGGTCTGCAAGGGATTGAGGTCTATTACACCGAACACAGTCCCGGACAGACGGAAGAATACCTGGGACTGGCGAGAGTGTTCAACCTGTTGGCGACGGGCGGCAGCGACTATCACGGGGCGGCTGCGCCGGATATCCGGCTCGGGAATGGCTTTGGGAATCTGACGGTTCCCGACGATCTTCTTGACGGCATTCTGAGGCGCCTGGCGGAGCGCCCGCCTGGCGCGCATGTTTCACACGGGAGTGTGAAATATGCGCGCTAGTCCCAAAAGAAGAGTGATCAATAATCAGTAGGTGTTGGGACAGTTACGACCGTCATCCTCACTCCGCTGTCTCTCATACTGATCACTGTTGACTGATGACTGATCACTAGCTTGTTTTGGGGCTAGTTGAGCGCGGGACGGCTGAGTTCAGCGATGAGAGAATCGCACTGGGAAAAGAATCTCTTCGATCTCATTCGGCGGACATCCACGGATTTGCCGATGGACGTGGAAGCGGCCTTGAGAAGGGCGTTGCGCATGGAACGACTGGGCGGCCGGCCCCGGTGGGTACTCTCGACGATCCTCCGAAACGTCGAGCTTGCCAGGAAGAAGGACGCTCCTCTTTGCCAGGACACTGGGACCCTGCGGTTTTACTTTCGGGTTCCCGTGGGATTCGACACCAACGCGCTGGTGGCGGTCGTCCGCGCGGCTGTATCGAAGGCGACGCGCTGCGGGTACCTGCGGCAGAACACGGTGGACCCGGTTTTCGGCTGCTCGTTTCCGACGAACATTGCCCACGGCTCGCCGGTCTTCGATTTTCAGCAGGGCGGCCGGAAATCGGTGGATGTGCGTTTGGTCATGAATGGCGGCGGCTGCGAGAACGTGGGCGGCCAATACGCGTTGCCCGACTGCGACCTGGCCGCGGGGCGGAATCTTGAGGGCGCGCGGCGGTGCATCCTGGATAGCGTATGGAAGGCACAAGGCCAAGGCTGCGCTCCGGGGGTGCTCGGAGTCTGCATCGGCGGCGACCGCGTAACCGGCCACGAACACGCTAAGGAGCAGTTCCTCCGCAAGATCGGCGACAGTTCCAGCATCAGGGCCGTGGCCCGGCTGGAAAGCCGGATGATGAAGGAAATCGGCCAGATGGGGATCGGACCTATGGGATTGGGCGGTAGGAGCACCGTTCTGGGGGTCAAGATCGGCTCGCTGAGCTGCCTGCCGGCGTCTTTCTTCGTATCGGTGTCGCACATGTGCTGGGCCTTCCGGCGGCGGGGCATGGTTCTGGGGCCGGAAGGCGGAGTTCACCGGTGGCTGTACTGATCGCGCGAGGATTGTTGCTGTGAAGAGATTGAGCTACCCGTTCACCGCGAGTCAGATACGCGACGCGCGGCTGGGGGAAATAGTGAGCCTGTCCGGTAAGGTGTTTACCGGGCGAGACCGTCTTCATCAGTTCCTGGCGGAAGGAGGAAGACCGCCGCTGGATCTGAGAGATGGCGCGATGTTTCACTGCGGCCCAGTGACCGCGCGGGAAGGCGGCGCCTGGGCGATTCGGGCTGCGGGACCAACGACCTCCTCCCGCCAGGAACCCTACATGCCTTCGATCATCGAGCGGCTCCAGATTCGAGTGATCATTGGGAAAGGCGGCATGGGAGACGGCACGCGGCGCGCCTGTGTCAAGCACGGCTGCATCTACGTCCAGGCAATCGGGGGCGCGGCCGTGTTGCTTGCGGGCAGCATTCAGTCGGTCGTCGGCGTCCATTTCCTCCGGGAATTCGGCGAGGCCGAGGCCCTTTGGGAATTGGCGGTCGAGGATCTGCGAGGCATTGTGACCATAGACACCCGTGGCCGTTGCCTGCACGAAAACATCCGGACGGTGTCTCGAAAGGCTCTCGATCGAATGCTCTAGCCCGCATACTTCACACTCCAGCGTGAGATATGCGGGCTAGTTTGGCATCCCGCAAAACCGGTCCATCTTCTCCGCACTCTGACGAATAGCGGCAGGAAGTTGGGTTGCTTTCATGGGCGTGGAAAATATCGGCTGGCAGATCGATGCGATTCGGAAGCAATGGGGCGGGAAGTTGCTGATTCTTGGCCACCATTACCAGCGGCCGCTCGTGCTCGCGCGCGCCGACGTCTTGGGCGACTCTCTGGAACTCGCCCGAATGGCCGCCCGCCGGCGCGAGGCCGAGAAAATCGTGCTCTGCGGGGTCCGGTTCATGGCGGAATCCGCCGACATCCTCGCCGGACCGAACCAGACGGTCTACATGCCCGATCCCCTGGCCGGCTGCCCAATGGCCGACATGGCCGACTACGAGGCGGTCAAAGCCGCCTGGGCAACGCTGATGGCGGCCTCCGGCGACTGGCGCCCGGTAGTCTATGTGAACAGCTCGGCCACGCTCAAGGCGCTGTGCGGCGAATGGGGCGGCAGCACGTGCACGTCGAGCAATGCCAGGCGCGTGTTCGAGTGGGCGTTCAAGCAGGGCAAGCGCGTGTTCTTTCTGCCAGACGAGCACCTTGGCAGGAACACCGCGCATGACCTCGGCATCGCCGAGGACGCCGTCGCGCTCTATAACCCGGGTCAACCGGCGGGCGGATTGGACGCCGGCTCGCTGGCCCGGTCGCGAGTCGTGGTGTGGAAAGGATTCTGCCTTGTGCACACGGTCTTCACGGCGCAACAGGTCGGGAAGGTTCGCCGGCTCGATCCCGGGGCGAAGATCATCGTCCATCCCGAGTGCCCGAAGGAGGTCGCGCGGCTCGCTGACGCGCGCGGCTCTACCTCGCAGATCATCCAATACGTCTGGGCGGCGCCGGCCGGTTCGACAATTGTGATCGGCACGGAAGTGAACCTGGTGGCGCGGCTGGCCGAGGAGCAGCGTGGCCGTGTGACGGTCAAGGCGCTCCTGCAGTCCGTCTGCGCGAACATGGGCCGGACCAATGAGCGGAACCTGCTGTCCCTGCTTCAGGACTGGCCAGCCTCTAATGTCGTCCGCGTCCCGGATGCAGTCAAGCAGAACGCGCGCAAAGCCCTCGAGAGGATGTTGAGCCTGTGAGCAGTCCTTTCCGCGTTCGCTCGTCGTTCGCGCCCGCCGGCGACCAGCCCGAGGCGATCGCCGCTCTGTGCCGCGGGCTCGAACAAGGCGCCCGCTTCCAGGTGCTGGAGGGCGTCACAGGCTCGGGTAAGACCTTTACCATGGCCAAGGTCATCGAGCGGTGGGGCCGGCCCACGCTCATCGTCTCACACAACAAGACGCTCGCCGCCCAGCTCTTCAGCGAACTCAGGGACTTCTTTCCAGGGAATGCCGTCGAGTATTTCGTCAGCTACTACGACTACTACCAGCCGGAAGCCTACATCCCCGAAACCGACACCTACATCGAGAAGGACGCCTCGATCAACCGGGAGATCGAGCGGCTGCGCCTGTCGGCGACCAACTCGCTCCTGTCCCGCCTGGACGTGATCGTGGTGGCGTCCGTCTCCTGCGTCTACGGACTCGGCAGCCCAGATGACTACGCGCGGATGCTCGTGCGGGTGCGGACCGGCGAGCCGGCGGAACGGGACGGCGTGCTCCGAAAACTCGTTGACATCCAGTACGCGCGCAACGATTATGCGCCCGAGCCGGGCGCGTTTCGCGTGCGTGGGGACATCGTGGATGTGTTCCCCTCGCGCGCAAAGCATGGGGTTCGCATCGAGTTCTTCGGCGACGTGGTGGAGGCCATACGGGAATTCGATCCCGTAAGCGGCCGAGCGGGCGCGGCGCTGAACGCCGCCGTGATCTCGCCTGCCAAGCATTTCGTGATGCCCGAGGACAAGATCTGGCGGGCCGCGCCGCGAATCCTGGCGGAACTCGACGAGCGGGTCCGGTGGTTCGAGGAGCAGGGCAAGCTGATCGAGGCGCAGCGGCTGCGGTCGCGGACGCTCTACGACGTGGAGATGCTCAAGGAGCTCGGCTACTGCGCGGGGATCGAGAACTACTCGCGGCACCTGAGCGGCCGGGCTGCGGGCGAGCCGCCCGCCACGCTGCTCGACTACTTTCCTGGCGAGTTCCTCACGATCATTGACGAATCGCATGCGGCCCTTCCGCAGATTCGCGGCATGTGCAACGGCGACCAGGCGCGCAAGCAGACGCTGGTAGACCACGGGTTCCGCCTGCCGTCGGCCAAGGACAACCGGCCGCTGAACTTCGAGGAATTCATGGCGCGGATCGGGCAGGCGCTCTTCACGACGGCCACGCCCGGCCCGTACGAGATTCAGGTTTCGCCGGCGCCGGTCAGGCAGGTCATCCGGCCCACGGGCCTGGCGGATCCGCCCGTGGAAGTGCGCCGGCTCGCCAACCAGGTTGACGATATCATGGAAGAGATCAAGGCGGTTGCCGAGCAGGGCGACCGCGTGCTTGTCGCCACGCTGACCAAGCAGACGGCTGAGGACCTCGCGGACTATCTTCGCCGGGCTGGGCTTCGGGTGGAGCACCTCCATTCCGAGATTCAGACCCTGGAGCGGGTGGGGATTCTGGCGCGTCTGCGAAAAGCCGACTTCGACTGCCTGGTAGGCATCAACCTGCTCCGGGAAGGGCTGGATTTACCCGAAGTGGCCCTGGTGGCGATCCTCGACGCGGACAAAGAAGGCTTTCTGCGCTCCGAGCGGTCGCTGATCCAAATTGCGGGCCGCGCGGCCAGGCACGTCAACGGGCAGGTGATCCTCTACGCGGACCGGCTGACCGACTCGATTCGTAACATGATCGCGGTCACGGACGAGCGGCGGCGGCAGCAGCTTGAGTTCAACCGCCGGCACAAGATCACGCCGCGCGGCATTCGGAAGAGCCTTCGCGAGGAAACGCTGCTCAAGGCGCAAAGCGAGGCGGTCGAGCAGCGGGTGATTCGGGAGAGCGGGGTGGAGTACGACGTATTCCGCGCGATTCGCGAGCTGGAACGCGAAATGCTGGAAGCGGCGGCGGCACTGGAGTTCGAGCGCGCGGCCGCGCTTCGAGACGAAATCAAGGAATTGAAGCGCTCCATGGATTAGCGGTTGTCGGTGGTCAGGTGGAGCCCCTTTCAAAACTCCGGAGTTGGCCACCCACGAAAGAGCACAAAGATCGCGCGGTGTAGGCTTTCGTAATCGTCCTCGTCCTCGATTTTCTTTCACTTTCCGAGTGCGAGCACGAGGACTGAATGACGAGTACGAAACGGACACATGGACGATGCCACACCAGAAAGGGTGGAATGGCCGGCGCGGGAAACCATTGAATCCGAGGCCTGGAACAGGCACAGTCAGGGCCGAATGAAAAGACGCGTTCACATCCGGATTCGGGGACGGGTGCAGGGCGTATGCTTTCGGATGTGCGCTTGCGAGGAGGCGGACCGCCTCGGATTGACCGGCTGGGTGAGGAATTGCTCCGACGGCAGCGTCGAGATCGTGGCGGAAGGGGAAATCGAGCATCTGGCCGACCTGGTGAAGTGGTGCCACGCTGGCCCGTCGTACGCGCGGGTTCAGAGCGTCGAGAACGACGAGTCCGAAGCCACCGGCGAGTTTCAGGAATTCCGGGTCGCCCACTGAATTGCCGATTTTCAACTGCCGATTGCTGGAGACAGCCGCGGAACAACGCCGCTTCACGCCGCATCGCGCGCAGGCGGCTGGGCCGATTCCAATCGGCAATCTGTTACGTCACGATAGCGACGCCGGCGCTGGCGCCGAGCCGGTCGGCGCCGGCCTCGATCAGCCGGAGCGCGTCGGCGAGCGCGCGGATTCCGCCGCTGGCCTTGACGCCCATGCCTGGGCCGACCGTCCGGCGCATGAGACGGATGTCCTCGACGGTTGCGGCGGCGGCGGCGAAACCTGTGCACGTCTTGACGAATCTGGCGCCGGCAGCCGCCGCGAGGCGGCAGGCCGTCGCTTTTTCCTCGTCCGTGAGTAGGGCTGTTTCGATGATGACCTTTACCGGGCGCGCGTCTGCGGCCAGGACCACGGCGGCAATGTCCTCCTGAACCCGCGTGTGGTCTCCGTCCTTGAGCGCGCCGAGGCACAGCGCCATGTCGAGTTCCTGCGCGCCGTTGTGAATGGCCTCGCCGGCCTCGAAGACCCTGACGGCCGTAGTCGTTGCGCCGAGTGGGAACCCGATCACGGTGCAGACCTTGACTGGCGTGTCCCGGAGTTCCTCGGCTGCCGTCCGGACCCAGCAGGGATTGACGCACACGGCGGCGAATCCGTACCGGCGCGCCTCGGCGCAGAGCTGCCGCACTTCGCGGCGAACGGCGGCCGGCTTGAGGAGCGTGTGATCAATCAACGGCGCCACTCTGGCGCCATCCGGGGTCATGGGCGGCCAGTTCATCGGTATTATGTAGAGCAAGGTTCGTGAAATCCACAATGTGGCCGTTGTGAACGAATAACGCCATCACATCGGAACCATCCGGACGATGACTGGCGATCCCCACAGTCCGGTCAGACCGAGCCTGCGGCACGCTCCTTCCATCGCGGCGGAAACGGCCCGGTTTCCCAGGACGCGATGCAGAACCATGGGCAGGAAGAACTGGGCCCGGCGCCGGCTCAGGCGGAAACCATGCCGTCCGAATTCGTTCGGCACTTCCCGGCATCGAAACAGCCGCCACGCGCGCGTGCTGCCTTCGAGCTTCTTCTTGGCCCGGAACAGGGCTGGCGCGATTCGATTCAGGCTGTGGCTGGTTGGGTAGTCGGCAATCACGGCGCGCCGGGCCACGCGGCAGAGTTCCGACACCAACGCAGGCCACCGCTCGCAGTGCGTGAGGAGCCGGAAACAAAGCGCCATGTCGAACGACCGGTCGGCAAATGGCAGAGCGACGACATTGCCGACCAGGAACCGGCACTGGCCGCAATCCACGATGTCCCGGATGCGCCGGCGGCATGACTCGGCGCTGCCCAGCACGGTGACCTTATAGCCGCGCCGGCACAGCGGGACGGCGAGTTGGCCGTGCCCGCCGCCCACGTCCAGGATCGAATCGGCCGTGGCGTCGCCAAGCAAATCGAGTGTGATCCGTTCCTGTGCCTGGAGCATCCATTCGCCGACTGGTCCGGAAAAGCGGGCGGCATAATCGTCGGATGACGTCTCGATATCCGCGGTTTCTGGAAACGGCGGAGCCGCGTTCGGAAAGTTGCCGTTCATGGCTCGATAGTGGCGTGTTCGGTCAGGTCTTCAACCGCGCGCCCGGGTTTTTCTTTCGTCGTCATGGTTTCACTTTGCCAAAACATCGCACCTCGCTCGTTCTCCGTCAAGCGGTCAATTGTCCATTTGCGTTTTGCCATTGAGATGGCGTGGGAACTGTGGTATAAGGCGAGGCGGTTGCCCGCGGGAAGAAACTACGCCTACGCGGGCGCCAAAGACCATGAAAATTGCCTTGCTCGGAATGCCGCAGTCGGGCCGCAAGACGCTGTTCAACCTGCTGACGGGCCGCGCCGTGCCTGAGTCGCGCCGGCCGGACGAGACGATGGAAGGCGTGGCGCCGGTCGGCGATCCGCGAGTCGAGCGATTGTTCGACATCTGCAGGCCTCCGCGGAAGGTCTATGCCGAGAATCATTTCGTTCTGTGCCCGGACGTGACGTTCGAGCCGGGCAAGCGGAAATGGATCGAATCGGCCAAACGGTGCGACCTGCTGTGTCTGGTGATCCGCGCATTCCAGGCGGAGCAGGTTTATCATCCCAAGGGATCGGTGGACGGGGCGCGCGACCGGCGGGCCTTGCAAGTGGAGTTGCTGCTGGCCGATATGGAAATGGCGGACACGCGGCTGACGCGCATCGGCAAGGAGAAGCGGGCCGGCGTGACGCCGGCGATGGCGGCCGAGGAGACCATGCTGCGCAAGTGCATGGCGGCGCTGGAGCAGGAGAAGCGGCTGGCCGACGTCGGCCTGACGCCACGCGAGCTGGCGCCGATCCGGAGCCTGGACTTCGTCACGCTCCTGCCGGAGCTCTGGGTGTGCAACGTGGACGAGGCGAATCTCAAGATGAACGTCGGGCCGAACGCGGTGGCCGTGTCGTGCCGGATCGAGCAGGAGATCATGGGGCTCGGCGATCCCGGTGAGAGGAAGGAATACCTGGCGGCAATGGGGCTGTCGCGGTCCGGCCTGGACCGCGTGAACCAGGCCGCATACGACGCGCTGGGGCTGATGTCGTTCTACACGATCGGCGACGACGAGGTGCGGGCGTGGACGATCCGCAAAGGCAGCGCGGCGCCGGCTGCCGGCGGCAAGGTGCACACTGACGTCGAGCGGGGCTTTATCCGCGCCGAGGTCATGAAATACGACGACTTCGTGGCGGCTGGTTCGGAGCAACGGGTGAAGGACCTGGGCAAGATGCAGCTGAAAGGCCGGGACTACGTAATCGAGGACGGCGACATCTGTCACTTCCTTTTTAACGTGTAGGCGGTTCACGCGACCATGAAGAAGGTCCTGTTCATATCGCCGCAGCCGTTCTTCCAGTGGCGCGGCTCGCCCATTCGGGTGGGATTCGACGTCATGGCGCTGGCCGAGTTGGGATTCGAGGTGGACCTGCTTACCTTGCCGATGGGCGAGGACAAGGCCATTTCCGGGGTCCGCGTCGTTCGCGTGCCCAATCCGTTTGGGGTTCGGAACGTGCCGATCGGGCCCTCGCTGCTGAAAGCCGCCTTTGATGCGCTGCTGCTTTTCCGGGGGCTCGGTCTCGCGCTCCGAAACCGGTACGACGCGCTTCATGGCGTGGAAGAGGCTGGGGCCCTGGGCGTGGTGATCGCCGGGCTGACGCGCAGCCGGCTCGTCTTCGAGAAGCACTCCGACCCGTCGTCGTACCGGCTGGGCTGGCTGCGGAACCTGATCATGCGGCTCTACGCGCTGATCGAACGGTTCACGGCGAGACACGCTGATGCCGTGATCGGCACGGGGCCGGGGCTCGTCGAACAAATCCGCCGCGCGGGCACACAGGCAGCCGTTCACCACATTCCGGACATTCCCTCCTCGCTCGCGGAGCCCGATCGCGGGCGGACTGAGGAAATCCGGCGGACGCTCCGGCGGGACGAACGGGACGTGCTGATCACGTACGTGGGGTCGTTTGCGGTTTATCAGGGGGCGGACCTGCTGTTCGAGGCCATGCCGGATGTGGTTCGCCGGGAGCCCCGCGCCCGGTTCGTGGTCATCGGCGGCACACCGAAGGAAATCGCGGAGCGGCAGCGCGCACTGCGGGAACGGGTCTCGGCGGGCGCGGTGGCGTTTGTCGGGAAGATCCATCCGGACGAACTGCCGAACTACCTGGCCGCGTCGGACATCCTGCTGTCGCCGCGGCTGGCCGGCGTGAACACGCCGCTCAAGCTCCTGGACTACCTGAAAGCTGGCGGCGCGATCGTGGCCACAGACGTGGAATCGAACCGCCTGATCCTGGACGAGACGATTGCCGTGCTTGTGGCGCCCACCCCGGAGACGCTGAGCGATGGCATCGTCGGCCTGATGGCGGACGAGCCACGCCGGCGACGGCTGGGCCGCGAGGGGCGGAAGCGGATCGAGGCTACGCACAACTACGGAACATTCAAGCGGAAACTCGGCGAATGCTATTGCCAAATGCTGGGACCCGGAAACCCTGGAGAGGCCGTTCGTGCAAATCGTTGTTGACGCGCATGTGCACTTCTATCCGTGCTACCGCGCGGCCGAGGCCCTGAGGGGACTGGCCGACAATTTGGCCCGGCTCGGAGGCGCCGCCGCGTGTCTGGCCTGCCTGGCCGAGCGCGCCGGCGGCCGGTTCTTTACCGGTCTGAAAACCGGCCGGACTGTCCCGACCGGACCGGGCTTCCGAGTCCGGACGACTGCCGACGCAGAGGCGCTGATGATCGAGCAGACTGGGCGCCCGTTGCTGGCGCTGGTGGCAGGCCGGCAGGTCGTAACGGCCGAACGCCTCGAGATTCTGACGCTCATGACGGACGCATCCATTCCGGATGGGCTTCCAGCGTTGGAAGTGGCGGAACAAACGACGGCTGTCGGTGGAATCCCCGTCCTCGCCTGGGCGCCCGGGAAATGGCTCCTGTCCCGCAGCCGCGTGGCGCGCGACCTGATCGAGCGGGCGCAGCCGGGCCAGCTGGCCGTGGGCGACACAGCGCTGCGGCCGACCGTCTGGGGCGAGCCCAGGCTCATGCGCTTGGCGCGCCGCAAGGGCCTGCCGGTGCTGGCGGGTTCGGACCCGCTTCCGTTCGCCGGCGACGACCGGTGGATGGGCGCCTACGCTTCTCTGATCGAGGGCGAGTTCGATCCTGAACGGCCCGCCATGTCGCTCCGGCGGGCGCTGACCGGCTCGGCGACGATGATCCGACCGGTTGGCCGACGCGGCGGATTCCTGACCGTACTCCGGCGGCTCCGGGCGTACGCGCGGGCTCGGTCCAACGCCGCGTAGTGATCGAGAAAGGTCCGTTGGACAATGCCCGACTTCATCTCCCGCTGTCGTCATCCCAAATTCTCATTTTTCGTCCAATGGCGCGGTTGAAGGTTCGCCCGGAGCGCAGCGGAGGGTCAAGTCCGGATTTTCCTGTAAAAGCTGATAGGGCATAATCTCCACGAATGG
>JASEHE010000047.1 GCA_030018915.1 Verrucomicrobiota bacterium
TGCGTCTTGCACCAAATAAGTGAAAGCCTCCAGATCCGTAACACCCACAAGCCCTCAGCCTTGTGAAAAATTCGGCAGTTCAACTGCCGGATATAGGTTTAGACGTTGCGTGAGCTTCTTTCCGATTCAAGGCGTTCTACGCGCCCAGGGACTTGCCCCTTGCCGCCAGTCGCGCGCGGGTCATCCGCTCGCGCAGGCCGCCTTGCCTGAGAAAGTCCTGCTCGAACCGCGTCAATGGCCGATCGGGCGCGCGGTACTGCCTGAGTTGCAATGACCCATTACGCGCAAACCCCTTGCGCCGCCTCGCGGTTCCGTGTAGATTCCACGGCATAAGCGGAGCAATGACGATGAGCGATTCGATTTTTGAAATCGGGGCTTCGGGCATTGACGCGCGCCGCATCGTCGAGGAGATCAGGGAAACCGTCGCGCGCAAGATGGAGCGGAACGTCTACACGGATTCCCGCGTGGCCTGCGCGGAACGCTTCAACCTCGCGAATCTCAAAGACGATGAGAACTTCCTCGCGTTCTATCTCGATTGTCTGCGGGAAGCCGTGTTCGTGGATATCGGAGATTTCGAGATACTCGAACGGCGGGCCAGATTCAGCTGGGTCTTCATCCCGCTCAAGCGCCTGATCTGGAACGCGCTGAAGTTCTATACCTACCGGCTCTGGTCGCAACAAAACCGCGTGAACGGCCTGCTGCTCTCCGCCATCGAGGCCGCACAGAGCCGCGACCGCGAAAAAATCCGCCAACTCGAAGAGCGGCTGGCGCGCATCGAGGGGGCGGCGACGCCCTCTATCCCGGATGTTTCGCGCGGGAGTGTGAAACATCCGGGATAAACACTGAACCTGGTGCTTGTCCCATGGCGCGCGCGTCCCGCATAGCGTTCGTCTGTCCTCGCTTCGCCGGCGGCCGGGCGTTGGGCGGCGCCGAAATACTCCTCAAGAACCTCGCCCAGCGCGCCGCTGCGGCCGGCAGAGATGTGCGCTTCCTGACCACGCGCGCCGTGGATCATTTCACCTGGGCCAATGAGCGGCCGGCCGGCAGCCGGCTGGAGGACGGACTGGCCGTCACGTTCTTCCCGGTTGACGCCCGCGACGTCCGCGCCTTTCTGCGCATTCAGGAGGCGATCAGCCGCGAACGGCCGGTCACCGCGGACGAGGAGGCGCTCTGGCTGGCCAATGGCGTCAACAGCGAGGCCCTGGCCGCGCACCTTCGCCGGCACGAGCCGGAGTACGACCGCATCGTGCTGGGCCCGTATTTATCCGGCCTCGTTCATGCCGCCGCACAGGTGTCGCCCAACAAGACGATTCTCGTGCCATGCCTGCACGACGAGCCGTTTGCCTACCTGCCCGCCGTCGCCCGCCTGTTCCGCGGCGTGTCCCGGATCATGTTCAATTCCGAGCCCGAAAGGGACCTGGCCGCGCGCCTGTATGGACTGGACCCGTCGCGGGCTTCGATTGTGGGCATGGGCCTCGATCCCTTCACGGTCGCCCCCGGAAAAGCGGGGCTGCCGCGCGAACTCAGAGCGGCGCCCTACCTCATCTACTGCGGCCGCCGCGAAACGCTGAAGGGGACCCCATTGCTGATTGACTACCTCGCCGCATTCAGGAACCGGTCGGGACGGGACGTCAAGCTGGCGCTGACAGGCGTCGGCCAGGTGGATATTCCCCCGGGCATGGCCGGCCACGTCCTGGATATGGGACTGGTCGAGGAGGAACGCAAACGCGCCCTCATGGCCGGCGCGCTCGCCTTCTGCCACCCCTCCGTCAACGAAAGCCTGAGCATCGTCCTGCTCGAAGCCTGGCTTGCCGGAATCCCAGCCCTGGTGCGCGCGCAAAGCGAGGTGCTGCGCCGCCATTGCGAGCTGTCCAATGGCGGCCTGTGGTTCCGCGCCTACCCCGAATTCGAGGAAGAACTGCTCATGCTCATGGATGCGCCCGCTCTTCGCCGCGCGATGGGCGACGCCGGACTGGCCTACGCGCGCCGCGAATACGCGTGGGAGAAAATCGAAAGGCGCCTGCTGGAGGCCCTGGACGCCTAGCCCGGATATTTCACGCGGGAGCGTGAAATATCCGGGCTAGTAGACGAACTTGGCGATCTCGGACACTTTTTCGAGGTGATCCGCGATCTGTTTCTGGAGTTTCTGGATGACCCCGACCTTTTCCAGCACCTGGCCGAATTGATAGATGTTGTCGCTCCGCGCCTTTTCCAGCGTTTCCCGGCGGACGTTCAACTCCTCGATCTCTGCTTCAAAACGTTTGATCCGGTCCTCAGCCGCGCCCAGCGACCGGCGAAGATTGATGATCAAGCCCTCCTGCTCCCCCTCGTCGCTGTCGAGATCGTCAATCCGCATTCCATTTGGAATGGGCACCTCGACCGTGTTGCCGCAGTCGCTGCATGGAATGGCAAGTCCGGCGCCGCAGTAGTCAATGGCGAGACTCTTGCCGCAATGCGGACAGTTGAAGACAATATCCGTCTCTTTGATTTCCGATGTTTCCAAGGGTTCATCCGTCATGGCGCGTCCTCGCTCCGCAGCCGAATGGCGCCGCTACGCCTTGGTAATCCGGCCGCTCTTGATGCAGCGAGTGCAGACCCGCCGCCGAACCACGCCGCCGTTCTCGATCACACGGATTCTCTGCAGGTTCGGAGCGAAAAGCCGGCGGCTGATCCCCGTGGTATGAAGCCCGATTCCGCCCTTGCGCTTCGCCAATCCGTGCCGCACGATCCGATTGCCGCGCCGCAAACTCTTGCCGCATATCGCGCAACTTCGTGGCATCCCTTCGACTCCTTGCTCCGTACTGGGTAACCGCGACCGTCCGGTCTTCCGCCCAAACGACTGGAATCACTCTACCGGATATCGCGCCGCAAAACAAGTCCTTACTGCGGCCTTTTGGCGGGATCGCGCCCGGGTCTTCCGGCTTGCCGCCGGTCTTTACTCGGCCGGGGCCGCAGGCCGGAAATTCTTCAGCTTCAACTGCACGCGTTTGCGCCCGCCGAACGAATCTTCCTGCAGGTGAAACACAACATCCAGTGGGCCCGGCGGGCATGGGCGGCCGGCCAAGCCGAATCCGATCGCATCCTTCAAGATTCCATTAGCTCCCAGGGTCATGCGCAAATGCTGCCCGCCGACCACGCGGGGCGCGCCCACCGCCTCCACGCGCCTCAAGCCCCAGAGCGGCGCCGGGTTTCCGTGGCCGAGCGGCGCGAATTTTCGCGCGGTATCCAGCAGGCGCTCGTCGGCGGCGCCAAGGCTGTCCAGCCAGGCGTCGATCCTCTCGACATGGCGAAGGTCCTCGGTCCGCGTACGCGCGGCGCAAGCGTCCTGGAACCGCTGTTTGAACGCCTCGTAGTTCCGCTGTTCGACAACCAGCCCTGCGGCCGCCCGATGCCCCCCGAAGCTCGCCAGCAGCCCGGCGCAATCGCGCAAGACCTCCAGAATGTCCATGCCCTCCGCGCATCGGCACGAGCCGCGCCCCTTGCCGTCCCGGTCGAACCCGATCACCACGGCCGGCCGCCGGTAGAGGCCGTTCAGTCGCGCCGCCACGATTCCGATTATTCCCGTATGCCAGCCCGTTCGACCGGCCACCACGCCGAAATCGCGCCCTGGATCGAACGAGGCATCAATCATGGTTGCCGCCTCCCGCATGATCCGTTCCTCAATACGCTTCCGACGTTCGTTGGCGCGGTCCAGTTCCAGCGCCAGTCGTTCGGCATCCAGCCGATCGGTCGCCAGGAGCAGGTTCAACGCCACCTCAGCCTGCCCGAACCGGCCGGCCGCATTGAGACGCGGCCCGAGCACGAAAGCCAGGTGGTAGGGCGTCACGTCCCCATCCACTCGGCCAACCCGCATCAGCGCTCTGAGCCCCTCCGATGAAGAACGCCCTATCCAGCTCAGGCCGTGAGTCACCAGAATGCGGTTTTCCCCCAACAACGGCGCGACATCGGCCACCGTCCCGACGGCCACGAGATCCAGCCAGTCCCGCATGTCCACGGAACGGCATGCGTCCCATGACTGGTCGAGTCCGCGTTTGACGATCGCATGGCCCAGTTTGAAGGCTACCCCCACGCCAGCCAGCATATCTGTCGCCTTGCGCTTCCCGCGTTTCGGGTTCACAACCCAGGCCGCGTCTGACGGTTCCGACGCCGGTTCATGATGATCGGTCACCACGACATCGCACTCAGCGACGCGGGCCATCTCGAAGGCTTCGCGCGCGTCAGTGCCGCAGTCAACGGTGATCAGCAGTCCCGGCCGTTCTTTGACCAGGCAGCGTTTCAGAGGTTCCGTGGTCAGGCCGTATCCGTCGGTCAGGCGATTGGGCGTGAAATACGCCGGCCGGCCGCCGAGTCCGCGAAGAAGCTGCACGAGCAGAACAGTCCCCGTGACGCCGTCCGCGTCGTAGTCGCCGAAGATTAGAATCTTCTCTTTCCCTCGTATCGCTTTCCAGACGCGATCCACGGCGGGTTCCATCGCCGGCAGGAGAAAGGGGTCCGATAGATTGCTCAACCTGGGTTCGAGGTATTTGGCCGCCTCCGTTGGAGTCTGGATGCCGCGGACCGCCAGCGCCCGGGCCGCCGGCTGGGGGATTCCCAGAGCATTGGCAACCGCGCGCGCGCGGTCCTCGTCGGCCTCCGCAGTCACCCATCGCGTCGACGCGGAGAGCCGCCCCGCCTTCGCGTTTGGATGACGATCCGACGGCATGGTTACAAACTTCGCCGCTACGCGGCTCCTATGAAACCTTTGGGCCGCCCAATTCGGGCCGCTTGTTCCGGTACCAGGCCAGCGTCACCGGCGTGGCGATGTAGACCGTCGAGTACGTGCCGGCCAACATGCCGATGAACAGTGGCGCGGCCAACTCGTTCATCGCGCCGCCGCCCAGCGCCAGCAGCGCGATCACCGTCAGGAACGTGGCCGCATTCGTCAGGATGGTCCGGCTCAACGTCTGGTTCACGCTCAGGTTGCAGATTTCCACGAAATTCTTGTCGCGGATCAGTTTCAGGTTCTCCCGAATGCGGTCGTAGATGACGATCGTATCGTTCACCGAGTAACCGATGATCATGAGCAGCGCCGCGATCATGGTCACGCTCAACTGCAGCCCCATCAGACTGTAGAGACCGGCCGTGATCAGCACGTCATGGAACACCGCCGCCACGGCGCCGACGCCGAAACCGAACTCGAACCGAATCCACAGATAAACGATGATCCCGGCCAGCGCGATTCCAACAGCCCATATGGCGCGCCGCGTCATTTCCGCGCCGACCAGCGGGTCCACGTCCTCCTGGCGCGTAACCTTGAAACCGGCCTGCGGGAACTTCTCCGTCAAGATTCGGCTGATCTTTTCCCCCTGACTCTTCTCGCTCTCGTCGTAGTTTGCTTTCACGTGCAGGTACTCGGCGCCGCCCGCCTCGATTTCCTTCTGGTACTGAATCTGGAGCCCGCGCGTCCCGCCTTCCTCGAGCGCGGCGCGAATGGCCGCCACCGTCGGCCGCGTCTCCGCCCTCGCCGCGTCGTACTTGCACGTGACGGACGTCCCGCTAACGAAGTCCACGCTGAAAATCTTCGCGGGGTCCCTGACGCCCCGGTAGATCATGACGCCCCAGGACACGGCAATAATGGCAACCGAGATCAAAATGGCCGGCTTGCCCTTCGACATGAAGTCAATGCTCGTCATCTTGAGCCACTGGAGCATTTTGACATCCTTGATGTTCGGATTCTTGGCGACCAGCGCGAACATCATCTTGGTGACGATGATGGCGGTGTACATGCTGATGAGAATGCCGGCCGTAGTCGTGACCGCGAACCCGCGCACCGGCCCCGAGCCGAAGACGAACATGATGATGCCCGTCAGCACGGTCGTCAGGTTCGAGTCCAGGATCGCGCTGAACGCCCGGTCGTACCCCGCCGTCACCGCGCTCCAAAAGCGCTTCCCCGTCTTGAACTCCTCGCGCATGCGCTCGAAGATGAGGATGTTCGCGTCCACGGCCATGCCGATCGCGAGCCCGATGCCCGCAATGCCCGGCAGGGTCATGACCGGCAGCATGCCGACCGACTTCACGCCCGTCCCAGCGGCAACCCCCAAACTCAGGAAACCCGCGGTCAGCACGAGGCCCACCGGCAGCAGGACGATGTTCAGGATGAGCGCCAGATTCGCAATGCAGCCTGCCAGCCGATAGTACAGGAGCATGAACAGCAGCACCGCCGCGCCGCCAACCGCCACCGATCTCAAGCCGCTCTGCACCGAGTCTTTGCCCAGCGTCGGGTCCACATGCCGCCGCTCCACGATCTTCACCGGCGCCGGCATGGACCCTGTTCGCAAGACGAGCGCCAGCTTGTACGCCTCGTCGCCAGGAAAGTGCCCCGTGATCTGCGCCCGCCCCCCGTGGATCGGCTCCCTGATCACCGGCGCCGAGTACACCGTGCCGTCCAGCACGATCGCGAGTTGAGCGCCGACCTGGTCGCGGTTCTTCTCGCCGTTCGGCCCGTAGTCCGTGGTTACCCGCCCGAAAATCTTGCCGCCTTTCGAGTCGAATTCGAGGCTGATGTCGCGGCTGCCGGTCGGTGAAATCTCCACCCGCGCGTCGGTCACGTACTCGCCGCTCATTTCATTGCGATGCTTGACACAGATCGGAATGAACCGTTCGTCGCCCTGCCCGGCCGACGAGACGCGCTCCAGCAGGAAAACGTGCCCGAGCGGCGCTTTCCCAACCGGAAACCGCAGCATCGGGTCGACCGCTTCGACCTTCTTCCCTTCGTCCTTGTTCGCGCGAATCTCCCGCGCGTAGCAGCTCTTGCCCTCTTTGTCGTCAACGATCTTGAACCCATCCAGCGCAATCCGCTCGTCCATCAGTTTCTTCACCAGCTCGTCGTTGCGCTTGTGAACGACGTGAAACGCGAGGAAAGCCACCCGCGAGATGGTCTCCTCGGCCTCGCGCCGCTGACTCTCCTTGATGCCGGGAAGCTGGACGACAATCCGGTTATTCCCTTTTTCGGCGTAGATCAAGGGCTCCCGCGTGCCCAACGCGTCCACCCGGTTGCGAATGACTTCGAGCGCGCGGGGCTGGGCGTCTCGCAGTGACTTGCGGACATCGTTTTCGAGTTGCTCGTCGGTCATCTCCCCGGTTGCGCGACGCCGCAGTTCCTCGCGGATTCTCGATTCTTCGATCGCCACAATGAAGCTGCTGCCGCCTTGTATGTCCAAGCCGTATTTCACCCGGTCCTTCCACGGAATGACCAGCGCGATCGAGCTGGCCGTCAACCCAATCAAGATCAGCCATTTCCAGAAAGCGTAACGATCCATACGTAACGATCCCTTCCGTGAACCTTGAAAGAAACCAGCCCTATTTCTTCTTGCCGTCCGTTTCGTCCGTAGGTTTTTCGCCCTTCTCCAGCACCTTCGTGACCGCGGCGCGCGCCACTTCGATCTTCACGTTGTCCGCCACTTTGACGATGAAGGTGTGCTCCTTGACGTTGGCGATGGTCCCGATGATGCCGCCGCCGAACAGAACCCGTTCGCCGGTTTTCACGTTCTCGATCATGGCCCGGCGCTCCTTTTCCTTCCGCTGCTGCGGGCGAATGGCCATGAAGTAGAAGATGCCGAACAGCAGGACCACCGGAATGAACATGCCACCGAAGCCGCCACCCAGCCCGCCGACGCCTTCCGCGGCGGCCTGACCGATCCAGAGCGCGAACGAATTCATTCCCGATCTCCTTCCTGGCGTCTGCATGCCTCGCGGAGTTCCGCAAACCGTCCATGTTCCAACGCCGTCCGGATTTCCTTCATGAACTCCATGTACCGGTGCAGGTTGTGCATGGTCAGCAACCGGATTCCCAGTATTTCGTTCACATTCAGCAAATGTCGGATATACGCGCGCGAAAAACACCGGCATGCGTAACATCCGCAGCCTTCCTCGATGGGGCGCGTGTCGGTCTTGTAGTCCGCCGATTTCAGCGGATACCGACCCAGCCGCGCGAACGCCGTCCCGTTCCGCGCGTGGCGGGTCGGCATCACGCAGTCGAACATATCAATCCCGCGCGACACCGCCTCAAGAATCTGCGGCATCTTCCCGACCCCCATGAGATAGCGGGGTCGTTCCGCTGGCAGGCGCCGGACGCCGTCCTCGATCCCACGGATCAACAGAGGCTCGGGTTCGCCGACGCTCACTCCCCCGACGGCGTAACCGTCAAACCCCATGCCCGCCAGTTCCCTGGCGCAACGCTCGCGCAGGTCGGTGAACTCGCCGCCCTGCACGATGCCGAACACCAGTTGGCCCGGCCCACGGGGTTCCCGGGAGGACAGGGCCGCCCACCTTAGGGTCTTCTCCACGGCTTGACAAGCGCAATCACGCGCGCAGGGATAGGGCGGGCATTCGTCGAACACCATCGCGATATCCGAGCCCAGGCGCCGCTGAATGGCCATCACCTCGGCCGGCCCCAGAAATACCCGGCCGCCATCCACGTGGTTGCTGAACTCCACCCCATCGGGGCGGATGGTTCTCCGCGTGGCCAGACTGAAGACTTGGTAGCCGCCGCTATCCGTCAGGATGGGCCCTTCCCACCCCATAAACCGGCGCAGCCCCAAACACTGCTCGACGACATCAATACCCGGCCGAATACTCAAGTGATACACGTTGCCGAGCACGATCTGGGCGCCAACCTCCCTCAAATCCATCGGCGAAAGAGACTTCACCGCGCCCTGGCTGCCCACCGGCATGAACACCGGGGTTTCCACCGGACCGCGCGCGGTCCAAAGCCGACCCCGCCTGGCCGACGACGCCGAATCCGTCGCGAGGACCTCGAATGTGCCGAGCGCGCCCATTATCGCGCCATCAAGGCCAGATCGGCCAGCACGAGAGCCGCCATGGCTTCGACAATCGGAACGGCGCGCGGGACCACGCATGGATCGTGTCGCCCCCGGACACGGATCTCGACGGCGCGCCCCTCGTAGTCCGCCGTGCGCTGCGCGGCTGCGATGCTGGCTGGAGGCTTGAACGCGACACGGAACACGATGGGTTCGCCGTTGGTGATGCCGCCCTGGACGCCTCCGCTCCGATTCGTCGCGGCGCCCAGCCTGCCGCCCTTCAACACAAAGGCGTCATTGTGCTCGGAACCCCTCTGCCGCGCCCCGGAAAAGCCAGCCCCTATCTCGAATCCACGCGCCGCCGGAATGGACAACATCGCCGCGCCAAGCGCGGCGTGGGCCTTCTCGAAGACCGGTTCCCCCCACCCCGCCGGCACGTTCCGACACACGGCAGTGATCACGCCACCCACCGAATCTCCGGCCGCCCGCGCGGCTTCGATGGCTTCCGTCATGCGCGTCGCCGCGCTCGAATCGGGACAACGCGCCTCATTGTTGTCCACCGCCTCACGCGCCGGGTCGGCGCCGGCCAGGTCCGGGGCCTCCACGCCGCCGACGGCGCTCACCCAGGCCACGATCCGAATTCCATGCCGCGTGGTCAGAAACTTCTCGGCAATTGCGCCGCCGGCCACTCGCGCCACGGTCTCGCGGGCGCCCGCGCGTCCGCCCCCGCTCGACGCCACCACCCCGTATTTGGTCTTGTAAGTAAAGTCCGCGTGCGAGGGCCGCGGCGCCTTGGCCAAGTCCGCGTAACCGCCCGGCCGCGCGTCTTGATTGCGCACCAGCACGGTCACGGGCCCGCCCAAAGTGATCCCGCCTTCCACCCCCGCCACAATAGCCGCTACATCCTGCTCGGAACGCGGAGAACTCAACGGGCCCTGCCCCGGCCGCCTCCGGTCCAGTTGCGGCTGGATATCGCACTCCGAGAGCGAAAGCCCCGCCGGACAACCGTCAACGACCGCCCCGACGTATGGCCCGTGCGATTCGCCGAACGTCGTCAACACAAACAACTTGCCGAAACTGCTGGACATGCGCGCCGATCTCCTGTCAACCGGCAAGAGAATAGGCCTCGTCACCAGAATCTGTGCGTGACCTCTGGTTGGGGTAGTTGAGCAAGGTTATGATACAGGGCCAATTCCAGCGTTTCGTAGATGCGGAAGCCGTAGGCGCGTTTGGTGATCACGCGGGCCTTGTTGTTGAAACCCTCGACCGCTCCGGTTCGGACTTCGCCTCGGGCTCGGAGCCAGTTGAGAATCAGGGGCTGGTGCTTTTCGATCATCTTGGCCACCTTGATCATGGGGAGCAGTCGACTACGCTTCACCCGCCGAATCCGCTGGACCAAGAAGGCACGAGCCCAGGTGGGATGGCGGTAGGTCCAGAAATGGAGAAACGCTTCCTTCAGAACATAGCCTCGGGCGGTCTTGGAGCGACTGCGGATCAGGGCTTGCAGTTTTTCGCGGGCTTTCCCGAGAACGCGAGCGCCTTGCTTCAACAAGGGCCGGCGCATCTTCTTGAGACGTTGGCCGGCGGCCGTCTTCCCGGCTGCCGCGCTCTCCCGGCGTCGAAATTCATCCACGGCCTGATTGAGATGTTGAACCACATGGAAGCGATCCAACAGGTGGACCGCCTCGGGCAGCCTCTTGGCGACCACCGTCACATACGCCTTCCACATGTCGCTGCACACATAACGAATGCCGTCGAGAATCGGACCGCCCAGGGCGTTGAGGCTGCGGCGAAGGGTGGCCTTCGCGCGTCGCTTTCCCACCCACAGCAACCGTCGGCAGTGGACATCCACTTGGTAGATGAGCGTGAGAAAGTTCGCGCTTCGCTTCCCCTTGCCGAAGTGCAATTCGTCAATGCCAATGGCGCGAATCCCGTCCAAACTCCGATGCGCCTTTCCCCATTCCGCCATCCACTGCACGGAGTGGTGAACCGTCTGCCAACTGACCTTGAAAATCTCGCCGGTTTCCTTCCAGGACAAACGCCGCGCCCAATTCCCCAAGAATTGCATCATCACGCGCGCCGTCGTCCGCTTGCCTTCGTTCCAAGGCATGAACTCCACCCGCGCGCCGTCGGTCGCGCAGTCCACCCGCTGCGGCGTGTGCTTCAGAACGACTTCCAACCCGAACAGCGGAACGAACGTCCATTCTCGCTCTTCCGTGTGCCCGTGGCAGGTACCGGGTCGCCGGCACACCCCGCGCGGCGGCGCCCGCTGCGTGTGCGGCCGGATCGTCACCCCCAGGCGCCACCGGGTTCCTCGCGCCACCAGTCGTTCATCCTCGTACACGAAGCCTCCTAATCGGATGGACATGATTCAAGATCGCCTTTACAGTCACGCGCATGGCTGGGCCTCCGGTTGTTTGTCTTCACACGGCCAAGTCTATCACGACTTGGCCCAACCGTTGCCCAGCCTCTCTTCTTGCCATGCCCCAATCGCGCGCCTTCGCCGACAACTCATTCGCCGCCGCTTCTTCCCTTTAGTTGCCTCTTCAGACCTCACCCCAAAACCTCAATTTCAACCGACAGATTCCGGAGAGGAGCCGAGTCAATCAGCCACCCAGTCTGCATTAAGATGGAAAAGAACTTTCTCTGCCTTGTCTGCGTTACCCACGGTTTCACGAACTATGCGAGTAAGAGCGCTCTTGTCGTTGACCAGGGAAAGCGGATAAAGCTGAATCACTCGTCGGCTAAAGTCGTCACGACAGACAAGCAAACGGTTTTGCAGCAGAACGTCATCTCGGACCGCTATTTGTTTTTCATGTTGGCGTACGGTCTCCTCATACTGAGGGTCCTTTGGTTCCACGTCATATTTTCCAACAGGCGGGGGGGGCAGGCTCTTCTCAGTGCGAAGATGGCCCAACACGAAGGCTAAGCCTTGGATAAAAGGTGCGGCCTGCATTTCACGATTTATTGCATTCGGGGACCCTTCAGTTCGTGCTTGGATCTCTGCCGCATTGCCTAAGCACAAATACATATCGCACGTATCCGCGATGCTGAGTTGGTTCTTAATCGCTTCTCGTGCGTAATGGGCAGCAGATTCGGCGTGATGTGCCAGATCGCTGCTGTAGACGTTAGCGATTGCCGCGTAGACCGTTCCTCGCCGTTCGGGACCAGCATTGCCAGCGAGAAGATCGATTAGCTCCTTCTCAATGCGAGTCCGGTCAACTTCATTGGATGTCGAAGAGGATCGACGAATCTCTTCGATCTGAACGCGTAAATTCACATCTCCACCGAGGGTTGAATACCAGCCAAAAGCAATCAAAACCCAAATGATCAGATACCATGGATTCTTCATAAATACCACCTTCCTCATTGCCATGGCCCCATCCAGCCACCAATGGCCGTGTCGGACGCTTCAAGTTTTGTGCGGGCCTTGCGATCAGAACCCCGGTAGTCACGTGGATGATTCTCGCCGGGGAGCCACCGCACCCAAGTTCCCCCCTCGTTCTTATACTCCTCTGGAACGCGAACCCCATAGGTGAAATCCACGTAGTTGGTTCCGTTGAAGATTCGTGCTGCTGGATCCAAACCGCTCGACACCGTATCGGTGGTCTTGTTGTCGAACCCAACACCCCAAGGCACGATGGCGGAAGGGCGCGTCCCCCCTGTTCCGTCGGGCCAGGTGTAACTCTCTCCCGGAATGTTCTCCTGGAACTCAACCTTGTAGAACGAAACATCATTAGGAAGCACGTAGCAGTCAGAGAAGGACTTGGCACCGATATTGTTCGTGCCAGGCGAGCCGAGACTTCCATCGCTTGCAAGTGAAGTCGTCATCCCATCGGGAGCAACCACCGTAAATGTCACCGTGCAATCAGCACCAGCAACTTGCGCATGAACGATTGACGTTGACGGACTCTTGCTCGCCGTAAACGTTGTGCTATTCCCTGTCGATGGAGACACAGTTCCGCCGCCGGTAGCAGACCAGTTCACGGACATGGCGGGAAGAACACTACAAACGACTTCTTCGCCAATACCGATCTTTGTTCGGGAGCGATTTGAGGGAGTCGTGGCGACCGTTTCGGTGTCCACTTTAGGGACGGTCAGCGGCAACGGCGGGAAGGTGGCCGATTTCGTCACCGGCGAGCCGCCCGGGGACGACGTCACGCCGGCGGAAACGGTGACTTCATACCGGCCCGGTCCCAGAGTCGGAAGATCCGTGACGTACTGATCTTCTCCCGGTCCCGTGATCGGGGGAAAGACCGGAGGGGGGCGGATCTCCTGGCCTCCGCCACGAATGACGCAGTCCACCTGAACGCCCCCGGACGTGATCTTGTAATCCTCGTCTCCCCGTTCCACGGACAATAACAACTGGGCGGTTCCACGCGCGCAGATGACCTCCGGCACGACCTTCGCCCCGCTCGGATAGGGACACCCCATCGCGGAGAGGGAGACGCCGAACAACACAACGAGCATCAGGTTCAGGTCGAGTCTGCAAGTTGTCATGGGATCGGTTCCTCGCGCATGCCCTTTTCTCTTGCATTCCACGGCAAACATCAGGACAGTCGGTCGCAATTCAAGACGTAATTGGAGCATGGCAAAGCCGTTGGGTCAAGTCCCGAAAGTGGTGTATGAATTGGGTGTAGTTCAAGAAAGTTGGGAAAAGCGCAAAAAAGGCCTTGCGTCTTTTTTTTATCGTGGTAGTCCGTATCGGATATGGATACATCCAACCAGGAGGAATCACTATGAATAGCCTGCGGGAACGGCGGCGGACGGCGATGGAGAAGCTCATGGCGATTGGAACGGCGCGACGCGGTCAGTTGAGCGAGCAGTACTGCGAACGCAAGGACCGCAATGGCAAGGTTCGGCGAACAGGCCCGTACTATGTGTGGCAACAGTGGGTTCAGGGGCAGAAACGATCAATGCGCGTGCCGGTCTCCGCCTTGTCCCAGGTTCGCGCCGATTTGGAGCGGGGACGGGAGGTTCAGTCCATTTTCAACGAGTTGTGGGCGGTAATGGAGCAGACTGCTGTTGCACGGGACGCAGACAGTAAAAAAAAGCCCGGACGGCACAAGCAGCTTTCGGCCGGGAAATCACGCGGTTCTTGAATTTGGTGCGGGACAAGGTCACCCGGGAGAAGACTTTTGATCCCGTGTGGTTCGAGCAGGCCAGGGCTGTGCCCCTCAGTGATATAAGTCATTGATGACCAGGATTATTGCAAGAAAAGTGTGGACAAGATTTCGGCCTTATGCCACAGTATGGGCATGACATCAG
>JASEHE010000048.1 GCA_030018915.1 Verrucomicrobiota bacterium
CTTGCTCGCGCTCACCTCCTATCGTTCAATCATGCCCAGCGAACGCATATTTCACACTCCCGCGTGAAATATGCGCCCTCCGGGCCTTGATGCGCCTGGGCGGAAACCCGGGCCACGACCCGACCAACGAACTGAGCGGCTCGCTCTATGCCATGAGTCAGACCCAGCGCGGTGTCGGGTCATTCAGCGTTCCCAAGCCGCTGCTGTCCATGAATCTGGCGGACTGGCCGCGGGTATCCACGCTGATTCCCGTGACCACGAACGGCGCCGCGCTTCCGGCCTCGCTCATGCCGCGCCAACTGTTCCTCCCCGTGGCACGCGACGATCTGCTGAGTTTTGTCCGGCAACTGGACCGAATGGGCGATGGGGTGGAAGATTTCGGGGTCGTCGCGACGTTTCGCAAGCTGGAGATTCCGCGGGATTTGCAGCCGGAGTTCTCCGCGCTGGTCAACAAGGTCATTCAGGTGAGCGAGGCGCTGCTGGCAGCGGCCGAGGGATTGGCCCAGCTTCAGAAAACCGCTTTCGAAGGCGCGGAGGCGGAACACGTCCTCACCAGCATCCAGGAAGTCTGCCGGCTGGAGTGGGAATCCGACCTCCTGAGCCGCGAGTTTGGCCGGCATTGCTATTCCATTCCGGGGTTGGACCCGATTGTCATTATGCTGTTGGATAAGCTTTGCCGGACCCTGACGGGGATCGCCGATCATGCGGAGAATGTCGGCAAATCCCTGCGGCTCATGATCCTGCGGCACTAACCAATGGCGCCGTCATCGGTTTTGGACTGGCCGCGTGCTTTCACGACCAACGCGACCCTCGCTTCGTGGTCGCCAACCTGCCCGCAGAAGGCTTCGGCGACGACCCACAGCCGGGCCGTTTTCTCCCCCAGGCGTTGTGCGAGCGCTTCTACTGCGAACGCGGCCAGTGTGAAAACCTGATCGAACAGCAACTGCTCGGTCTTCTTCGCCGCGCCTGCCGACACCGGCCGCCGACCACCGATTACCGACCACCTCTTCCAGTGGCTTCTTACCGCACAACGAAGTACTGGTTCAGGAGGTTGTCGTATTCGGTCTGCAGAGCGGCGCGGTCGGTGTCGGAGAGGTCATCTGAGGCAAGGGTTCGCTTGAGATCCGTCATCCGCCGGAAGTCCGTCATCAACACCTTGGCTTCGTCCGGGCTGAGGTTTTCGTCGGCCAGCTTGGCGGTGAGATCGTCCTTGGCGAACACGTTCTTACCGAGGCGGTAGGTCGCCATCTGGTTGCCCTCGGTGTCGTGCTTCTCGGCCCAGATGCAGCGGCTGGCTTCGTTCAGGGCGGCGCGGACGTCAACGAACTCGGCCTTGGTCAGTTTGCCGTGGACAAAACCGTGGTCTCCAGATTGGCGATTGACTGCTGCTGGTTCTGGAGCTTGGTGATCTCGTCGGTCGTGAGGTAACCCTTGTTGAATTCCCGTGCTCGATGCGCTTAGTTTGATTGTCCTGGCGCTTGTTAATGCGCGCCTCGCCCTTCTCCTGGAGCGTTGCCCGCCTTTCCTTGGCCTTTTCCCTGGCTGTGGCGGCTTTTTCACCGGCAGCCGCGCGTTTTGCGGCCAGGTTGTTTCCGCGCTGCTTGGCGCCGGCGGCGGCATTGGCTTCTCCGGCGACGACCAGCCCCGCGACTCCAATACAGAGCGACACCGCGATCATCCCCGACATCCAGCCATCTAACCTCTTCATGTCGAACCTCCGTTGGCTGGCCGCATTGGCCAGCGATTTGGCTTGTCATTGCCCATCAAACGCCGGTCGGCCCGGATTATTGCGCAATGTGTTGTTCATGCGCGGCAATTGCACGACTTTGCCTCCTTATCGAGCCCGAGCGCGTCCCAGACGGCCGGCGTCTCCTCGCAAAGGCCCATCGGGCAGACTCCGCGCAGAATTCGGACGGCCTGGCGGTAGAGCGCCAGCCGCTTCGCCAGCGGGTAGCGCGCCAGGCTGTGTCGGTCGGGCGCCGGCTCCAGTTCCTTGAACAGGCCTTTGGAGACGTAGCGAGGCAGGTTGTGTTCCGCGCGCAGCGAGCCGAGCGTCACGCCTTCCGGCCGCAGCGCGCGCACGGACCGGGCCACGCCACGGTAATCATAGTCCAGGATCATCGGATCAATCCGGATGCGCACGCGCCAGCCCTTTTCTTTCAAGAGCCGCGCCGCGCGCAGGCGATTCGGCGCCGGCGCCGCGCCGCTCTCGTAGCGCCGCGCCGCCGCCGGGTGATTGACCGAGAAAGAGACGATCACGTTCTCGCACGGCGGGACCTTCAGCATGTCGGCGCACTCTTTCGTGCCGCCTTTTGTCACAAGCAGCAGCGTGTGCCGCCGGCTGCGGGCCGCCTCGCGAAACACCTCGACCAGCTGCGGCATGATCGGCCGCTGCCCCTCGAGCGAAAGGCTGTCCGACAGGTTGCCGGCGTTGAGCGTGTAAGTCTCGAGTTTGTCGCGGGCGATCCAGCGGCGGACCTCGGCGATCATCCGGCCCACGTTGCTGAACACCTGCCGGCCGTTCAGATACCAGAACGAGGACTTCAGGTAGCAATAGCCGCATTGCGGCTGAAACCCGCAGCCGTTGGCGTGGGCCAGGACGTAAAAGTTGGGGCACACCGTCTTCGGCGGCGTGGTTCGGAATATCTCGACGAACGGCGTCCGGCGTCGGCGGCATGTCGCGGCGGTCTTCATGCGGCCTGGCCCCTGGCGATGGTGAACAACGCGCCGGGGCGCAGGGCGACCGGGTTCATGGGGATGTGATCGCAAAGCTCCGGCAGGAATCGGCCGCGATCGTGCTCGGCGAATTCCACCTCGGTCATGTGCATGAGGAACCAGTGCCGGGGCTTGATGCCCTCGATGAAGTCCACCCATCCGGACCCCTGCCACGGACACAGGAACAGGGCATCGAGCTCCCGGATGGCGGAGCGATCCAGACAATTCGTGTGCTCGTTGTCGCCGTCGTCGAAGACGCGAAAGCCGTCCAGTTCCACGAGGTAGCTGTTGTGAGCGCGGCTATGGCTGGTCCGGAAGGCCGTGACCCTGGCGCCGACCACGTCTGCGTCGGCACGGCCGCCCACGTCGTCTGGATCGAGCTGGATCAGTGACCGGCTGGGAACATGGCGGGAGAGCGCGCGGACGGCAGGTTCCGGCCCGAGGACTACGGCGCCGCAGCTGGCGGCTTCGATAACGGCCCGGACGTTGAGATGGTCGCAGTGGTCGTGAGTGACCAGGATCGAGCTGTTCTTGCCGACGGCCGCCGCGCCGAGCGGTTGAACGCCCGGGACAAGCTGGATGAACGGATCGAGCAGGATGGAGGCCGAACGGGAGACGATCAGGAAGCCGGCATTCCCGAGAGCGGTCACGCGGAGCGAGGCCGTGTCCGCCGCGAGGTTTTCGATCGGCAAGTCGCCGGTCTTGTTGTTATCGCGCCGGAATCCTGCGGATGACGAATTCATGCGAGCCTGTTCTGCTTGCCGGCAAGCTACCACGGTTCTCGCCGGCATCCAAGCCGAAAGACCTGAAATCCCTTGACGACGCCATTGCGAGGGAATATCCTTGACGTTGCCCCAGTTCAAGCGCTCTCGTACAAGAGTGGGCCACAACCCACTCTTTTGTGTGTAAGGGGTTGCGCATGAATGCCGGCGCAGAGGCGATTGGCGCGCCGAGTTGTTTGGGATGGCGATTGATGAAGAAGAAGGACGATTCCGCAATGAACAGCGAGCTTTCGACCGTTCTCAACTACATGGAGAAAGACCGCGGCATTGATCGCGAGACGCTGATCCGGGCCATCGAAGAGGCCCTACAAAGCGCGTCGCGGAAAGTGGCGGCGTCTGGCCAGACTATTCGGATTGTCATAGACCGCAATACCTGTGAAATCAAGGCGTTGAGCACAACTACGGTCGTGGATGGCAGTAGCCATGGCGACAACGAGATTTCGCTGGCCAAGGCCCGCAAGATCAAGCCGGACGCCAAGCCGGGCGACGTCATCGAGATCGAGGTGACGCCCAAGAACTTCGGCCGGATCGCCGCTCAGACCGCCAAGCAGG
This sequence comes from Verrucomicrobiota bacterium, assembly GCA_030018915.1. Classification (GTDB taxonomy): domain Bacteria; phylum Verrucomicrobiota; class Kiritimatiellia; order UBA8416; family SLMC01; genus JASEHE01. The sequence goes on from JASEHE010000048.1 coordinate 4,050, forward strand.
CCATCATCCAGAAGATCCGTCAAGCGGAGAAGACAATAGTCTTCGAGGAATACAAGGACCGGGTGGGCGATATTGTCAGCGGATCGGTCCGGCAGTTTTCGCGCAGCGATATTATCGTGGACCTGGGCCGGGCGGAAGCGATCTTGCCGGCAGGCGAGCGTGTTCCGACCGAGGAATACCAGATCGGCGACCGCATTCGCGGCTACGTGCTGAAGGTCCAGAATAATCCATCTGGGCCTGGCATCGTGTTGTCGAGGAGCCACCCGGATTTTGTCAAAAAACTCTTCCATCTAGAAATTTCGGAGATTCCCGACGGCGTGGTCGAGATTCTGGCCATTGCCCGCGAGCCCGGCTACCGAACCAAGGTCACCGTAAAGTCCAACAACGACAAGGTGGATCCCGTGGGCGCCTGCGTGGGCATGCGCGGCATGCGGGTCAAGAACATCGTGCGCGAGCTCTCCGGCGAGAAAATTGACATCATCCGCTGGAGCGACGACATCAAGACCTATGCGACGAACGCGCTGTCGCCCGCCAAGCCGGCGAAAATCACGATTGACCCGGACTTTCCCAAGGTGCTTCACGTCGTTGTGAACGCGGATCAACTCTCGTTGGCGATCGGCAAGCGGGGTCAGAACGTGCGGCTCTCGTCAAGGCTGCTGGGCTGGAAGATCGACATCCAGAAGAGCGAAGAGGACGTGAGCTTCGAAGAGAAGGTTTCGCGCGCGGTGGACAGCCTGGCGTTGGTGCCGGGGATCGGCCACGACCGGGCGCAGGCCTTGGTGAAGGCCGGATTCCTGACAGTGGAAGGCATTCTGACCGCCGAGGTAGCCGATCTTCAGGAAACGACCGGATTCGACGCGCCGACCTGCCAGGCTATTTACGAATCCGCCGTCGCCAGGCAGTCGCAGGCGGAAGCGGCAGAAGACAAGACGGCGCCGGCATGAGAATTTGCGAACTGGCGAGAGAACTGGGCATCACGAGCAAGGCGCTTCTGGCCGACTTGCGCGACCGAGGCATGCCGGCCACGAACCATCAGGCCAACCTCAGCGAGGAGGCCGAGAAACTCATTCGCGCGGCGCGCGGCGCCGCCGCGAAACCGATTCCTGCGCCAGCCGTTCCGGCGCCGGCCACGCCAAGCGCGCCTGCGCCGTCAGCCGAATTCAGGCCCGAAGCGGGGCCGAAACCCAAAGCCGAAGCCGGACCCAAGGCCGAGCCGGCCAGAGCGGTCAAAGTCGAAGACCCGTCCGCGCCGAAGCCCGAGGCTAAGCCGAAACCGGAAATTCGGGTAGAGGTCACACCGAGGGCCGAGGCGAAGCCGGAGGCCAAGCCGCAGCCCACGCCACCGGCGCCTACCCCACCCCCGGCCGCGCCGCCGGCTCCGGCCCGTATTCTCGAGCTTCGTGGGCCGATCGTGGTGAAGGACCTCGCCCAGAAGCTGGGAATGCGACCCAACCAGCTCATTGCCGAACTCATGGGGATGAACATCCTCGCGAACCTCAACGAGGCGCTGGACATCCGCGTGGTCCGCGCGGTCGCGGAAAAACACGGCTTCAACGTCCAGCACGAGAAGCGGATCGAGGAGCACAAGCAGGCCCAGAGACAGCGCCTGGCCGAAGCGGAGACCGAGGAACAGGACCGGCCGGGAGACCTCGCCCCCCGCGGGCCGGTCGTCACGTTCATGGGCCACGTGGACCACGGCAAGACATCGCTGCTCGACAAAATCCGCAACACCCGAGTCGCGGCGGGTGAATCCGGCGGCATCACCCAGCACATCGGCGCGTACACCGTGGACATGAAAAAAGCCAAGATCACCTTTCTCGACACGCCGGGGCATGCGGCCTTCACGGCCATGCGTGCCCGCGGCGCCAAGCTCACCGACATCGCCGTGATCGTCGTGGCCGCCGACGACGGCGTCATGCCCCAGACCAAGGAGGCGATCAGCCACGCCCAGGCCGCCGAAGTCGCCATGGTGGCCGCAATCAACAAGGTGGACCTGCCCGCCGCCAACGTTGACAAGGTCAAGGGCCAGCTCCGGGCGCTTGGGCTCACCCCGGAGGACTGGGGCGGGGACTTGATCTGCTGCCCCGTGAGCGCGGTGACCGGCGCGGGCATTGACCAACTGCTGGACATGATCCTGCTGCAGGCGGAGATGCTCGAGCTCAAGGCCAACCCCAGGCGCGGCGCCCAGGGCTACGCGATCGAGGCCCAGCTCGAGGCCGGCATGGGGCCGACGGCCACCTTGCTCGTAACCAACGGAACCCTCTCGGTCGGCGACGCGTTGCTTTGCGGCGCGCAGTTCGGGAAGGTCAAGGCGCTGATCAACGACCGGGGCGTCCGCATGGCCTCCGCCCCGCCGGCGACGGCAGTGAAGTGCCTTGGACTCGCGGGCGTGCCGGAGGCCGGCGACGCGTTCAAGGTTTGCTCGAGCGAAAAAACGGCCCGAGCCCTTGCCGAAGAGACCCTGCAAGGACAGAAAGGCGAGCAGGTCGGCCCGCAGCGGAAAGCCTCCATCGAATCGCTGATGGAGCAGATCAAGCAGAGCGAGAAGAAGGAACTCAAGGTCGTGCTCAAGGCCGACACGCAGGGGTCGCTCGAGGCCATCAGCCAGGCGCTCCTGGAGATCAAGAGCGACAAGATTTCCCTTGCTGTTATCCTCAAAGGCGCGGGCAACATCACGGCCAACGACGTCATGCTTGCCGCGGCCTCGGGCGCCGTTGTTCTCGGGTTCTACGTCTCCAAGGAACCCGGGGTGGACACGGTGGCTAAGCAGAAGGGCGTCGAGATTCGCATGCACCGAATCATCTACGAGTTGCTCGACGAAGTGCGCGGCGCCATGACCGGCCTGCTCGCGCCGAAATTCGAGGAGCGAATCCGCGGCCGGGCGGTGATCAAGCAGGTCTTCCTGATCGGGAAACGCGGCAAGGTCGCCGGCTGCCAGGTCTACGAGGGCTACGCGGGGATCAAGCTGCGCGTGCGCCTCAAGCGCAAGACCGAGGTCCTGCATGACGGCGCCCTCGCCTCCCTGAAGCGGTTCCAGGAGGACGTTTCACAGGTCAAGGATCCCCAGGAATGCGGACTCCGCCTGGAGAACTACACGGACTTCACCGAAGGGGACACGTTGGAGTTCTACGAATTGGAGGAGGTGAAGCAATCTCTCTAGCCCCGTTTGCGCCCGCCAGTCGGGCGCATCACGGCCCGAATGGCGCATATTTCACGCGTGAGTGTGAATATGCGGGCTAGGCCGGCCAATGAAAGCGAATCGAATCACCCGAATTAACGCACTGCTCAAACGCGAGATCGGGAACCTCCTGTTCCAGATCATGGGGGAGGAGGAATTCGATCTGTCGGCCGTGACAGTTACGCAGGTGTCCGTCGGGCGGGATTTGCGTGACGCGGTCGTGCGCGTGTCAATCCGCGATCACGAGGCGGAGCGGGGCCGAATGCTCCGGTTGCTGGCGAAGCGCCGCGCGGAAATCCAAGCGGCCATCAACCGGAACGTCGCGTTGAAGTACACTCCTCGCCTTCAATTCAGGCTGGATACGTCCGTCGAAAAAGGAGACAGGATTCTGGGCTTGCTGGCCGACATGGAGAAAGCCTCGGCCCATGGCGCCGCTGAACCATGAACGCGCCGTTTCCCCATCATCCCCGCCGCTTCGGCTCGCCCCAGGCGAGCAACTTGGCCGACGCGCTGGACGGCGTTCTGCTCGTGGACAAGCCGTCCGGCCCGACCTCGCACGACGTGGTGGACATGATTCGGCGCCGGTTCAAGCTCGACAAGGTGGGGCACGGCGGAACGCTGGACCCGCAAGCCACCGGGCTGTTGATCATTCTGCTCGGCCGCGGCACCAAGCTCTCTGGTCAGTTCCTGGGTTCGGACAAGACCTACGAGGGTCTTATGCGCCTGGGCGTGGCAACGGACTCGCACGACGCGGACGGCAAGGTCGTGCGCGAGGCGGATTGCGGCGGCGTGACGAGGGACCGGCTCGAGGCGGAGATGCGAAAGCTGCATGGCGACATCCTGCAGATCCCGCCCATGGTTTCGGCCGCCAAGGTGGACGGCATGCCGTTGTACAAAGCGGCGCGCAAGGGACGCACCGTGGAGCGGAAGGCCAAGACGATCCGCGTGTACGAGTTCGCGCTGCGGACGTTCACCCAGCCGACCGCGGCGTTCTTCATGCGCTGCAGCAAGGGCACCTACGTGCGGACGCTTTGCGCGGACATTGGAGACGCGCTGGGCTGCGGGGCGCACCTGGCGTCGCTGCGCCGGCTTGCGTGCGGCCGCCTGCGCGTCGAGGACGCCGTGAGCGCGGCTGAGGTCGCGGCCATGAGCCGCGAGGAGCTGCGCGCGAAAATGCTGCCGCTGTCCAGCTTCGCGGCGGCTATGGCGGGTCTTGGGCCCAGCCCAGTGTAACCACGGAACGATGCAAGTAGTCGGCGACTTATCTCGGCTGAAGAAGCGGCGCAGGCCGGTGGCGCTGGCGATCGGATTTTTCGACGGAGTTCATCTCGGGCATCGCGAGGTGATCCGCCTGGCGATCCAGCGGGCGAGGCGGCTTCGAGCCGAAGCGTGGGTGCTCACCTTTGCCGCGCATCCCCTCAAGGTCCTTCACCCGGAGCGGGCCCCGCTGTTGCTGACATCGAACCGGCACAAGCTGCAGCTTCTGAAGACGATCGGGCCCGACGGCTGCATACTCATGCCGTTTACGCGCGCGCTGGCCGGATTGGCGCCGGCGCGGTTCGCGGAACTGCTCCGGGCGAGCATCCCTGGCCTTCGCGAGGTCTTCGTGGGCCGGAACTGGCGGTTCGGCCACGGCCGACGGGGAACTCCGGCCGCGTTGACGGAATGGGGGCGCCGCCTCGGGTTCAGGGTGAATATCGCGCGTCCCGTGATTCGCGGCGCCGGCCCGGTCTCCAGTAGCCGCATCCGCGCGCGAGTCCTGGCGGGCGATCTGGCCGGCGCCCGAACGCTGCTCGGCCGCTCGTTCGGCGTTCTCGGCGCGGTCGTCCGCGGCCGGGCCGTCGGCCGGACACTCGGATTCCCAACCGCCAATCTGAACCCGCACAACGAAGTCCTGCCGCCCCAGGGCGTCTACGCGGTTTGCGTCCGCCTGCGCCCCGGCCGCCCGGGCGACATTCCGCGGCGGGGCGTCCTGAATTTCGGGCTGCGCCCGACCTTCCTCCGGCTTCGCGCCCCACAGCCGGTTGTGGAACTCCACCTGCTGGATTGGCGCCGCCGCATTTACGGCCGCGACATTGAAGTGATTTTTGTGAAGAAGATTCGAGATGAACGACGATTCTCGACAGTCCAGTCCCTCAGCCGGCGAATCGCCAAGGACGTGGCCGAGGCCCGCCGGATTCTGCGCCGCGGCGCAAAAAGTCAGCGGTCTCCATACCGAGAAAGGATGAGCCGATAGACGGGCAGCGGGACGTAACGCTTGACGACGGTCCGCCAGCCGGCAGAGCCGATCAGGCCCTTAACAAGACTGGAGCTGACTTCCGCGATTTGCCGCGGCGGCAGGAGGAAGATGGTCGTGATCGAGGGTTGCAGGTCGTCGTTGATATGGCGCATGCCGCGCTCGAAGTCGTAGTCGCGGGCGTCGCGAATCCCGCGCAGGATGAACCGGGCGCCCACGGAGCGGGCGTAGTTGACGAGAAAGTCGTTCTCGAAGCCGGCCACCGATACACCACGGATTCCGCGCGTGGATTGCCGGAGCGCGCGCAGACGGTCTTCCAGCGAGAACGTGTGCTTCTTGTCCGAATTCCGGCCAATGGCGACGATCAGCCGGTCGAACAGCGCCGCTCCGCGCTCGATCATCCAGAGATGTCCGTTGGTGATCGGATCGAAGCTTCCGGCATACACGGCTTTTCTCATGGGCAACTTCTCTGTCCCTGCCACGTCGTGGACATATTCCTGATCTTGTAGCGCACTTCGGCCCGGGAAACAATATACAAAGGAGGCGCTAAAAGTCCCGAAATGGTCCCTTTTTGTGGCCATTTTGAAAGAGGCTCAAAGCAGCAGATGCGCCGCGATGGGAACGCGGCCGCTACGGCGCGCGCCGGTGACGCGCGCGTTCCACGATTTCCCACAATTCATCGTAGTCGGCAACCACCCATGTTGGGCGGCATCCGGACCGCCGGACGTCTGACCGGCTCGAGACGCCGCTGAGAATCAAGGCGGTCCGAACGCCCGCGCGGCGACCGGCCGGCGCGTCGGTCTCCACGTTGTCGCCCACCAGCAGCGCGCGCGCCGCCTTGACCTTCATGCGCTTCAGGCCCAGCTCGATGAGCAGCTTCTCCGGCTTGCCGATCACGAGCGGCGCCACGCCAGTGGCCGTGGCCAACGCCGCCGCGATTGCGCCAGCGCCGGGGCTGAACCCGGTTTTCGTTTTCAGGCGCTTGTCCGGGTTCGTCGCCACGAACGCGGCGCCGCAGTTGATAAGGTCGCAGGCCTTGGCCAATCTGGCGTAGGTCAGGCCCGTGTCGAAACTGACGATCACGTAGTCGGGCCGGTCGTCCGTCAGGACGAACCCTCGCGCCCGCAACGCCGACCGAAGGCCGTGTTCGCCGATGACGAATGCCTTGCCCCGCTTGAGGGACAGCGCCGTAGCTTCCGCCGAAGTCAAGACGTTCTCCGGCCGACAGGGAATGCCGAAACCGCGGAGCTGTCGGGCGATTGATGCCGGCCGGCGGTTGGCCCGGTTGGTCACGAAGATATAGCGGATGTCTCGCTCGATCAGCCGCCTCACAAAACGAGCCGCGCCAGGCACTTCGTCCCTGCCGTTGTAGATGGTGCCGTCGAGATCGAGAATCACGGCGCGAATGGATGACATGGTGTCGAAACTCGAAACTGGAGACGAGAGGCAGTTCGTTTCGGAACCGCCCCGGCGGTTCTGCCGTGGAATCGTCACGAGAGTTGGTCTTAGAGAAGTCTTCCGGATTCCCTTCGTCACCTTCTGCTCATTTTCCGTTCTGACGGCCTTTCTCACCCCAGAAAGAACGGCTGGGTCCATCCCATGGTCGAGCCGCGCCCGAACGCCGTGAACCGCACGTAACCGCCGGAGAGCCGGGCCTGAGACACGTCGAAGCACATGGATTTGCCGTTCACCCGCGCGACGCGCCGACCGCCGGTGACGATCGCCTGAATCTCCTCGGCGTTCTCCGTCTCGACCGCGATCAGATCGCCCTGCCGGCGGATGTCCGTGAAGACGACGCCTGATGAGCAGTAGAAATTGCCCTGTCGGACGCCGCGGAGGATCGCCGCCGCGGTCAGGGCCGCAGCCCGAACGCAGAACCATCCCTGACCGACGTCCGTCTCCACGTGGGAATCGTCGCTCGCGAAGCCGAGCACCCGCCGGTTTCGCGCGAGCAGGTAGTCCCACTTGTCGGTGGCCAGGGCCGCGCCGGCCAGTCGTTCGATCACGGCGTTGTAGATTTCGATGCCGTCGAAAGGCCATTTCCGATCCAGTTGCTCGCGGCGGTAGTGAGAAGTCTCCTGCCAGTTGGGGTGGTTGAGAATGACCAGGGCATCGGCCCGGGCGAGCGACCGCAGCAGCCGCGCGTGGTCGCGCTGCCTGGTCGCCCGCTCCAATACCGAGCGATTCAGGGAAACAACGCCGGTGTGCTCGCCCTGCTCGGAGTTCCATTCGATTCCCGGAATCAGCGCCAGCCGGGTCTTGGGAAGACGCCTCTCAACGAACATGTGGTCGGAGATGGCCAGAAAGTCGCACCCCGCTTTCTCGTAGAGCGCCACGACCTGCTCGGGCGGCACCGACCCGCAGGGGCTGCCCGGCGACGTGTGCGTGTGCAGGTTGCCCTTGTACCAGGCGCCTCGCCGGTTCTTGTACGGATTGTGCCAGTCAACGTTGATGGACATGGCTGACCTCAGAGGAGTGACTGGATGGGCGTGGAGAACTTCGGCGCGCGGTGGCAGCGGTTCACTTCCCACCGGATGCAGATTCGATCGAGCCACACTATGTAGGTGTCGGCCTGTCGGGCCCCGGTGAAATCGGCGAATTGGACGGGAACGCGCACGCAGGCCGTGCTCTTGCCGATGTAGAAATCTGCGTCCGCGGCCGGGCCGATCGTGGCGTTCAACGGAAAATCCGGGTTCTTCAATACGGCCGCCTTGGCCGCCTCATAGACCGTCCCTTTCGAGTACAACCCGCAGCCGGCGCAGAAAAGAAGCGGCAGGGCAAGCACAACCGCGAGACCAGCCGACCGATCGGCCGCTGCTCGCGCGGAGACGGCCTGTCGCCGCGTCACGCTGCCGCTGCCGCGCGGCGCCGGACCGGCGCCTGTCCGCTGTTCGGCGGTCACAAATAGCGCGATTCTTCGCATTCGCATGTCGCTCATCTCGCAAGCACCATACGGCAGCCCACGATCCCTAGCAAGCCACATCTAGCCCGCTTTTTTCACGCTATCTTTCGTCTGACAGGGCGCAGCGTCTGCAACGGCTTGATCATCAAACGGTTGCGAGGCCGCTTCCGCGACGACGAAATCCGACAGTGTAAAAACCTGATCGAACAGCAACTGCTCGATCTGAAGGCGGATCGCGCCAGCGCCCACTTTCTCGTCTCCAATCAACCGCGCTTATCCTTCAGCGCCTTGGCCTATCTGTTGTTGGAGCGTCCGCGCTCCCTCTGTCTGCGAGGCGCCGAATTGGCCCAGGCGACCATTGGCATCTCTTTGGCCTCTATCGCCCTCTGACACCTTGGATTGGGCCAACCACCGTCAACAAGACGATGATTCCGCGCGTTGACGATTGCGCCTCCAGTGCCGCGCCTGGGGACCCCGGCCGCCCTACTGCTCCCGGTACAACCCATGCTCCGCAATGTACATCTCCACGGGCGCCGGGACAAGATAGCGAATGCTCATGCCTTCCAGCACGCGGTGCCGGATGTCCGACGAGGAAATGTCAATCTGCTTGCCGAGCGACACGTTCTGCAGCAGCCGCTCGGGCCACGGCGGCCGCAGGTTCAGGGACGCGGGATCGAGCGTCCGCAGATCGAAGCCTGGCCGCGCGAATGTCACGACCGCGCACATCGTCAGGAGCTTGTCGATATCTTTCCACTGGTGCAGTTCCGTCAGCGTGTCTGCCCCGATAATGAAGACGAGCGATGCGTCCTGATGTAGCCGCTGCAGTTGCCAGATCGTGTCCACTGTGTAGGAGACGCCGCCGCGCCGGATTTCTAGATCGCACACCGCAAGGTTCTCGTCGCACCCCGCCGCCAGCTCGGCCATGGCCTTGCGGTGCTCGGCATCCGCGAGCCCGCCGGCGTTCTTGTGAGTAGGATACGCGCATGGGACCAGCAGCACCTTCGTCAAATCGAACGTTTCCTGGGCGCTCTGGGCCAGAATAAGGTGTCCGAGATGGATGGGATTGAACGACCCTCCCAAAACCCCGATTCTGTTCTGCAAAGGCTGCGCCATATCCGCGCGATTGACTGTCCGTCAGCCTCACATGGGCGCCGGTCGCGGAATCTCGCTTCCCGGTTTGCCCCGCGGGAATGCCCGGCTACCCCGGATATTGTCGAGTAGGCAGAGGGGCTTGCGCCCCTCCGCCTCTCACAGAACCGGAC
>JASEHE010000049.1 GCA_030018915.1 Verrucomicrobiota bacterium
CCCGCGCGGACGTGGGTGAGCAAACGGAGAGGCATGGCGTTGGAACTCTGTGGAACCTGAATCCATCAGCGCCGCCTGGTGCGCGCTGATTCGCGGCGGCAGAAGGGATAAACTACAACCCGAGTCTTTTCCCGCCGCTGCGCGCGCCTGATTCGACGGCATCATGCTGCACGGTGGATTCCGCGCGTTCCGCGCCACCTTCTTCGACTACTGCCGCCCGGCCGTGCGACTCGCCGCCATCATTGGGAGCTTTTCGAAGGGATCCTCCTTCGCATAAACATTCCTGATGTGCATTTGCCTGGCGTTCAGTGTTTGATCCTTCCGCGGGTTTTGCTAAACTCCGGGCGCAACGGGATGTTCTCCCGGTCCTGATCGGAGATTTCGGTATGGCACGACTGATCATCCGGGGCGGCAAACGGCTGAGCGGCGTTCATAAGCCGCCCGGCAATAAGAACGCCGCCCTGCCCATGCTGGCGGCCGCTGTCCTCACCGACGAGCCCGTCCGCCTGCGGAACATCCCGCTGATCGACGACGTGTTCGCCATGCTCGAGATTCTCGATGACCTTGGCGCGGACGTGTCCCTCAAGGACCACACCGTCACCGTCCACGCCGCGGGACTGCGCAAGCGCCGCCTTCGCGATGACCTCTGCAAGAAGGTCCGCAGCTCGATCCTCTTCGCCGGTCCCATGGCCGCCCGCCACGGCCGCGTCACCCTCTTCCCGCCGGGCGGCGACGTGATCGGCCGCCGCCGGCTCGACACGCATTTCGACGGCCTACGCCGCCTCGGCATCCGCGTCCACGGCAACCACCACTACTCCTTCCGTCGCGGCCGCCTCGCCGCCGCCGATATCCTGCTCGACGAAGCCGGCGTCACCGCCACCGAGAATATCCTCATGGCCGCAGTCCTGGCGCCCGGCGTCACCACGCTCTTCAACGCGGCATGCGAGCCGCATGTGCAGGACCTCTGCGCCATGCTCAACCGCATGGGCGCCCGCATTCACGGCATCGGCACAAACTTCCTGCGCATCCGCGGCGTCGAATCGCTCCATGGCGTGCGCCACCGCGTGGCGCCCGACTACATTGACGCCTGCAGCTTCATCGCAGCAGCCGCCGTCACCGGCGGTTCGTTACGGATTCCCGGCGCCGCGCCCGGCCTTTACGACGACGTCGTCGCGCGCCCTTTCCGCAAACTCGGCGTCCGGTGGCGCATCCGCAACGGTGCCCTCCGGCTCCCGCCCGGGCAGCGCTTGAAGGTGCGGGACGATTTCGGCGCGGCCATTCCAAAGATCGAGGACGGCGTGTGGCCCAATTTCCCCTCCGACCTCATGAGCTTGGCGGTGGTCGTGGCGACGCAGGCCGAAGGCTCCGTGCTGTTTTTCGAGAAGATGTTCGAGAGCCGCATGTATTTCGCGGACCGCCTGATCGCCATGGGCGCGCGGATCGTCCAATGCGACCCTCACCGCGTCCTCGTGGCCGGCCCAGCCCGCCTGCACGGCATCCACATGTCCAGCCCGGATATCCGCGCCGGCATGGCGCTGGTGCTCGCCGCCCTCTGCGCCAGGGGCGAGAGCGTCATCGAAAACGCCCAGAGCATTGACCGCGGCTACGAGCGAGTCGAGCAGGAGCTGCGACGGCTTGGCGCGGACATCACGCGGGTCGAGTAGTGTTCTTGACCGGCCGGCGCCGGCGATCTACGGCTCGAAATTCTCCATGTCCGGCTTCCGCGCCCCCTCCGTCTCGCCGGGATTCCGGCGCTGTTCCCCGCGCTCGCGGACTTTCCCGCGATTCTCTTCCCATTTCTTCAACCGCTCTCGGCGTTTCTCCGGGTCGGCCATTTCCTCTCTCAGCCGGCCGCGAAGATTCTTGATCTTTTCCATCTGCTCTGGCGTCAGCGTCTTTTTGAAAAGGATGAGTTGACGCAGCCGCAGTTTCGCCATCTCCGTGCGGGCCGCGCCTGCTTTCTCCACCGCCGCCATCAGGGCATCCTCGTCCAGGCTCGCGGCTGTCAGCAGCCTCGACTGCAGCGCGCCCGACTGCTCCATCTCGCTCCGGAGCTTCCGCGAGGCCGCTTCCATCTCTCCGGCCGCTTTTCGCAGGGCGGCAATCTGGTCCTCGGTCAGTCCGATTTCCCGGACTAGCCCGGGAATCTCCATCAGCCGCTTGACGATCCCGCATTCCATACCGCCCGCCGGCATCTTCATGCCGGCCCCGGCATCTGGTTCGCAGCCTTCTTTGAATCTGTCCATCTCACGGCGCTGCTCGCCCGGCCGTTCCCCTTCAAACCGCCGGCCCTCGCCGTCCTGTGCCGCCCCCCGGCAAGCGATCCACGCGGCGAGCAATGCCATCATCAGCATGCGCTTTGTCATGTTTCCGGTCCTCCCGGTTCACGGACCCCGACCCGTCTCTACAAACGACGTTCATGGACCCCTTCTATTGCATGCGCCTCTTTCAAATTTCGAACCGTTTCTCGCAGGGCGCCAGGTGCCTCCAGCCCCCCGGCGCCACTACGACCGTGTCCTCGATGCGGACTCCGCCGACATCCGGGTAGTACAATCCCGGCTCGATCGTCACCACGTTGCCGGACTCGAGTCGGTCTCGGTTCACGCTCACCGCGGGCCGCTCGTGAACTGCCAGCCCCACCCCGTGGCCCGTGCCGTGGATGAATCCGATCGGGCGGCCGTCCCGCGTTTCGGTCCTGAACCCGCGCCGCGTTATCTCGGCCGCAGCCGCCTTGTGCACGGTCGAGGCCCGCACGCCCGGCCGGAGCCGGCCGAGCGCGGCCGCGTGCGCCGCCCGCACCGCGTGGTACATCCGCTTCAACCGCGGCGATGCCTGCCCCCGCACCACGGTCCGGGTCAGGTCCCCCCAGTAGCCGTGCGTCAGGTGCCGCGGAAAGATGTCGATCACGATCGGCTCGCGCGCGCGCAGTGGGCCGCTTCCCTGTTCGTGCGGATCGGCGGACTGCGGCCCGCCCGCCACGATGAGTTCGCCGCAGAAGCAGTCCTGCTCCAACAACGCGCGCGCGATCTCGCGCCGAACGGCCTCCGAGGTCAACGGCCGGCCGCGCGCCCGCAAGGCGCCGGACCCGTCAATTTCGCTGCGCGCGATCATTTCCACGGCGCGCCGCATGCCGATCACCGCCGCCTGCTGGCTCTCTTGAATCTTCTTCAGTTCCTCGGGCGCCTTGCGCGCCCGCCCGGGGAACAGCGGCTTCGCGGCCAGCGCAACCCGAATCCCGCGTTCCTCCAGCCGCTTGCCCACGCCGTACGGCAGACCCCGCGACACGACCACGCTTTTCACGCCCTCCCGCCGCAGCAGGCGCAGGACCCACTCCGCCACGTCGGCTCGCCGCCGTTTCGGAATCTTAAGGCTGTCCGGCGTCAGCACGCGGATTCCGCGCGCCCCCGCCACGCGCGACGCGCGGCCGAATTCCAGCGCGGACACGAGCAGGAATTCCCCGCGCGCGCGCACAAAGGCGACGTCGTCCGGCGCCTGAAATCCCGTCGCGTACACCACGTCCGGCGAAGTCGTCGCGCTGCCGACCACCACCACCGCCGGCTCGTTTCCACGGCCTGTTCGCATTCTCTTCATGTCCGCTCCCGGCGGCGTTGATCCCGGGCTTGTATTCCTTGAAAATGCCCAACGGACCCCGGCCGCGAAGAGGAGTTAGTAATTTGTTGATAACTTGTAAATATGTTTTTCGTTTTTTTTCTTGTGTTCGCCTCCGGGTTTTTGTGCACTGTGCCCCGCTGGAAGAAAACCGCGACTCGTTTCTCGATTCGCGCGGCTTTTCTTCCCTGGAGAATTTCTGCGTGAACAAAGCGAGCGCGGCCGACATCTGGCACAAGGCGCGCAAACATCTCCGCGGTCTTCTGCATCCCGACGTCTACTCGCGGTGGATTGCGGTGATCGATCCCGTCGAGACGGCGGGTAATCGGTTGACGCTCGCCGTGGACAACGACTTCTACCAGAGTTGGCTCGAAGAGAACTATCTCCCGCTCATCCGCGACGCGCTGGCGGCCGTCACCGGCGCCCAGTTTCAGATCGGCTTCACCATCCGGCCTCGCGCAGCGGAAGCAACCCAGCCGGCCAAGGCCAGACCGCCGGCCCGCGAGCGCCCCGCCAAGCGCGCTTTGCCGGGCTTGAATCCGAAATTCACTTTCGACGAGTTCATCGTCGGCCCGGCGAACAGCTTTGCCCACGCCGCCGCCCTTGCCGTCGCGCAAGCGCCGGCAAAGGCCTACAACCCACTGTTCATCTACGGTGGCGTCGGCCTGGGCAAGACTCACATCATGCAGGCGATCGGGCACCACGTGCTGTCCACATCCCGCGCCGCCGTCTGCTATCTCTCCTCAGAAGCCCTGCTCAACGACTATATCGAGGCGCTCCAACGCCAGAGTATCGTCCAATTTCGCCGCAAGTATCGCAACGCCGGCCTGCTCCTCATTGACGACATCCACTTCCTCGCCGGCAAGGAGCGCATTCAGGAAGAGTTCTTCCACACCTTTAATGCTCTGTTTGACGCCCACAAACAGATCGTCATGACCAGCGATCGGCCGGCCAGCGAAATCTGCGGGCTCGAGCAACGTCTGGTCTCTCGCTTCGAATGGGGGCTCGTGACCGAACTCGAGACGCCGGACCTCGAAACCCGAATTGCGATCCTCCGCCACAAACAGAAACAGATGAGCTTGACGCTGCCGGACTCCGTGCTGGAATGGATCGGTCAAAACGTGCGGTCGAACATCCGCCGCCTCGAGGGCGCCCTTGTCCGCGTCGTCTCCTATGTCTCGCTTACCGGCAGGGAAATCTCGACCGATTCGCTCAAGATGCTTTTGCGCGATACGCTCGCCACGGAGCAGAACCTGCATATTTCGCTCGACGCCATTCAGAAGGCCGTGGCGAAGCATTTCGACGTCCGACTGGCGGACATGACCAGTAAACGGCGGCCTCGCGTGGTGACCGTGCCGCGCCAGGTGGCGATGTTCCTCTGCCGCCGCATCACCCGGTCTTCCCTCCCGGAAATCGCCAACGCATTCGGGAAAACGCATGCCACAGTCCTGCACGCCTGCCGCCAGGTCAAGAGCCGGATGCATGACGACGCGGCCTTGCGTCGCACAGTGGACGAGATATCCGCCAAATTGGGAATTGACGCCAAATAAGCGGCGCTGGGATGCGGACATAGTCGGGCCGGCCGTGCCGCGGGCGTTTCTTTCTGTGTGATGAACTCAGCTTGGCGACCCGTGAGTGTTCCGCGTGAGCTGCGCGGACTGGTCAAGCTGCTCGATCAGCGGGCGGCCGGCGATGGAGGGGGCGAGCTTCGTTTCGAGCAGGTGAAGGAACCGGGGCTTTGCGAGGTGTCGCGCCGCGGCGGCGCGGCGGTGATCCGCTACGCGGCGCCCGCCATGGCCGGTCGCGGCCTGGGCGCGCTGCTCGGCGGCCTGGTCGGTCCCGGAGAGACCTGCCGGGAGGCCACGCCGTTCCGCATGCTCGGCGTCATGCTCGACTGCTCCCGCAACGCCGTTATGACGGCCGAGCACCTTCGCGAAGTCTGGCTCCCGCGCTTGGCGCTGCTCGGATACAACATGCTCATGCTCTACACGGAGGACACGTACGAACTGCCCGGCGAGCCTTACTTCGGCTACAAGCGCGGCGCCTACACGGCCGATGAACTGCGTTCCGTCGTGGCGGCGGCCGCCGCGCTCAATATCGAGGTCATCCCCTGCATCCAAACCCTCGGACACCTCGAGCAGATACTCAAGCACGAGGCCTATGCCCCCGTCCGGGACACGTCCTCCGTCATGCTGGTCGGCGAGCCGAAGACCTACGCGCTGATCGAGAAGATGATCGCCCACTGGAGCCGCCTATGCCCGACTCGCCGCATCCACGTGGGCATGGACGAAACCTGCGATCTCGGCTGCGGCCGCTATTTGGACCGGCGCAGGCATCGGCGCGGATTCGATCTGTTCAGCGAGCACCTGGCTCGCGTCGCGCGGATTTGCCGGAAGCACGGCGTGAAGCCGATGCTCTGGTCCGACATGTGCTTCCGCCTCGGCTGCAGGAGCGGCGGCTGCTACGATCCCGCCACGGTGATTCCGCCGCGGGTTGTCCGGAAAATCCCGCGCGAGGCCGACTTCGTGTACTGGGACTACTTCCACGACGACCCGGCGTTCTACTTGGACCGGATTGCCCGCCATCGCGCGATGGGCAGGGAGCCGCTCGTGGGTTCGGGCATCTGGACATGGAACAGATACTGGTACGACTATCGCCGCACCGAGTTCTGCGCAGGCGCGTGCATACGGGCTTGCTATCAGGCCGGGATCAAGGAGGTTTTCTTCACCATGTGGGGCGACAACGGCGCGTACTGCGACCACGACTCGGCCTTCGCCGGCATGACCTTCTGCGCCGACATCGCATTCGGCGCCCGGAAACCGGACGCGGCCCGGCTGGAGAAGCGGTTTGCCGCGGTGTGCGGCGGCAACTATGCCGCCAACCGATTGGGTGGTGACATCCATCGCGGCGCGGCGCCCGATCTCGACCCGAACATGTGGGACGACCCGTTCTTCGAAACCGGGTTCCGCCGTTGGGCTGGCGACAATCCCCGACTCATGGCAAAAGCCGCCCGCGCCTACGGCGCGCTGGCCGGCCGGCTCAAGCGAAACGCCGGCGACCGGAACGCTGGCGACTGCCTGCACGCTTTTCGCGTGGCGCGGGCCTTTGCGGAGCGCTACGCGTTGAGCGCCGCCTTGCTCGCGCCTACCGCGACAAGAACCGGCCCGCCCTGCGGACCGCGCGGCGGCGCATCCCGCGCGCCATGTGGCGGCGATCCGCGCCATGGCCGACTCGTTCCGGGACATGTGGATGCGCCACAACAAGCCAGAGGGCCTGGAGACGATCCAGGCCCGTTTCGGCGTGCTCGAAGCCCGGTACCGGGAAATGGATCGCCGTCTCGAGGAACTGATCGCGGGAAACATCAGCCGCCTCGCCGAACTCGACTGCCGCTGCCCGCCGGGAAAGAAGAAGCGATTCTGCGCCGCGTCCGGCGGCGCGAAGGGATAATGCTGTTTCCGGGTTTTCCTAGGAACAAAGTCATGAACGCGCCGGAGGCGGGAAGCGCCGTTGCCCGCGACATAAGGTCGAGCACGGCATGACGCGGGCGGCCCTCAGCAAGCGCGCGGCCGGCCGCTACGAACGCCTGCTTCGGGCGGACAAGACAACCATCGCCTCGGACAACCCGCGAAAAACCATACGGAGATGACCATGCGCCCCGTCAGAAAAACCAAAGACCGGTTCCAGACCCTGACCCTCCTCGCCTGCGGCGAGACCCATTATCCGAGCTCGCCCGACCGCGCGCGTCTCGAAGCATTCACGAACCTCCATCGCCGGCGCCGCTATTGGGTTCAATTCGACTGCCCCGAGTTCACCTCGCTCTGCCCAGTCACCAAACAACCGGACTTCGGGCATATCGCTATCCGCTATGTCCCCGACCAACTTTGCCTGGAGAGCAAGTCTCTCAAGCTCTACCTCTTCTCGTTCCGGAACCATTCCGTTTTCCACGAGGAGGTCGTGAACCGGATTCTCGACGATTTGGTCAAGGCGGTCCGCCCGCGCCAGGCACAGGTCAAGGGCGTCTTCAACCCGCGTGGCGGCATCGCCATCATGGTGGAGGCCGCCTACCCATCCTGAACCGCTCTCCTCCACATCTCCCTTTTGTGGTCACCTGTTCTGGTCGAGCTTGTTCAGGATTTCGTCCAGCTTGCGGCTCACGCGGGTGATCTGCAGTTGCAGGCCGAGCAGAACGACCAGCAGGAAAACAAGCGCCAACGTGCCGAATCCGACACAGAGCGACATTGATATCATGTGCCACTTCCTCCTGTTGCGCGAAGACCAAACTTGCCGCCGCCGACTCCCAGGAGCCGCCGGCCGTTCCGGCGCGCCGCCATTTGTTGGAACAACTCTACCACCGCGCGCGGCAAAAGCAAGCAGTGTTTTCCACTTTCTTTTTGCGTGTACGCTCACGGTTACGCGCGGATAGGATGTGGTGTCTGAGGGGTTGCGGCGGCGACGGCGGCTGTGCTATAAAGGAGCGAGACCGGAGTTGAAAGAGTCGGCCACATTATGACAAGAATCGGGTTTTGTCGGAGCTTGTTCGCCCTCGCGGCGGCTGTCTTGGCGCTGGCCGGCGCCGTTGTCTGGCCGGGCTGCGGGGATTCGTCCGCCGATTCCTTCGTGGCGGCCGCGCTTGGCAAGATGGACCGGCAGGAATACGAGGCGGCTGCCCGGCTGCTCGAGCAGGCCGTCCGCAAGGACCCGGCGAACGCCACCGCCCACTGCAATCTTGGCGTCGCCTACGCGCAGATTGCGCGCGCCGGTCCGGCCATCACTGCTCTGGAGCGGGCCGGTGAGCTGTGTCCCAAGGATCCGCGGCCCCACGAATTCCTGGGGCATATCTATCTGCGCGCCGGGAAATGGAACGAAGCGCGCAAAGCGTTCGAGCAGGCCCACCAGCGATTCCTCGTTTCGCCCCGCATTACGACCGCGCGCGCGCTTGTCGAGTTCCAGGCCGGCGAATTCCAGCTCGCCCTGGTCTATCTCCAGAAAGCGCTCGATCTCGATCCCAACTACGGCCCGGCCCTCTATGACATGGGTTTTCTCTACACCCATAATCCCCGACACCGCAGCGAGGCCGCCAAGTACTTCCGGCGCTATTTACAGACCATGGAAAAAACCGAAGCCGCAGCCAACGATCCGCGCGTTCTGATCGCGCGGGCATTTCTCGAACGCGGCGTTCTCGGCCCCGTGGCGCCGCTCAAGCCTCGCGCGGAATCGCCGGCAAGCCCGTCCGCCGCGCCGACCACGGCGGCGTCACCCTCGCCCGCGCCATCTCACGCGGCGCCGACGACCCCCGCCGTTGCGACAGTCTCTCAGCCGCCTTCGGAACCGCTCCGCGCAAAGCCTCCTCCTGTCGCCGCGCCGGCGCGAAGTCCGGTCCAGCCGCTGGTGACCCAAGCCAGAGCCGCCCTTAGGAAGGACGAATACGAGGTCGCGCTCGTGCTCCTCAAGGACGCGGTTGACAAGGACCCCCAGAACGCGGACGCGCTCTGGGAACTCGCGCAACTCTACCAGACCCTGTCCGGCCGGACCGAGCAGGCCGCGCGGGCGTTCTCGTTGTTTCGGGCGCGGTTCCCGCAGGATCCTCGCGTGTCCGCCATGCCCGGCGCCGCGGCGCGGGCCGAGTCGCCGGCAGCTCGCCGGGCCGTCAACAACGCCGAGGCCATAAAACTCTGGGGCAAGGGCCTTGAACTGCAGAGGAAGGACGATATGGACGGCGCCATCGCGCGCTACAAGAAGGCGCTTGAACTGGACAAGAATCTCCACTCGGCCTGGTACAATCTCGGGCTGGCCTACAAGTCCAAGAACGATCTTCCCGCCGCCCTTGACGCGTTCACCCGCGCCCTGAACCTCAAGCCGGACCTCGTCGGCGCGGCCTTCATGGCGGCGGTGACGTATTGGGACCTCAAGGATAAGGAAAAGGCGGCCCAGCAACTCGCCAAGGCCCTGCGGATTGATCCGGGCTATGCTCCGGCGCATTTTCTGCGCGGAATGATCTACCGCGACGGGGGCCAGTCCAGCCTGGCCCGCCGGCATCTGGAGCGGTATCTGCAACTGGCGCCCAACGGCGCCCACGCCCAGACGGCCAAACAGTGGCTGGCTGCGCTGCCGGCGTCATAGCCCGGCAGCCGGGAAACCCCGCTTGGGTTCGGGTCATGTTGTTTCTCCGACATCTGTTGCGGCTGCTGAAGGAATTGGGCGAATTCGCCCGGCACAATAAAGTCTGGTGGATCGTTCCCATTGTGCTCATGTTGCTCCTGCTGGCCGGCTTGATTGTGGTGGCGCAGGTCGTGGCGCCGCAATTCATCTACACGCTGTTCTGACCAGGCGTGTTTTTTATTCGCCACTCTTCATCCCATTCATCCGCTCCCTGAAATGCCGGATGGTGGCTGGGAGGCCTTGTTCGAGGTCAGCCTTGGGCGCCCAGCCCAGTCGCGCGCGCGCCTGCGTGATGTCCGGCCGGCGAATCTTCGGATCGTCAACCGGCAGCGGCTTGAAGACGATTTCCGATGCGCCGCCGATCAGGGCGATAATTTTCCGCGCGATGTTCAGGACGGTTAACTCCCGCGGGTTTCCGATATTGATAGGCCCGGTTTCCCTGCTCGTGGCCAGCAGGTAGATTCCGGCGATCAGGTCGGACACAAAGCAGAAACTGCGCGTCTGCTTTCCGTCCCCGAACACGGTCACGGGCTCGCCGCGCAGCGCCTGGTTGATGAACTCCGGGACCGCGCGGCCGTCCTGCGCGCGCATCCGCGGGCCGTAAGTGTTGAAAATCCTCACGATCTTCGTGTCTACCCCGTGCGCGCGGTGGTAGGCCATGGTCATGGCCTCGGCGAACCGCTTGGCCTCGTCGTACACGCCGCGTGGGCCGATCGGATTCACGTTGCCCCAGTACGTCTCCTTCTGCGGATGCTCAAGCGGGTCGCCGTAGACCTCCGAGGTGGAAGCCAGCAGAAAGACGGCTTTCTTAGCCTTGGCCAGTCCGAGCGCCTTGTGCGTGCCCAGCGCGCCGACCTTCAGCGTCTGAATGGGCAGCTCCAAGTAGTCAATGGGGCTCGCCGGCGACGCAAAATGAAAGACGTAGTTCACGTGGCCGGGCAGATCAATGTGCTCGGTCACGTTGTGATTGATGAACCGGAAATTCGCGTTTCCCTCCAGATGCCGGATGTTGTCCAGGCTCCCGGTCAAAAGGTTATCCAGGCAAATCACCCGGTGGCCCTCGCCGAGCAATTTGTCGCAGAGATGCGATCCGAGGAACCCGGCGCCGCCGGTCACGACGGAAACTGACATGAACGCGCTCCTTTGTCACCAAGGTTGCGTCAAGATTCAACGTTCCGGCCCGTTGCGGGCCCCGGCCAACGGATGTGTTTAACGTCTTTCCGGTTTTCGCTTGGCAGGGCGAACCCTCCGGGCGAGTCGTCTTCCTGCGGCTCAGCCGGAGGCCTCGCCCTACCTTACAGGGCCATTGCGCTAAACACATGCCGGCCAACGGCCTGGGCGACAACGATGTCGCACACTCGATCTAGCCAACCGGCGGCCGCCGCTACAGGACCCGCTCGATCAGTGCTGTCAACTCCCTCAAGTCTTTCACTCGAAAATCGGCCTGCGTCGGCGTCGTCTCCGCCGAGACGAGGATAGTGCGGCACCCGGCCCGCCAGCCGGCTTCGATGTCCCGCTCCTGATCGCCGACCATCCAGGACGACGCCAGGTCGAGCCCATGCCGCCGGGCCGCTTCCAGCAGCATGCCTGGCTGAGGCTTCCGACATAAGCACTCGGCATTGTCATGTGGACAGTAGAGAATATCAAGCAGTTTCAACTCGTGCTCCTCCTCCAGGACGCGGGCCAGGTTGCGGTGGATTTCCTCCACGGCATCCGCGGTCATGATCCCCTTGGCCACACAACTCTGGTTGCTCACGCCCACGGCCTCGTAGCCTCGCCGCCGCGCGGTCCTCAGCATCTCCACGAATTCCGGCAGCAGCGCGAAATCCGCCCACTGCTCAATGTAGCCGGCGCCCGGCGACCGGTTGACGATTCCGTCCCGGTCGAAGAAGACGCATCTTCTCATGGCTTGAGCGCTGCCCTTCCGTCGGCGTTCACCTCGATAGACCGCTCGGCGAAGGCCTGGCGCCGCATCCAGCCGGTCCGGTAGGCCACGACCCGCAGCGTGTGCGCGCCTGCCGTCAGTCTGCGCGGCCGCGCGTCGAGTGTGACCGGCGCGCCGCCCCGGCCGGAGACCACCATGGCGCGGTCCTCCACGCCGTTGCCGTCCAGCAGCACGACGATCCGCCCAAAGACCGACGCCGGCCCGCCCCAGAGGTCCACGCTGATGCGCAGCGGCTCGCCGTCCCGCGCCCGGTCCGCGGACAGGATGACCAGCTCGCCCGCTGGCGCCCAGGGGGCGGCCAGCGGGTCGCCTACCAGCAGTATCTGCACGGGCGATTTGACGGATTGGAAAAAGCTCTCGATCATCGAACAGCCGGCCGCGTAGTGCGCGTAGAAGCGGGCCGCTGGAAATTTCTCCCAGACTGCATAGGGTTCCGTCACCGTTCCTGCGGAGGCCGTGGCGCCCGCTTCGATCCATGCCGTGAGCCTGCTCTGGTCCGAGCTGTGAAACACCGCCGCCGCGCTGGTCAGGTGCTCGGCCATGGATCCCGGGCAAAGCCCATTGCCGAGCGAGGCCGGAAGCACGGCGGTTCCCATCATGATCCCCATCGCGTCCGGCTTTTCCGCCGGGAAAGCGTTCGTCACCTCCGCGCGCACGCCCAGAGCCAGCAACTCTTGGCGTGCGGCGGCGAATTGCCAGTCTCGGCACTTCGAGCGAATGTCCTCGTTCAGCACGAAGTAGACCGTGCCGCGAGGCGCCGTGCCGTCCGACGCCTGCCCCTGCCGCAGGCGCCGCAGCACCGTCTCCTTGCGGTTGCCGCGCACCCCCGTGTAGCCGAGCATCATGCTCGGCATCGGCATGTCGGCGCCCAGCCAGTCCTTGGCGGCGTCCAGCGTCTGCGGCGTGAAGAAATCGCCGCCTGGCCAGCTCGGCCCAGCGAACAACGGAGATACTACTTCGGCTTTCCGGATCGCGTCCGGCGCCGGCGCGCGGTTGCGCAGGAAGGTTAGCCCCTGAATCGAGAGAGGCGGCAAGGTCTTCACGACAACCGGGAAATCGGTCGAATAGACCCAGGCCAGGATGCGGTCTTCGATCCCGCGCTCCCGGATGGCCCGGCAGGCCGGCGCCCAGATCAGCCGCGTGAAGTCATCCGGCGCGATCTCGGCCGGCTGGCCGGCGGGCGGCAGCGGAACGGTCAGCTGCACAATATTGATGTCGGGGACCTGGCGGAGCCGGGCGAATTCTCCGGCCACAGCCACGGAATTCGGGGAACTGCCGTTCGCCAGCAGCAGGAGTTCGTGGGGGCCGAGCGCGAGCGCCGCGAGCGGGAGCCAGCAAGCCGCCCCCGTCGCCGCAGCCTGTATTGTCCATCTCATCCCCGCGATGCCTTCCCCCCGCCTCTGCTTCACGCGGAAGAATTCCTGGGTGGCTGTAACCGGCGCGGAGCGGCGCCAGTTCTTATCCGTGAAGAATAAATCATCATTATCGCATATCATTCCCGACTCTTTCAAGTCTCGATTTCAAAAAGGTAACCGGTCAGTGACGCGGTGGCAGGGCCGGCAAGGCGCGCCGCGCGCATTTGCGCAACTGAGGAAACGAGCACATCAGGAACTGTCTAATGCGAAGAGCAAGCGGTAT
>JASEHE010000004.1 GCA_030018915.1 Verrucomicrobiota bacterium
TTTTCAGGAGGTTACACCTTCTCCACTTTTACAGGAAGTATCGGACATCACCGGTTGCGTCGCATTCACCGCTTGAATTTGCGCCTGTTCAACTGCAATGCAGTTGCAGTATCAGCGACCGCCAACGTGTAATTTCCGGAGGATTCAGACCGTGAAATGACAGCAACCCGATTGATCGAACACGAAGGTCAACGCATTTCACTCAATGTTCATCGAGTGAAGACAACGGACTCTGTTCAAACGCAAATTGTGGGTTCAACGCAATCAGGATAAGCGGGCTCGACGACAGGTAGGCGAGGTTGGCCGCGGTAATTGGAAACGCGGCGGTCAAACTTCACGGCGCAAGCAGCCGTTCGGCGTCTTCCTTAATCGCAGGGAACTTATCCCGAATCTCATTCAGCCGGCTCTGGACGCCGTCCGGGTTCCCGTTCTCGCGCAGGAAGACCCCGTAGGCAAGGGTCTGCTCGGAACGGATTTTTCGGTCGAGGCTCGTGTCGGCCAAGCAGTACTCGATGATTTTGACCAGTTGGGCCGGGGGAACCTCCGGCCAGGCAATTTTTTCGCCGCCGGTGATCCGGATGCCTTCCTCGGCGGCGCCGAGGATGTCCTTGGCCGAGGCGCCAGAGCTCCACCCCCATTTGTAGGGGCGGGCGTTGAGCGAGTTCATGACGAATGTCTTGAGGTTCCGCAGACACGTCATGCGCTCCACGTGGGACTTGAGCGCCGCCTTGGCTTCGTCGGTATGCAGTTCCGCCTCCTTGGCAGCTAAGGCCTTCCGCATTTCGTCGTAACGGCACTGCCTGAGCAGTTCCGCCTTCTTGGCTCGGAGATCTCCGACAGCGGCCAATTCATCGGCGATCAGTTTCTTGTGGGCCCCTTCCTTCTTTCGGGTCTCCTCGGCAAGGCGCTTCTGTTCCTTCATCTTGTCGGCCTTTTCCTTCAATGCCAGCACATTCTGAACCGGCTCGCTCATGGCAAAGAGCATCTGCTGAATATCGCTTTCGCAAACCTTCACGGTCTTCGATTGTTCGTCCAGTTGGAGCAGGCATGGGGTAGACTGCCGTGGCGACGTTGCGCCTGCCACAGTCGCCGCCGCCTGTTCGGCGAAGGCCAATATGGCATGCGCCGCTTCGGCTTTTTCCGCGATCGCGTCGGCCTCGCCGACGATCCGGCCCATGAGTATGACGATCTCAGGAGGCCTAGGCGGCGGCAGCCTTCCAGGACGCGGGCGGGCCACGGGCTCCCTGGCCGGCGGAGCTTTCTCTTCGGGCGTGGGCGGCGAGTCGGGCGCAGGAGCCCCCTCGTCCGGCTGGCGGGCCGACCCGAACCGCTTACGTGTGGCATCCAACTGGGCACGAGTCATTTCGCCTGGCGGCGCGTCGTCATCCCCGGCCGGTTGGGCCTGGGGCGCTGGCTCCGGCTTCTTGGTCTCGCTGCGGCGTTCCTCCTGGACTTTGCGCAGGGCGGCGAGCTGGTCATTGCTGAGAACTCCTTCCGGTTCTTTGGAGAAGGGTTGCCTGGAAGCGGCCGGTTTGTCGCCCTTGGCTGAGTCCTTCTCTTTCTGGGCTTTGCGCAAGGCGTCAAGCTGGTCGTTGCCGAGAATGCCCTCCGGGTCCCGGGGAGGTGGTGGCTTGGGCGCAGTTGCGGGCTTCTCCGCCTTGGTCTGGTTCGGTTCCTTTGGATGAGGAGTATCCGAGATATGCAGAGGCAGATACCGCTTGACCTGCTCGCGGTCGAATTGCGCGCCCGTGACGGCGAACACAGCGTCTTCGGCTTTGCGCGCCTGCTGCTGCGCAGTGGCGTTCAGGGCCGCGATATTGGTCACCGCACCGTGAATAAAGAGCAGGCACCGGACGGCGTTTGCCTTGTGATGGGCAAGCGTTTCGCCGGCTTCGCGCCGCTTTCGCGTCTTCTCCTGCTCTACCCTGAAACAAAAGAAGCCGAGCCCGAGCAAGAACAAAACTAGCGGTACGAAGATGCGCGCATATTTCATGGCGAGCCACCTTCAAAACGAAGGCCAATGAAATATATGGCATACCACAGGATCGTGTCAACGGCAGGATGGCGGTTTTTGATTGTTCTGTGAGAGAATGCTGGCAAACCGCCGGCTTCCCGATCAAAGGGATGCTTCTTTCATCTGCCTGGAATGGGCCGTTCGAATCCCGGAAGGCAGAGGCTGGTGAACCCGATGAGTGTCGACACGCAGGACGCAGGCCAAGACGCGGCGGCCGCGCCATCGTCCGGGCTTGGGGTCGCCACGTCGCATGCGTTGGGGATTGGTTCTGGGCGCGCTGGGGGTGGTGTATGGCGACATCGGCACCTCGCCGCTCTACGCCGTGCGGGAATGCTTCAACCCCGAAGGCGGGGCGGCTCCGTCGGTAGAAAACGTTCTGGGCGTTCTCTCGCTGATCTTCTGGGCGCTGATCCTGCTCGTCGGCGTGAAATACCACGTGACGGTCTTGCGCGTGGACAACGCCGGTGAGGGGGGGGATCCTGGCGCTCTTGACGCGAGTGGTGTCCTACCCGGTCGCCAGGCGGCCGTTCCTGAACCGGCGATTCGCTGTGGTGCTGGGATTGTGCGGCGCCGCGCTATTTGGTGGCGGACGGCATGATCACTCCGGCCATAATCGGTGCTGAGCGCGATGGAGGGGCTGAACCTAGCGACCCACGCTCTTCATCCCTACGTTGTGCCGATCACCGTGGCGGTGCTGATGGGATTGTTCATGGTCCAGCGCTATGGAACAGGCCGGATCGGGGGGGTCTTCGGCCCGATCATGCTGCTCTGGTTCGCTGTCCTTGCGCTGCTCGGGTTTGTGTGGGTCGTCCGCGAACCCCGGGTCCTCTGGGCGCTGAATCCCGCGCATGCCGTGATGTTCTTCGTCCGCAATGGCTGGCATGGCACGCTGGTTTTCGGCGCCGTGATCCTTTGCGTCACGGGATGCGAGGCGCTCTACGCCGACATGGGGCACTTTGGACGGAAGCCGCTGACGCTGGCCTGGTTCTGGTTGGTATTCCCGGCTTTCTTGCTCAACTACTTCGGACAGGGCGCTTGCGTCATGATCCATACGGGGGAGCCCGTGGGCAACTTGTTCTACCGGCTGGCCCCTGGACCCTTCCTGTATCCCCTGATCCTCCTGGCCACGGTCGCGACAGTGATCGCCTCGCAGGCGCTTATTTCGAGCATGTTCTCCCTCGCGCGCCAGGCCATCTTGCTCGATGTTTTTCCCCGCATGGGCATCGTTCACACTTCCTCGGAGATTGAGGGCCGAATCTACGTGCCCGTGGTGAACGCGACCCTCTTCTTGGCCACGATCGGACTGGTCCTGGGTTTCCGTCAATCCTCCAGCCTGGCTGGCGCATACGGCGTGGCGGTGATCGGGGTGATGATGATCACGACCCTGCTCCTCGGCGCCGTTCAAATCGAGCAGTGGAAATGGCCCCTCTGGCAGGTCATCGCCATGAGCGGAACGCTCCTCGTGATCGAGACAGCGTTCCTGATGGGCAACGCGCCGAAAGTCGAACACGGCGCGTGGTTCCCGTTGGCGGCCGGGCTCGGCGTGTTCCTCGTGCTCAACACGTGGCGGAAAGGAAAGATCACCCTCGCGCGCGGCGCCGGGAAGCGGATGGGTTGACGCTGGACGACATCGTCAAACAACTGGCTGCGGAACCCATCCATCGCGTGCCGGGGACCGCGCTGTTCATGCTCCGCCCGAAATCCGCTCCACGCGCGCTGCTGCACCACCTCAAGCACAACAAAGTGCTCCATGAACGGATTCTGCTCCTGTCCGTGACAACGGAGGAGGTCCCCATGGTTCCGGAGGCGTGGCAGGTCTCGGTCGAGGATTTCCCGGGCGGTTTCACAAGGATTCGCGCGCGCTGCGGGTTCATGCAGAGCGTCAATGTCCAGCGCCTGCTCCAACTGGGCGAGTCACAGGGGTTGAAATTGCCGCGTGGCGAGATCAGCTACTACGTGGGGCGCATGACTCTGCGGGCGACCGGCAGTTCGAAGATGTGGCGATGGCAGAAGCGGCTGTTCGTTTTTCTTTTCCACAATGAGCGGTCGCCGGCCGATCACTTCGGCCTGCCGCCCAACCGCGTCATCGAGCTCGGCCAGCAGGAGGAAATCTAGCCCAAAAGCTTTGCTTTCAGAGCCAGGTAGCGCCGTGTGTAGCGGGCGCCCATCAAGGATTCGCGGTGATCGAACCCGAAGGCCCGGCGCTTTACGGCCAGGATCGGCGGCGCCTGGATTCGCTTCACTAGGCCCATGCCCTGGTACCGATTCCACCAGCGCTCGAGATCCGCGATGAACACGTCCGGAGTTCCGAACAGTTTCCCGATCCGACCCGCGTATCCCAGCTTCTTCTCCAGGCGCCCGGCCGCGTACCATTCGAGAATCTCCTCCGGCGTGGTCCGGTTCCAGCGCTCTACCCAGCTCATGAACAACCGATCGTGGTACGGGTAAAACAGCGGATCGCCTTGGCCCGTGTCCACGTTCTGGGCGGCGCTCAGCTCCGCGGACGGTGTGAGATCGAAGATTCCCGCCGGGATAATGGTTCGCCGGTAGACCGCCCGGTTCAGGTGTCGGCCGAGCGCATAGACCTCCATCTTCCACAGGTCGGCGATGTTGGCGAGGTAGCCGCACAGGTCGCCGTAGAGCGTCGTGTAGCCCACGGTGGCTTCGGACTTGTTCGCGTTGCAGGTGAACACGCCGCCAAAGGCCGCGGCGATGGCTGCCAGAACCCGCGACGACCGATCCCGGGCCTGGACGTTTTCCGTCATGAAGCCGCTCAGTTCGAGGCGCTGCGGTGGCAGGCGGTCCGAAGCGCGGATTCGTCGCCCGTTGATCTGGCGGCGTGTGAGTCTCACGCTCTCTCGGATCGGCAGTTCCTTGTAGAAGCAGCCGAGATTGGCGGCCAGTTCGCGCGCCAGCCGGATCGTGGTGGGTGAGGTGAACGGGCCCGGCATGTTGACGAGCAGCAGGTAGTCCGGTGAGAGAATCCGCCGGTAGCCGGCGGCGACCACGGCGGAGTCGATGCCGCCGGACACGCCTACGGTCACTCGCTTTATCCCGCACAGGTGGAGGAACTTGCGGGTGCCGTACTCAATGGCCCGGTAGACCTCGGCGATGTCGTCTTCGACCGGCCGCGCCGTCTCGCCCAGGCGGGCCGACGGTGCAATGGGCAGATCGAGGGTCAACTGGGCCTCGCTGAACGGCGAGGCCGCGCTCACGACGCGGCCGCGCTGGTCGTAGATGCAGGAGGCGCCGTCGAACGTGAACACGGTTTTGCCGTTGTTTTGAATGCCCGTGTGGTTGACGTAGAGCAGTGGCCGCCCGAACCGGCGCGCGTGAGCGGCATAGAGACGGTTGCGCTTGTGGTTCTTGTTCAGCGTGAAGGGCGAGGAGCTGATGTTGACGAAGAGGTCCACGCCGCGGCGCGACAGGATTTCCAGCGGCGAGATCGAGTAATCGCTGTCCCAAGCATCCTCGCAAAGCAGACAGCCCAGCGACAGCCGGCCGATCCGGATCGGGCGAGTGAGCCTTTCGGTCGGCGTTCCCAGCTCGTCGGCGAGTTTGCGCAGATCGCAGAAGTGCCGGCTGTCGTCGAACTGCCGGTAGTTCGGGTGAAACGTCTTCTTGATGACGAAAGGATAGGGCCCGCCCCGGGGAGCGACCGGCCGGCGGTCGTGGGCGGCGAACAGCGCGTTGTATTTCCGGACGCGGCCGTCTTCATTGCGCTTTGCCCAGTCCACGGCAACACTGCCGAACACGACGATCATGCGGTCGGACGCAGCCACGAGCGCGCGGGCGCAGCTTTCGCATTCGCGGAGGAACGCCTCGCGCTCCCATTCGTCGCCGATGAGGCAGCCCGGAATGGCCATTTCCGGGAACACGAGCAGCTCGACGCGATCGGTCCGGGCCGCCCGGACCTGCTCGAGCATGCGGGCGGCGTTGTCGGCGGGGCGTCCCGGAAGCACCTCCATCTGGACCAGGCGCGCGCGGATGACGCGGGAGGCGCTCATCGGTCGCCCTTCCACGGGGTCTTGCCCCAGCGCTCTTCCTCGAGCCGGCGCAGCCTGCGAAAGAAGCTCCGCAGTGTGAAGAACGTGACGCCGACTGTCAGAAGCGTTACGACGAGCATAATCGCCAGCTTGAAGATCTCATTCATAGCTGGAGGAAGTATAGGAGGACGGCGAGCCGGCGACAACAGGAATTACCGCTGCCGTTTGCCGCGCTTTCCGCGCGCGCTGCTCCGTCAATTTCCGGATCGGGCGCTATCTTGAATTGATTTCTGAAGAGGGACATGGTAGGTTCAAAGAATTGATCCCCAAACGGGATCGCATAGTTATGTCCAAAAGCAAACCTAAGCGATTGAAGCTGCTCATCAACGGGGAATGGATCGAATCCAAGAGCGGCCGGCACATGCCGGTCACCAACAGCAGTACCGGCGAAGTCATGGCGGAAACGCCGAAGGCCACGGCTGCGGAGGTGAACATGGCGGTCGAAGCAGCCGCAGCCGCGTACCCTGAGTGGCGCGACACGCCGATCACCAAGCGCGTCCAGGTGATGTTCAAGCTCAAGGAACTCCTCGAGAAGAACTTGGGCGAATTGGCTGTCCTGGTGGCCACGGAGATGGGCAAGAACTACCAGGAAGCGCGCGGCGACGCGCTGAAGGCCATCGAGGTGGTGGAACTGGCCTGCGCGCTGCCGGTCACCATGCAGGGCCGGTCGCTGATGAACTGTTCCGCCCGTTTCGACACGGTGACCTATCGCGAGCCACTGGGCGTTTTCGCGGGCATCGCGCCCTGGAATTTCCCGGCAATGATTCCCATGGGCTGGATGACCCCGCTGGCCCTCACCACGGGCAACACCTGCGTCCTGAAGGCGGCGAGTTTTGTGCCGCAGAGCTCCATGCGCGTCGCCGAACTGCTCTACGAAGCCGGACTCCCAAAAGGCGTGTTCAACCTGGTGACCGCCGGACGCGACGAGGCGGAACTGCTCATCAAACATCCTGCGGTCAGGGGCATTTCCTTCGTGGGATCCACCCAGGTGGGCCGGCACATCTACGCCACAGCCTCGGCCGGCGGAAAGCGCGTCCAGTGTCTCACCGAGGCCAAGAATCACGCCCTCGTGCTGAGGGACGCGCCGATCCGGGCCACGGCCCAGCGCATCATCAACTCCGCCTTCGGCTGCGCCGGCCAGCGATGCATGGCCTTGTCGGCGATCGCCGTCGAGGATACGATCGCGGACGAGCTGGTGGCCACGATCAGCGAATTGGCCCTGCAGCTCAAGATCGGGCCGGCCTGGGAACCGACCACGGAGTTGGGCCCGGTCTGCACGGACGAGCACCTGCGATTCGTGATCGACTGGATCGAGAAATCGGCAAAGGAAGGCGCCAAGCTCGTTCTCGACGGCCGCGGCGTGAAGGTCCCCGGCTGCGAGGGCGGCTATTTTATCGGCCCCACGATCTTCGACCACGTCACGCCGGAGATGAGTTGCGGCTGGCAGGAAGTGTTCGGCCCGGCGCTGTATGTCAAGCGTGTCAAGGATTTCGAGGACGGCATCCGGACGATCAACAGCAGCGAGTTCGCCAACGGCGCCTCGATCTTCACTCAGAGCGGCTACCACGCCCGCGAGTTCACACGCAGGATCGACGCCGGTATGGTCGGCGTGAACGTGGGCATTCCAGTGCCGATCTCCGTGTTCCCGTTCTGCGGGCACAAGAACAGCTTCTTCGGCGACCTGCACGTCATGGGCCAGGACGGAGTCGCGTTCTTCACTGAAACCAAGGCGGTGACCAGTTACTGGTTCGACGACAACGACAAGAAGGGCGACCGGGTGGGAACCTGGGAAGGCACGATCACGCGGACCTGACGGGGGAGGCGATGACATGACGACGCAGGAGCTCTACGATAAATACATGATCACGAGCATGGTGGCCGGGTTCGAGCCGGTCGTCGTGGACCGAGCGTCCGGCTGCGCGTACATCGAGCCGGACGGAAAGCAGTACCTGGACTGCTTTGCCGGCATTGCGGTGTGCAACGCCGGGCACGGGCACCCCAGGGTGGTCGCAGCGGCCAAGGCGCAGATAGACAAGCTGATCCACTGCTGCACCTACGTCTACTACAGCCCGAAAGCGGCCGAACTGGCCAAGCTGCTGGCCGAGGCGACGCCGGGCGCGCTGCAAAAATCGTTTCTTGCGAACTCCGGCGCTGAGGCGATCGAAGGCGCGTTGCGCCTGGCCAAGCAGTTCACGAAGAGGCGTGAGATCGTGGCGCTGAGCCAGGGCTTCCACGGCCGCAGCTACGCGGCGCTGTCGGTCACGGGCAACTGGGCCCGGAAAAAGGGGGCCGGCCCCTATATGCCCGGCGTGGCGTTCGCGCCGGCGCCGGACTGCTACCGCTGCCCGTTCGGACATTCGGGCCCGGCGAAGTGCGGGATGGCTTGCGCCAAGCACATGGACTACGTCATCAAGTACAATACCTCGGCCGACGTGGCCGCCTTCATCGCCGAACCCATTCTGGGTGAAGGCGGCATCATCGTTCCGCCGGACGGGTACTTCAAGACGATCAAGCGGGTGCTGGACGCCCACAAGGCGCTATTCATCTGCGACGAGGCGCAAAGCGGCTTCGGCCGGACCGGCAAGTTTTTTGCTATCGAGCACTACGGCGTAGAGCCGGAAATCATGACCATGGCAAAGGGCATTGCCGACGGCTTTCCGCTGGCGGCGTTCATCGCCCGCGAGGACGTGGCCGGCGCGTTCACGCCGGGCGACCACCTGTCCACGTTCGGCGGCAGCCCGGTATCCTGCGCGGCGGCCATTGCCAATATCGGGGTCATGAAGGACGAGAAGATTCCAGATGCGGCCGAGCGGCGCGGCCGGGAGATTTTGGCGCGACTCAAGGAGTTTCAGAAGAGCTGCAAGCTGGTCGGGGACGTGCGCGGCAAGGGCTTGATGATCGGCGTGGAACTTGTGAAGGACGCGGCCAAGACGCCGGCTGCGGCGGAAGCCAAGGCCGTGCGCAAGGCCTGCCGCGAGAGCGGAGTTCTGTTCGGACTGGGCGGGTCGCTGGCCAACGTAATCCGCATCCAGCCTCCGCTTACGATCAGCGCCAAGGAGGCCGACCTGGCCATGGACGTCCTGGAAAAAGCGCTGGCGGAAAAGGCTGTCGAAAAGCTCGCTTGAGTAGAAATCCGCGATAAGAATACGGCCGCCGCCGTCCGCCACGCCCGCCTGCTGGTCAGGCCCGGGACGACGCTCTGCTCGTGGAAGGCGTGAAGGCGAAGGAGCGGCGGCAGCGCGGCCGGGACGGGCGCGCGCCTACGACGAGCCAGCGGGCGTTTCGTCGACCTCGATGCTCTCCAGGTGGAGCTCCCGCCCGTTCACCACCTCGACGTTGACCGACGCGCACCCGGGGCACTCGAACGTCCAGTTCTCCACCGCGGATTCGGCCCCGCAGTCCCGACACTTCAGGCGGATCGGGATGAACCGGATCTTCAGGACGGAGCCTGCGGCAGGCGTGCCCCGCGTCAGCGCCGCGTACGCGGCTTCGAACGCCTCGGGCACGACCTGCCGCAGCCGACCGACCGCCACGCGCGCCTTGACCAGCCTCGCCGATCCCAGTCCCCTCCCCTCCATCTCACGCAGCAGGATGGCGAGCAGACTCTCGCACAAAGCGAACTCGTGCATGGGCTATGGGCTCCGTCGTGTCAATGGCCGCATTCTGACACAGCACCGTCCCCGGCCACAATGCAAACCGGAGGGGTCAGGCGCGCCGATCGGGGAGCGAGTTCGCGGGCAACCCGCCGCACATAGGAATCTAGCCTGGCGTTCAGGGCCGGCGACAGGCGGTCGCCCGGACCCAGGTCCACGGGCTCCACGCCGAAGATCACCACCGACGCAGGGCACTCGCCCAGCCGCGCGGACAACTCGATCGCCTGCAGGATGTCGCCCTCGTGCAGGGAATAAGCGGACTGGGCCTTGCGGGAGGCGACGTCGCGGGGGGCAAACCGCAGCATGGCGCCCGGCCGTTCGCCCATTCGGGCGCAGTCGATAATGACGGCCTTCTTGCGACCGGCCAGCGCGTGCACGATCCCCATCCCCGCAGCGCCGGCCTCCACGAACTCGGTGTCCGGGGACTGCTCCTCTTGCTCGGCGAGCTTCCGGATGATGCGGATGCCCACCCCCTCATCGCCCATCAGGAGGTTTCCGAGCCCGATCACGACGGTTTCGGCGCGTTGAGACATGAGGAGGCCTCCGCGCAGGCGCGCGGCCTGCGGCCAATCGTCCGGAAGAAAAGCCGGGCGTCCTGCCCCACCCGGACGTGTCAGACGAACTGCACGTCCAGGTAGTGGGTCGAGCACGAGATGCAGGGGTCGTAGGACCGCACCAGCATTTCGAGGGCCTGGCGCACGTAGTCCTGGCCCCGGTCCATCATCGCCGGGACCAGCGCCTCGAAGTCCTTCTGGATGTTGGCGTGGTTCTGGCCGGTCGGGATGCAGATGTTGGCGCGCTCGCAGATGCCGGCCTTGTCAAACACATACCGGTGGAAGAGGATGCCGCGCGGCGCCTCGACGGCGGCGGCCCCGTTACCGGCCTTCGGCGTCACCTTCACGGGCTCCGGCTTGATTCCCCGGGTCAGCAGCTCGTCGATCAGTTGCAGGGCATGTTCCACCACCTGCGCGCTCTCGACGACCTGGGCGACCGAGTTCATGTAGGGATTGCAGCAGTCCGGCTTCAGACCGAAGGTCTTGGCCGTCTGGGCCGCCAGCGGCCGGAGGTGGGCGGCGTTCAGGTTGAAACGGGCAAGCGCCCCCACGGCGTAGGAGTCGCGGTGCCACTTCGTCCACTTGGCCGTTGACTGCGGCGAGACATATTCGTTGGCGACCGACTCGAAGTTGTGAACATCCACGAGCTCCCGCGTGTCGGTGCTGCCGATCTTGCCGTGGTAGAACGTGTAGGTCTTGGGCTCGACCAGCGCGATGTACTCCGTGGGCCGGTCGAACGCCGGGAGCTTGCCGGCCACGCTGAGCACGACGCCGGCGATGGCCTCCAGGCGGGGAACGGTCTCCTCGATCTGTTTCTTCAGATCCCGGAGTTGCTGTTCGGTGGGGAGCCGGGCAAAGCCGCCCGGCACGGCGCTCACTGGGTGGGTCATGCGCCCGCCGATCACTTCCATGATCGCGTTGCCGACGCGGTGGGCGGCCACGATGGTCTTGACTTCGCTCGGGTGGGAGGCGACCAGTGGGATCACGGACTTGACGCCCAGGAGGTCCGGCGCAACGAGGTAGCCCACGTGCAGGACGTGGCTTTCGAGCTGCTCGCCACAGTCCAGGAGCAAGCGCAGCTTGTCGGTCTGCTCCGACACCTCAATGCCCATGGCGTTCTCCAGGGCCTTGATGGCCACCAGGGAGTGGGAGACCGAGCAGATCCCGCAAATCCGGCTGACGATCGGCTGGATTTCGTCCCAGCGGCGGCCCCGCACCATGGCCTCGAAAAAGCGGGGGGCTTCGGGCGCCTGCCACTCCACCTTCTGGACCTTCCCGTCGCGGGCGCGCGCGACGATGTTGCCGTGCCCTTCCACGCGGGTGATGTGATGGACGTCAATATTGAGTGTCTGGCCCATTCGCAAGCTCCTGCTGGCTGTTGTAGAGCAGCATGCGGCTGCGCAAGTCGGCCACTGTCTTGCCGTAATGCGCCATGATGTCCCTGGCGGCATTCACGTTGGGGTCGTCAACGAAGCCGCGGCAGCCGTAGCACCAGAACCCGCCCGACGGGCACTTCGCGCCGCACCCGGCGCGGGTGACGGGCCCCAGGCAGATCTCGCTGTACTCGAAGCGGCATACGTTCCCGGCCATCTTGCACTCGACGCAAACCGGGTGGTTCGGAATGAGCGGGGTCTTGCCCAGGGCCAGGCAGCGCGCGATAGAGGTGAACTCCGACTTCGTGATCGGGCAGCCGTGCACGGCGAAGTCCACCTTGACGACCTCACCGACGGCCTTGGTCGGCTGGGTGTCCAAGTGCGGCATGGCCGAGTCCTTTCCGTACACGCGCGCGCGGACATCGTCCATCGTGAAGTTGTTCTTCAGTCTATTCACCCCGCCCATGGCGGCGCAGGCGCCGAGCGCGATCAGGACCTTGGCCCGGGCCCGGATCTCCTTGAGGCGCTCCTCGTCTTGGGCCCGGGTGATGGAGCCCTCGATGATGGCGATGTCGTAGTCCTCGCTGTGCTCGGTCATGGCTTCGCGCCATTGGACGGGCTGGACCACGGCAATCAGGTCCAGAAGCTCCTCCTCCAGGTTCACTAGCTGAAGCTGGCAGCCCTCGCAGCAGGCAAAATCAAAGATGGCCACTCTCGGCTTGCTCGTCAAATCGCCTCCCTGACTTCGGCCACGTCGGAATACCGAAAGACCGGCCCCTTCTGGCACACGTAAATTCCATTGACCTGGCAGTGGCCGCACTTGCCCACGCCGCACTTCATGTGGCGCTCCAGCGACACGTAGACGTTCGCGTCGGAAATCTTCAGCTTGCGGAGCTCGAGCAGGACGAACTTGTACATGACCGGCGGGCCGCAGATGACCGCCACGGTCCGGCCGGGGTCCACGGCCAGCCTGGGCATCAACGTGGTGATCACGCCGACGTTCCCCGTCCACCCCTCGTCGCCGCGGTCCACGGTTTCCTGGTAGGTCACGCCGGGCGCGGCCGCCCACCGGCGGGTTTCCTCCGTGAAGAGCCGCTCGGCCGGCGTCCTGGCGCCGAAAAGGATCGTGACCTTCCCGTAGTCGGCGCGGCGGTCCATGACGTAGTTGATGGCGGAGCGCACGGGCGCCAGGCCGATGCCGCCGCAGATGAACAGCAGGTCCTTGCCCTTCATGGCGCCATCCACCTGGAACTCCGTGCCGAACGGCCCGCGGATGCCGACCTTCTCGCCCGCCGCGAGCGCGTGCAGCGCGCGAGTCACGTTGCCGACCTGCCGCGCGACCATCTGGAAGCTGCCCGCCTGGGTCGGCGAGGAGGAGATCGAGATCGGCGCCTCGCCGACACCGAGCACCGACAGTTCCACAAACTGCCCGGGCCGGTGCCCGAGCTCCCTGCCGGAGTCGAGCCGGAACTCGAGGAACCGATCGAGCTCGGTCATCGGCGCCGATCGGACCACGGTCGCCATCTCGGGCAGGTAGATGTCCGTTCCGCCTGCGCTTGTCTTCTTCTTGGCCATCAGCGCGCCTCCGCGAGTCGGTTGAAGACTTCCACCGGGTTGGCGATGCGCGCAACGCACGCCGTGATGCAGCGGCCGCATCCCACGCACGCGATCTGCCCGCCGATTTTCTCCGGGATGTACTGTCCTTTCCTGTAGTAGCGGTGGCGGTACCGGTCCGCTTTGTTCTTCCGAAAGTTGTGGCCCCCGGCCACCTTGGCGAAGTCCGCGAGCATGCAGCTGTCCCATATCCGGACGCGCGTCCCCCGGGCCAGGCTCCAGCCCACGTCTTCGCGCGCGTCGAAGCAATAGCAGGTCGGGCAGGTCAGCGTGCAGGAGCCGCAGGAGAAGCACAGCTTCGCCTTCTCCTCCCACACGGAGTGCTCGTAGCCTTTGCGGAGCAGGCCGGGCCAGTCCGCAGGCGCCGCCTTCAGCTCATGCTTCTTCAGGCGCTGGGCGTTTTGGGCCCAGACCTCGCGGCGCGCTTCCTGCGCGGCGGCGTCCGCGTCGGCGGCCGAGGCGAGCGCCCCGGCAATCGCCTCGCCCTTCTTCGTCGCCAGCTCCGCCACGTAGCCATCGCCGATTCGGGTGAGCAGGATGTCGTAGCCCGTCTCGACGTGCGAGGCGCCCATGTGCCCGGCAAAGGTGTTGGCCGACACCGCCTGCACGTCGACCGCCACGATCGTTGCGGCCTCCCGCCGCTTCAGGTAGCGCGCGTCGGCATGATCTTGGGAGAAGACCTCGTCCATCTGCCGGATGGCTGCCAGGTCGTAGGGATGCACGCCGAGCAGGACGAACGGCTCGGCCTCCACGCAGCTCGTGTAGCCGCCCGCGCGGCTGAACTCGAGCAACTTCTCGCGCGGCGGCTGCAGAAACACCTTGGGCGGCAGAAGCGTCACGTCATAGTCCAGCCTGAGGTCGGCTGCCCTGGCCAGGGGGCCCCAGGTGAACCGGTCGTCCCGGGCCTGCGCGCCCATGACCCGCCGCTTCCGGATCAGATCGTCCACCCAGTCCAGCAGCGCTTTCGCGCTCACGCTCTTCATGCGCATACGTTCCCCCGCTTTCTTCGATCAAGGCAGCGGGCTGACCTTCGCGGGGTCCGCCCCGGTGTTCTCCTAGAAACGGTCGTAGACTCGGTTCATTTCCCGCAGGATGTCATGGCGACTGACAATTCCCACGACACGCCCGTCCTCCACGATAGGCGCCCGCCGGATCCGCTTGGACGCGCACCAGTTCGCCAGCGCCTCCACCGGCGTGTCGGGCGGGAAGACCGTCACGTCCTTGGTCATGGCCTCGCTGACGCGCGTATCCCGCGCATTCCCGCTGAAGGCGAAGTTCATGACATCGTGTTCGGTGATCACGCCCACGAGCCGGCCGGTGGCGTCCACCACGGGGACGCCGCTGATGCGCCAGCGGAGGAGCAGCTTGATGACGTCGGTCAGCAGCATGTCCGGATCGGCGGTGATGACCGCCGTGGTCATAATGTCCCTGGCTGTTCTCAACTTCATGGCCTATCATCCCCTATGCAGATCACTATTGCGTCTTCAGAGCCACCCGAACCGCAAATCGAGATTTGTAGTCGGTCTCCCCCGGGAAAATCAACTCTTTTCCCCCGCGGAGCCGCCTGGCCAGGCGAAGGCCGGCGCGCCGCCGCCTCCATCAATAAGCTCCTGGCGGAAACAGCCCGCCCGTAGTGCGCCGCCAGTCTCCTCTTGCGGTTCGGTCAATCCTGCCCGTGCGTGTGCCAGTGAATGAGAGTGAAGACCACTCTCTCCTGCATGGGGACCTGGCCTGTGCGGGAGGCCGCGAGTTCCGTGAACCGTTGGCGCGCGGCGTTCAGGCGTTTCTGCAACTCCTGCCGACATTCCCGACACTCTTGCGCCGATTGGGGCACGGCCACCTCGCCCCGTATCTCCAGGTCGGCCAACGTCGCCACCAGAGCGGCTTGGCCAGGATTGGCATACGCGCGTTTGATGCCATTAGCGCCCTGTCTGAAGGCGACGGCTGAGGGATCGAACATGTCGTCGGAACCCAGGGCGGACGGCTTGCCGTCGGGGATCTCGACCGTGACCGTGTCGTCCCAACGGTCCTTGATCCAGTCGGCGACAGGTTGGCCCTTCTCTTCCGCGGACAGCGAATCCCAGACGCTGGCCGCAAGGTCGCGGGGACCGATCTGTCCGCGGCCGGCCTCCGCCCGATTCTCAGAAGTCTGAATGTCCTGCGCGCGTTGATAACGGTAGTATCTCGCAGTCTCGATGTAGAGTTCGTCGAGCGTTCGCGCGCGATGAGTCGCGTCGTTGACGCCAATCATTTCGAAAACAGCGTCGTCCAGCATGCGGCGATCCGACTGCTGGAGTTCTCTGGAGAGTTCCACCGGCCGCGCCAGAATCTCCCGCATGTGTTGTTCGCTGTGGCAGCGCAGCATAGACTCCTGAACGAGATGCGTGACATCGCGACACGCCATGGCGCCGAGCGCTTCGCTCATGCGTTGAGCAAGGGCGGGTGAAACGCCGCGCGGGTCGGGGACTTCCAGCAAAACCGTATCAACCACCTCTGTCTTCAGCGTGCCCTCTGTTCCGGCGTAGCGTCCGTAGAAACACTTCATCAGGGCGAGAATCGTGCTGTTCAGAACGGCGGCCAGAACCGTCCGTTCCTGACTATTCAACGACCGCGGAGAAACGTAAAAGAGATTGTGATTGCACACCAATTTGTCCGGGTTCAACGGCACGATGTGACGATACTTCTGGGCCATGGGCCAAAACACGAGGCCGGTTTCGATGTTGGTGAGGTCATGCCAAAGAGGGCGCGCCGCGCAAGTCGAGCGCTCAGGAAGTTTGACCGGTTTGGACTTCTTCGACGCGAACGTCCCGCGCGCGCCCCACCGGATGTACTTCGCGGCATAGGTGTGGGCGATTTCCTGCAACTCCTGGTTCACCCAGAGCACAACACGGTTGCGGTC
Source organism: Verrucomicrobiota bacterium (assembly GCA_030018915.1). Taxonomy (GTDB): domain Bacteria; phylum Verrucomicrobiota; class Kiritimatiellia; order UBA8416; family SLMC01; genus JASEHE01. The sequence goes on from JASEHE010000004.1 coordinate 16,154, forward strand.
GGCGGTCCGGATGACCGGACGATCCACCTCCATGAGACTGTGGACTTCGGGGCGGACGAACTCCCGCTCGATCGGATGGAGGGTGTTGTCTCCAGCCCGCACGATTCGGACCTTGCCTTCCTCGAGTTCCTTCAGTTTGCAGGGGGTTAGAAGCCCGACGTCGCGCCAGGGTAGTCCCTTGGCGAGTTCGGCAAGGACTTCCTCGGTGACATCGCGCGGCATGAAGAAAGCGTCGCAACCGCTGGTGATGCCGCGCTTGATTTCCGCCACTTCACCGAGGCGCACGAAGCGGTCGCCGTATTCACGGATCAGGCGGAAGTAGAGGTCGGGGGCGCGGATGAAACGGCCCCATTTCCCGGCCACATAGCCCCTTCCTATCTCATACATGGCGTGGGTCTCTTTGACGCGACCGGGTTCCGTATCTTCATCTTTGTGAACGTCGTTTGAGTCGAAATCCTCATCCCAAAACAACCAGCCGGCGCGCACGCCTTCGTCCCACAATTGTCTCTGGGGGACGGGCATGACGCGAAGAAGAGCATCCGCGTAAGGTTTGTTCGGCGAATCCACGTTGAGGATCCGACTCCTCAGTTGCTCCGCAGCCTTCTGTCGCGCGGACTCGTCACCTGCGGGGCGGTCGTCGCCCAGGATCTCGGCCACAGGTTTCAGCAGTCGGACGAAACGCGTAAGGTTGGCCATTCGGCGCTCCCCATCCGAACAGCGTTGCAGAATCGTGATGGCCGTTTTGACGCGCGCATCCGGGAACCAAGGCTCATCCAGGCTCTCGATCACCGCAAGCAATTTGAAGTTCTGGAGTATCCACCGTTGCAGGGCAAACCCGTACTCGACATCGAGCCAACTGGACGACGTGAGGAATCCAAAATAACCGTTCTCGTTGAGGAGAGATGCCGCCGCCGGCCAAAAATAGCAGTGAAGATCGCTCCGCCCGGTGAGTTTGAGGCCCGGCCACAGGCGGGAACAGAGTTCCTGGAAGTGCTCCTTGGTGTTCTTTCTTCGGCCCTCAAACTCCGTCTTGGACTCGTCGGCGCGACGTTTGAGTTCGCTGCGTTTTTCAATGGACTCCTGCCGCACGTACGGGGGGTTGCCGACGACGGCGTCCACCCTCGGCAGAGGCACAGCGACGCGCCCGCGACTCCCGTCCGCATTGCGGAGGGCCGACGGGACACGGCAGAAGTTGTCCCTGTGCTCGATGACCTCGAAAAAGTTTCCGCGCGCTATGTGCGGGTAGTTCTCCTCCTCGTGGATTTGGCGGGCTGCCAGATTGAGTGTCGCCGGGTGCGCGGCGAAAAGAGCGATATCACAGCCGTAGATATCGGTCAGGAGTTCCTGGTGATGGCGGTGACTGTCGGCGGTGCGCTGGCGCGCGCGGCGCCGCTCGGCCAGCCAGCCCTTGCGGTAGTAGGCGCGTATCAGGAAACTGCCGGAACCGCAGGCGGGGTCCATGACTTTGTCGCCCGCGCGGTGGATGCAGAAGGCATTGATGATATCCGCGATGTCTTCGTTGGTGAAGAACTGGCCGAACTTCCGACGCTCCTCGGGGGCAATCAGCCGCTGAAAAATGCCGCCGATGATGTCGTAGGGGATATCGCGGAAGTTGTAGTGCTCAAGGTTTGCGAAGACACCGCGCCAACCCTGGCGGGCCATCGGCGAGGCGAAGACGAGAGAACCGACCCGGTCCTCGACGTCGGGGTAGAAGATGGGCTCGTAGTCGCAGCTCTCGATGACGGCCTGGTGGAACTGACCACGGAAATACTGGTAGATGCCTTCGTGTCCGTGGCGACTTCCGGAGGGCATGCTGAGCGCCGTCAGATTGCCCGGGTACCTGGCGCGGATTGCCTCATAGAAGATGGCGCGGTTGCAGAAGACATAACAGAGGGTGCGGGCGGCGCGGTCGAGGGTCCTGCGCCAGTCATCGGCGTTGTCGGGGTCGAAGGTCCATCCCATGTCGCCCGCCAGCCAGGCTTGGAGTCTCGCCGAAGAGCTGCGGTCCGTCCGACAGGTCTCCGCGAGGTAGTCGCTGGTGCCAACGACCGGCCAATCCAGATGGCTTTCCAGGGAATGGATGAAGGCGGCGTCGGGAGTTAACCCCCAGTCCGTCTTCTTGTGTATGAGGATATGTGCGAGGAGCGCGAAGAGTTCTGGCAGAAACCTGTCGCGTATGGTCGGCAGTACTTCGGGGCGGCGACAATCGGCAGCGCGCCTGAGCTGCAGATTCAGGTCCCAAGGTCGCACTCGCCGCTCGATCATGGGTGCCTGCCACTTGCTGCGGTCGAACAGGACGAAGGTGTTTACGTTCCAAGTGAAAAAATAGGGGCACTGGATATTATCGGCCTTCTGGAATGCATCCTGCATGAGGGCGGCGTCGTAGGGAGAACGGCCTTCCGGTGTGCCCGGCATCTTCACTTCGCCACATAGCACCGGAGTCTGGCTTCCCCTCTGGAAGAAGCGGAGGTCGCTCCGTCGGTAGTTGCCGCGTCCGTACTGTTCGATCGTGGCATGTGAGAAGGGCCATTCGGGGTGGGTCGTGAACAGCGCGTCGCAAAAGGATTTGACCTCGCTGCAGAACTCGAGTTCGTGCATTCGGATCTGACTGTTTCGTGGCATGGTTAGGTTTTCGGTTTATGGCCAGGGGGGCAGGCCTCGTCTAGTGAATAGGGTCTCCCTTGATCAGAATCCTCTCTATTCCCGTCCTGAATTGTTTGTTCACCTTGCCTATTTCATACTCCTTCACGTCCGGAAACGCCAGAGCGATTTGGTGGTTGGAACAGCGAGTGAACCGGAACAGTCAGAGACCACCGGCAGAGCCGGGGCTCACCTGTTGTCGTAACCGCAAACACGCGCTATTCCCAACTGGCTTGGCCGAGCACGGGCAAACGACCCAGACACCGCTCAGCAGATCCGCGGGAGATCCTCGCCCGTGGGCAGCGCCACCATCCGCTCGCCGCCCGCGCGGGTTTCCATGACCACGGCGCCGGCGTGCCGGTCGGTCGCCCGGCCGATGACGGCCGCAGCCCGGCCGAGGGCCGTCCGTTGCAGCTCCCGGAGAACGGCCGCCTCATCTTCCGCCCGGCACACGATCACGGCTTTGCCCTCGTTGGCCACGTTCAGCGGGTCAAGGCCGAGAAGCTGGCATGCCCCACGCACCTCCCGCCGCGCGGGCAGCGCCTCCTCGCGAATCCGGATCCCGCACGACGACGACTCGGCAATATCCACCAGCGCGGCCGCCACTCCACCCCGTGTCGGGTCGCGAAGACAGCGCACGCCGGGCACGACATCAAGCAGCGGCCCGATCAGCGACCATAGCGCGGCCACGTCGCTTTCGAGCGCCGACTCCAGGCCGAGATTCTCGCGGGCGTTCATGATCGCCATTCCGTGGTCGCCGATCGTCCCGCTGACGATCACGGCGTCGCCGGGCCGGGCGTTCGAGACCGAGACGTCCACTCCCGGCTTCCGCGCGCCCAGTCCGGCCGTGTTGATAAAGAGCCCCGGCCGGCCGGCCCGGCCGGGATGCCCGCGCTCCACCACCTTGGTGTCGCCCGCCGCCACCAGCACGCCGGCTTCCCGGGCAGCCGCGCCGACCGAGCGGATCACCCTGCCCAGGTCCGCCACGGGCAATCCCTCCTCCAGGATCAGACCGAGGGTCAGGTAGCGCGGGGCGGCGCCCTGCATGGCCAGGTCGTTGACCGTGCCGCAGACGGAGAGCTTCCCGATGTCGCCGCCCGGGAAGAAGATCGGCTGAACGACGTAGGAGTCGGTGGTCAGGACCAGGTACTGCTCCGGCACGGTCACGCAGGCGCCGTCGTCCAGCGTGTTGAGCGCGGGATTCCCGAGTTCGCGGACCATGAGGTCCCGGATCAATTGCCGGGTCAGCAACCCGCCGCCTCCATGCCCCATCAGGATAATCTCTTGAGTCTTCATTTCGTCCCGTACTTGTGCCAGGCGGCGCAGGCGCCCTCGCTGGAGACCATGCAGGGGCCCACGGGCGTGGCCGGCGCGCACGCCCGGGCGAACAATCCGCAGGCGTCGGGCGACACCTTGCCCATCAGCACCTCGCCGCAGCGACAGCCGCGCGCGTCCGCCGCAGGCGCCTGGGGAATGTCCTTGCCCAGCACTCGTTCGGCGTCGTGCCGGCCGAACGCCTCGCGAATCCGGCGCCCGCTGCCCGGGATGATCCCCAGTCCGCGCCATTCCGTGTCGCACTTCTCGAACACCTCGCCGCAGACGGCCTGCGCGCCGGGGTTGCCGTCCCGCGTCACGCTCCGGCGGTACTGCACCTCCACTTCGCCCCGCCGCTCGGCCACCTGGCGCAGCAGCATGACGAGTCCCTCGGCCATGTCCGCCGCCTCGAAGCCGGCAATGACGCAGGGGACGCGGTGCGCGCGGGCGAGCGGCTCGTAGGCGCCGGCGCCGATGATCACGCTGACGTGGCCGGGGCACAGGTAGCCGTCCAGGGCGGCCCCGCCGTCGAGCAAGGCGCCCATGGCCTCGGGTATGGTCTTGTGCGCGCAGGCCACCAGGAAGTTGGCGGTTTGGTCCGCCCGCGCCTGCCGGATCGTCCAGGCCACTGACGGCGCGGTGGTCTCGAAGCCGACGCCCAGGAACACGATACGCGCGGCCGGCCGCGCCTTCGCCAGTTCCAGCGCGTCGGCCGGGGAGTAGACGACCTCGACCCGCGCGCCCTCCGCCCGGGCGCGTTCGAGCGAGCCGCGCGCGCCGGGCACACGGACCATGTCGCCGAACGTGGCCAGGACCACGCCGGGCCGGGCAGCCATGGCCATGGCGCGGTCCACGTAGCCTGTGGGCGTCACGCACACCGGACAGCCGGGCCCGGAAAGCAACTGGACGCCGGGCGGGAGCAGGGAGCGTAGACCGGAGCGGAAGCCCGTGACAGTGTGCGTTCCGCAGACCTCCATGAACCGCACCGGCCGCCCGATCCGGCCGGCCAGCCGCCGCATTTCGGCGATGTGTCCCTGGATGCTCATGGCTGGGCGGGCCCGCCGGCGTTGATCGAGCGCATGATCGCGTCGTATTCCCGGACGTCCTCCTCGGACCATTTCTGGATCGCAAAGCCGGCGTGAACCAGCACGTGGTCGCCGAGCCGGGGCTCATGGACAAAGGTCACGTTGCACCGGCGTCGGACGCCATCCGCTTCCACAACGGCGTCCTGCCCGGTCAACTCAACGATCTTGGCGGGTACAGCGAGACACATTCTTCAATCCTCGCGCGCCAGTTCGCGGGCAATCGCCACCTGGCCCAAGCTGATGCAGGCGTCGTTCGGCGGCAGTCGCGCGTGCGAATAGACGCGGAACCCGCGTCCCAGCAGCTCCCGCGTCAGGCCGCCGAGCAGGCGCGCGTTCTGAAAACAACCGCCCGAGAGCGCCACCCGGTCCAACCGCTCCCGCAGGCGGATGGTTTCGCAGGCGCGCGCGCAGGCCGCGGCGACGGTCTCGTGGAAACCGGCCGCGATCGCGCCGCGATCCCGGCCGGCCTCGATGTCTTCGGCGATCTCGCGCAGCGCGGGGCCGAAATCCAGCGTGTCGCCCGCCATCAGCCATCCGTACGGCGCCGCGGCCGCGACGCCCTCGGCCGCCGCCTCGAGGCGGACCGCCGCCTGGGCCTCGTAGGTAATCGCGCCGCACACGCCCAGCATGGCCGACACCACATCAAACAGGCGTCCGGCACTGGAAGTCAAGGGCGATCGCGCGCCCCCTTCCACCATCCGGCGCAGGGCCGCTCGGAGGTCCGGGCCCAGGCCCGGGAGCAGGCGCGCGATCCGGTCCTCGTCCCCGTTCAGCTCGGTGAGCAGGCAACTGTAGGCCATCCGCTCCGGATGTTCGGTGGCGGCGTCGCCGCCGGGCATCCGGTAGGGCTTGAAGCGCGCGACCCGCCGGTATGCGCCGCGGCCGGCGGCGAGGAACTCGCCGCCCCAGAAGGTGCCGTCGTCTCCCATGCCGAAGCCGTCGAGGGCCACGCCGATCACGGAGCCGTCGAGCCCGTGCTCGGCCATGCAGGCCGCGATGTGCGCGTGGTGATGCTGTACTGCCACGTGGCGCGCGTCCGGGTAACGCCCCGCCTGCCGCGTGGAGACGTAGTCCGGATGCAGGTCGCGCGCGACCAACGCCGGCGTCACCCCCAGCAGCCGGCAGAGGTCGGCGACCGCCTCGTGAAAGAACTCCTCGTTCCGCGGGTCCATGAGGTCGCCGACGTGCTGCGACACGAACGCCAGCGTCCCCCGGCTCACGCAGAACGTGTTCTTGAGGTCCGCCCCGCAGGCCAGGATGGAATCGGCGGCAGGCCCCTCCCCACTCGACTCGCCCCGCAGTGAAATCCCATCGGGCACGTAGCCACGCGAGCGGCGGATGAACAGCGGGCAACCGTCCGCCACGCGGACCACGGAATCGTCGCAGCGCCGGACGATCGGGCGGTCGTGCGCGAGGGCGTGGTCCGCGATGGGGCCCAGGATGCGCCGCAACTCCGCTTCGTCCCGCGCGATGGGTTCTTCGGCCCGGTTGCCGCTGGTCATGACCAGCGGCGCCACCTCCGCGAGCAGCAGGTGGTGAAGCGGCGTGTAGGGCAGAAACGCGCCGACATCGCGCGTATCCGGCGAGAGCAGGCAGGACAGGCCGGATTCCGGAATGGTTTTCAGGATGACGATCGGCCGGGCGGCGCTCACCAGCAGCCGCTCCTCTTCCGGCCCTATCCGGCAGTGCTCCCGCGCGTGATCGAGCGAGCGGAACATGACCGCCAGGGCTTTGTGCGGCCGGCTCTTGCGCTCGCGCAGGAGTTCCACGGCCGCGTCCCGGCAGGCGTCGCAGCACAGGTGATAGCCGCCCACGCCCTTGACGGCGAGGATGCGGCCTTCGCGGAGAAGCCGGACCGCCTCGCGCAAGGGCTCGCCCGGCAGGCCGGCGCCGGCCGCGTCCAGAAGCGTCAGCCGCGGGCCGCACACGGGGCAGGCGTCGAGCTGGGCCTCGAACCGGCGGTCGCCGGGCCGGCCGAACTCCCGGCTGCACGCGGGGCACATCCGGAAGCCGGCCATGGAGGTGCGCTCCCGGTCGTAGGGCAGCTCGCGGGCGACGGTGAAGCGGGGCCCGCAGTCCGTGCAGTTGATGAACGGGTACCGGCGCCGGCGGTCGTTCGGGTCGGTCAACTCGGCCAGGCAGGCGTCGCAGGTGGCGAGGTCGGGCGGCAGGCCCACGGTCAGATCGCCGGAGCGCTGGCTGGTCAGGATTTCGAAGGTTTCGCCGCCTGCGGGCGGCGCGTCCTCGACGGCCAGGTTATCGATGCGCGCCTGGCGGGGCGGGCGCTCGCGCAGGTCGGCGACGAAGCGCTCGAGAGGTGCGTCTTCCCCTTCCGCCTCGATCACCACGCCCGAGGGCGCGTTGCGGACCCAGCCGGCCAGGCCCCGCGCCACCGCCATCCGGTAGACCGTGGGCCGGAACCCCACCCCCTGGACCCGGCCCGACACGCGGATGCGAATTCTCCGTTTCATCGTGGGCGCCGTTCACCCTCCGCGACGCATCCACCCCACCCATGCGTCCATCCCGGTCCCGCGCAGCGCGGAGACCTGGAACACGGGCAGGGCCGGATTGATCCGGCGGACGAAGCCGAGGCACGCTTCCAGGTCGAACGTCAGATGCGGCAGAAGATCCGTCTTGGTCAGCACGAGCGCGCCCGCCTCGCGGAACAGCAGCGGGTACTTCAGCGGCTTGTCCTCGCCCTCGGTCACGCTGAGCACGGCCACCTTGGCGTGCTCGCCGATGTCGAACTCGGCCGGGCAGACGAGGTTCCCGACGTTCTCGACCACCACGAGGTCCAGCGCGTCGAGCGGCAGATCGTTGAGCGCCGCGTGGACGAGCTTGGCCTCCAGATGGCAGGCGCCGCCGGTCAGAAGCTGGCTGACCCGCACGCCCAGGCTGGCGAGCCGCTCCGCGTCGCGGGTCGTCTCGACGTCGCCCTCCAGCACCGCGAAGCGGGTCGCCGGGCGCAGCCGCTCGGCGCTTTTCTCCAGGAGCAGGGTCTTGCCGCAGCCCGGGGAGCCGATCAGGTTGATCATGCGCGCGCGCTTCCCTGCCAGGGTCGCGCGAGTCTCCGCCGCCCACTTCGCGTTTTCTCCCATCAAGTCTTTGTATATCTTGACGTCCATCACCTGCTCCTTGCCGAACATGTTCAGAATGGGAAGATCGTCGCGGATTACGCGCCGGCCATATGCGGTGAGCAGACCCTATGAAGACCTGCCGCGTGCGCCTGATGCTCCGCGCGGGGACCGGTTTCGACTTCGACGACGGAATCCAAAACGACAGAAAATTCAGGGCGGTCCAGACCGGCGGTCCTTCCGGAGGTTGCATCCCGGCCTCGCTCCTCGATCTGTCGATAGACTACAAGCTCCTGACCGAGGCCGGCTCCATCATGGGCTCAGGCGGGATGATTGTGATGGACGAGGACACCCGCATGGTTGACGTGGCCCGGTGCTTCCTCGATTTTCCGCGCGGCGAAAATGTCCACGTTCACACAGGCGCCGCACTGCCCAAGATCAGCCCGCATCGGCAGAACGCGCCGTCACCACGCGACCCTCGCGAACAGGCAGCCGGCCCGCGTTCCGCGTTTCCTTGAGCTCCGCGACGCCGTTCCCTGCTCAACGCCAGACGAAGACGGTGGGATATGTATTGGCGAAGCCGTCGCCATAGGTGTTGAAATAGGCGTTCGACGCCGCGTTCAGCCAGCAGGCCCAGACCCAGTTGGAAGAACGGGCCACTGTCTCGACCCTCGCTTCGTCCATGAAGCCGACGTAGTCGCAGCCGCCGCCGCTGCCCATGCAGGCATCTCCTCCGATGTCTTTCGGAGCGTAGGCGATGCCCGTCCCCATGGCCACGCCGTCCTCGTAAATGGCGCCCAGTGAGGACGCCCCGTTCAGAACAATGGCCACATGATGCCACGCGCCGTCGTTCAGGTTCGTTCCATACGGCGTCCGCCATGTCCCATCGTGGTACCGAATCTGTGTGCCGCTGGTGGTGATGTCCATGATAAGCGGACCGGTCACAATATAGGTCAGCCGGGCATAGTTCCATGTTGTTGTGGTCTTCAACCAGTAGGAGAAGGTATAGTTCCGATTGCTGTTCGCGCCGCCGGCGTGCGCAATGCCGGTGATGTTGATGTCCGAGGAACCGTCGATGAAACTCTGTGCTCCGGCGATCTGCCCGGACACGTTCGCGCAACCGGAATTTATCCCGCCGAACTGGTTGGTAGTGGAGTCCGGAAACCGCGATGCGGCATTTGTGGTATGCAGATGCCACACTGCCAGGTGGCTGCTCGACCACGTTGCGCCATTCGTCGTGCAGGGCAACACGCTTGTCGCATCGGCATTCCCCCAATACGCCCAGATGTGGCAGTTGTTCGTGAAGATCGGGACCTGGACCCACACGTATGAGTTTGTGTTCGTGGCCCAGCTTTCGATCTCGTAGTTCAGCGGGTTCGTCGTCGTGGCGTCCGTGAACCGCAGATCGTACCCGTTGGTTGACGCAAACTGGCTGTACGAAAACCCGGTCAGGCTCGTTTTGAACACCACCAGCGCCGGGAAGTTCGTCAGCGGTTCGGTTCGGTTGTAGTTGGTGAACGAAATCCGCATCCGGCGCGCCCACTCGGACATGCCCGAATCGTCGTCCGTGATCGTCCCGACGCCGTTTCTGGATATCACGCCGTTCGTCGCCGAGGTCGCATTCAGGTAGAAGAACTCGGACGGCCATTCGTTCAACGTGTCCCCAATCGCCGTCACCGTCACCGTCTTGGTCGTCTCGCCCGCGCTACAGAGGACGAGCCCGTTCGCGGCTGTATAGTCGGTCCCGGCGACGGCGGTCCCGTCCGCCGTCGCGTAGACAACCCACACGTTCGTCGCGCTCTGCGCCGACAGGGTTAGAGCGAACGTCAAGTTTGTCGTGCCGCTGTTCCCTTCCGTGACCGTCGCGTCGCCGATCGTCACGTTCGGCGCCGGCGTCGTGAAGTTCGTGGTGGAATCCGCCCAGTCGATGTGCCAATCGTTGGTCACGTAACAGCGGTAGTAATACGTCTTGTTCGCCCACAGATTGCTCACCGCGATCGAAAATGCGCCTTCGCTCCGGGGCCCCAGGTTGTTCGTGTTGCCCCACGACGCCTGATTCGTCCCGCCGTCCGCGTCTCCCCAGAACACATACACCGTGCCCGTGTAGCCGTAAACGAAGTTGCCGTTCAGCGTGGCGTTCGTGGCCGTCACGCTCGTCGCGCCGGTGTTGGTGATCTGCGGGTCTTCGCTGTACAGCGTTATCGTCGCGCTATTCGGCTGCCGCGCCTCCGCCGCCACGACACTGGCAATCCGCACCGTCACGGTCTCCGCCGATTCCAAGTCCGAATCGTCTATTCCCGTCAGCACGATCGTTCCGGCCGGGTTTCCGGCCGCAATCGTGATGCTCGTGGCCGACATCGCGTAGTCCACATTCGACGACGCCGTGCCCTCGAACGAGAAGTTCACCGTCACATTGGACACGGCGGTCACGTCCAGCCGCGCCGTTACCGTCACGGTCCCGCCGGGCTCCATGAAACTGGACGCGTTCGCGTTCAGCCGCAGCAGCGCCGGCAGCGTAGCGAAGTTCGTGGTGTCGTTCGCCCAGTCAAAGCCGTACTCGTTCGTGGCGTAACAGCGGTAGTAGTAGGTCCCGCCCGCCAGCACCGTGACCGTTGTCGAGACCCAGCCGGCTTTCGCGGAGCCGACCGCGCTCGTGTTGGCCCACGAGCCCGGTGTTTCCACGCCGTCGCTCAGCCCCCAGTAGAACGTCACATCCGCCGGCCCGCAGGCGAGATACCCGTTGAGCGTCGCTGCGGTCTGCGAGATGCTCGTGGCCATGCGGTTGCTGATCGCCGGCGCGCCGCTGGATCGGAAACTCTTCGCCGGATTGCCCCAGTCCTCGCCGGTGGAATTGGTTACATAGCAACGATAGTAGTACAGCGTGTTGGAAATCAAGCCGGTGATATTCGTTTCGAACGTCGCCCAGGCGCCGTAGCCGTTGCCGAGCGACTCCGTGTGCTCCCAACTCCCGGTTCCGGCCGTGCCGTAGTCATTTGTGCCCCAGCACACAAACACGTCCGGATTCGTCCCGCCCGTGTTCAATATCTCGCCGCGCATGGTCGCGTTGCTCCAGGTGATGCCGGTCGCCGCGAGGTTGCGCACCCGCAGAAGCGACTCCACGGTGGAATAGGAGTTGAACCACGAATTCGACGCCATGTTCCGGCATTCCGCCCATATCCAGTTCGTGGAGCGTCGGCACCACGAAATGCGCGCCTCGTCTATCAACCCGTCAAACTTATACGCTGGGTACCCGGCGCCGCCGCCGCCGAGATAAAGATCCTTGCCGTCCGTGCCGGCCGCAGCCGTAGCGATCGTGGCCGCGTTGGTCCCGTCCACAAAGAAAATGCCGTTCGTGCCTTGCCGGGTATAGGCCACGTACTTCCATTCCCAGTCGGGTATGGCCAGCGTACTCAGTTGCCACCCTGCACTATCCCTGAAACTCAGCGTGTTGTTCACGTTGTCGCGCAAGCCAAATACGAATCCGAGTCCGAGGTTGCAGTAGGTGCCCATAAAGATTTCCCAGTCCGCAAGGGCATGCGACAGAATCAACGCGCTCACGGTGTAGTCGCCGGACAAGGTGAAATCCGCGCTGTCCGCCACCGCCACGTAGTCCACATCGGCGTCAAATTCGTTCGCCCCGTCCACCAGGCCCGTGGAAACCAACGTCACGCTGCCTTGCGCCTGACCGTGATGACGGTTGGTGGTGGAGTCCAGCGCGTTGGTCTGGGCCATGTGCCAAACGCCCTTGTAGTAAGTGTCCCACGTGGCGCCATTGGTCGTGCACGCCGGCGGATTGGTCGCGACCGGATTCCCCCAATACGCCCAGATGTGGCAGTTGTTCGTGAAGACCGGGACCTGGACCCACACGTATGAGTTCGTGTTCGTGGTCCAGTTTTCGACCTCGTAGTTCAGCGCGCTGCTCGTCGTGGCGTCGGTGAACCGCAGGTCGCCGCCCGCGGAAGAAACGAACTGGGTGTAGCCGAAGCCCGTCAGATTCGCGCCGAGCGTTACCAGAGCCGGAAAGTTGGTCAACGGCTCGGCGCGATTGTAGTTGGTAAATGAGATCATCATCCGGCAACTGAATCGCGTCATGTCCAGCAGCGTGTTGAAGCTTTCGCTGGACGACGCCCAGGTTCCGCCGTTCGCATTCTCGGCGTAGAAACGATAGTAATAGACGCCGTTCGGATTGAGGCCGCAGGCCGAGTATGCCATGGCCTCGCCCTGGGTCCGCGCGCCGAAATCAACCGCGTGGTCCCAGGCGATCGGCGCCGTGCCGCCGTCGTTATCGCCCCAGAACACCCACACAGCCGTTTGGGCCGTGCCGGTGCTGGTCAATAGTCCGTTCAGCATGGCGTTCGTGGCCGCCACATTGCTCGCGCCGCTCCCGTTGCACACCACGGGAACAAGGCTCGCGCCGCCATCATACTCCTGGAACACCACATTGTACGGCGAAGCGGCCCCTTCCTCCCACGTCAGGCCAATGCGGCCACTCGACATCACTTCATAGCAACTGATCGCGCTGACGATGGGAGTGGCGTCGGTCTTTACGTTCTGCTCCGCGCCCCAGGTCAGGCCATTGTACTTGCGGCAATATATCTTGTTGTCGTTCTTGTCGTAGAAGAGATAGAGATTGTCGCTACTGTCCCTGCTCAGGGCCGCCCTGCGGTGAGAAGTCAGTCCGGTGACGCTGTTGGTTATGGTTGACCACGTTCCGGCAAGCCCCGAAGTTCTCAAGCGATAATGGAGAGACCCGGCGTTATTGACATAGATCAAGTGGAGATTCCTGCAGGAGTCTTGAACCACGCCCCACGGATAATTATAATTGAGGTACCCGCCCCAGAGATCGCCGGCAACCACTTCATTGTTCGTATTCCACGTATTGCCGGAGGCATCATAGGTGTTGGCGGACAGCTCGTCCTCATAATGGCCATAAACAAAAACCATATTGTTTCCACCCAGGGAAAATAAAACTCCGCCATTTCCTCCGGGGAAGTCCTCAAGCACGGAAGAAGAGACAGGATAGTAAGAAATCCAAGTTCCAATACCGCTTTGATTTGTGCTCAAAGCAGCGGCCATTTTTATCTCTTGCGCCCGAACTCCCACCCAGGGATAATTATTGTCATTTGTGCCAAGCCCCAGCACTCCCATCGCACATATCAACGACGGATTTACGGTTCTTGTTTGATCGCTCCATGTGACGGCCCCGCTGCTTTCAAGAAATCCCCTTCTGAAGAACCCCCTATCCTCCCGTGTATTCGCCGCATAAACGTAGTTCCCCATGAATCTTGTTGTCCACATGCCGTGATTGTTACCTGGCGTATTGGTGAATATGTTGCCCTGGGAAGCCCAGGTATCACCATCCGCCGAAGAACAGATGACCGCGTTGGAGACGGCGCCGTCATCCTTCCAGAAGCATGTCCAATAGCGGCCGTTCGCGTATTGACAGTAGCGGGCGGGATATATGCGAAGCGCGTTGGTGGTCGTGCTCGTTCCCACCGTTGAGGCAGCCTCGACGCACCCGGCCAGAACCGCTGCTACTCCGATCGCCGACCACAGCGCTTTTCCGTAATTGCGCATATTTACTCCCTTCCGCCACGTTGGCGATGTGCTGTCATGTCAACCATTGCGCCTGTTGCTATACACGAAATCCGCTTCATCCTGCAACTACGAAACCTCGACCAGGACAAAAGTTTTTTTGCCCGAGCGAAACACGAGCAGACGGCCGTCCAGAAGGTCGGAAAGCGCCACCCGCGTCCGTGGCGTTTCCACCCGGCGGTTGTTCAGATAGAGGCCGCGGCTTTCGATCAACCGCCGCGCCTCTCCCTTGCTCGCGCACAGACCGCTTGCCGCGGCAACGTCAACCACGGATCGGCCCTCGACCTCCGCCCGCGAGAGCGTCCTTGATGGAACGTCCGCAAAAACACGCAGCAAGTCCTCGGCGCGCAGCCCTTCCATGGATTCGCCGAACAGGACGGAACTGGCGATCCGGGCTGCCCGCAGCCCGTCCTCGCCGTGGACCAGGCGCGTGACCTCATCGGCCAGCCGCCGTTGCGCATCCCGCTTTTCCGGTTGCTCACGGACGCAGGCTTCGAGATCGTGGATAGCCTCAAGAGGCAGGAGCGTGAAAATCTTGAGCAGCCGGACAACGTCCACGTCCTCGGTCCGCAGGAAGAACTGGTAGAAATCGTAGGGCGGTGTCCGGGCGGCGTCCAGATACACGGCATTGCCCTCGCTCTTGCCGAGCTTTTGTCCGCTACTGTCGCAGACAAGCGGCAGCGTGAGTCCGTAGGCAACGGCATTCCGCAGCCTGCCGATCAGGTCAATGCCGGCCGTGATGTTCCCCCACTGGTCGGCGCCGCCGATCTGCAGAACGCATTGCTCGGCATCGAAGAGCTTCAGAAAGTCGCAGGCCTGCAGGAGCGGGTAGCTGAACTCGGCGAAACTCATTCCCGCCTCGCCGGCAAGCCGGGCGCGAACGCTTTCCCTGCCCAGCATGGCGCCCATCCGGAAATGCTTGCCCACGTCCCGCAGGAACTCGATGAACGCGAAGTTGCCGAGCCAGTCGTGGTTGTCGACGATTCGGGCCGGCGCCGCCGGTTGGCCGAGGAACCGGGAGAGGTTTTCCCGGATTCCCTCCACGTTGCGCCGCGCCGTTTCGACGTCCGGCAGCGCGCGCTCCGCGGACTTGCCGGACGGATCGCCGATCAGCCCGGTGCCGCCCCCGACCACGGCGATAACGCGGTGGCCGCATTGCTGGAAATGCGCCAGCGCCATGATCGTGGCCAGGTTGCCCACCTGCAGGCTCGGCGCCGACGGATCGAACCCGGCATACAGCGTGACCGGCTTGCGAAGCGCGGTCTCCAGGGCCGGATCGGTCATGGCTTCGAACAGATGCCGAGCCTTCAGAATCTCAATGACGTTATCCATACACAACGCGGGCCGTGCCCGCAACCCAACTTTGTGAATTTTGCGCCTCTTGTGGTTTTCCGGTTTGCATGACGGTTCCGCGGGTGTGAGGCGTCGATCATCCTCTTCATGAAGACGGCCCGGCGTCTTGATCGGGACCTTCGGGCTTCTTGTCGCCGGCGCGCTGGCCCGGGCGCCACTCCTCGCCGCCCAGCGCGTGGTCAAGGGCGCCGGCCAGCGTCACCATGTCCTCGCCCGGCTTCGGGTCGTCGAACATGTCTTCGCGCTGCCGCATGAATTCCTCTTCCGGCAGCCCCACGGCCCGGATGCTCAACCCGATCCGGCGCTCGGCCTTTTCGATGCGCACGATCCGCGCCTCGACCTCCTGGCCGGGCTTCAGCGCGTCGCTGACCTTCTCCATGCGGTTCTCGCTGATTTGCGACACATGGACCAGCCCGTCCACCCCGTCCTGGATTTCCACGAACGCGCCGAACGACGCGATCTTGGTCACCTTGCCCTTCACAACCTGACCCACCTTGAGATTCCCAACAATCCGGTTCCAGGGGTCCTCCTGCACCTGCTTGAGGCCCAGGCTGATATGCTTCTTCTCCGAGTTCACCTCCAACACGACCGCTTCGATCGTTTGCCCTTTCTCCAGCACCTCGGTCGGGTGGTTGACCTTGCGGGTCCAGGACATGTCCGACACGTGGATCATGCCGTCAATGCCCTCTTCCATCTCGACGAACGCGCCATAGGAGGTGAAGTTGCGCACTTTGCCGGTCACGCGCGAACCCACCGGATAGCGACCATGCACAGTGTCCCACGGGTTCTCCTCTGTCTGGCGGATGCCCAGGGCAATTTTCTGCTCCTGCTTGTTGATCCCCAGCACCACCGCGTCCACTTCCTGGCCCACCGACAACACGTCGGATGCCCGCCCGATCCGCCTGGTCCAGGAAATTTCCGAAACGTGGACCAGCCCTTCCACGCCTTTCTCGATTTCCACGAAAGCTCCGTACGGCGCCAGGCTGACGACCCGGCCGCGCAGGCGGCTGCCGACCGGGTACTTGGCTTCAATATCGTCCCAGGGGTTCGGCGTTGCCTGCTTGAGCCCGAGCGACACCCGCTCCCTGGCGTGGTCTACTTCCAGAATGACCACCTCGATCTCCTGGCCCTGGGTGACCATGTCCGACGGGTGCTTGACGCGGCCCCAGCTCATGTCGGTGATATGAAGGAGCCCGTCGAGCCCGACCAAATCCACGAACACGCCGAAGTCGGTGATGTTCTTGACCCGGCCCTTGCGTTTTTGCCCAACCTGAATCGTGGCCAGCAACTCGCGCCGCTTGCCTTCCAGCCGCTCCTCGATCAGCTCGCGCCGGGAAAGGATGATGTTGCGCCGGTCTGAGTTGATCTTGATCACCTTGAACTCGTAGCGGCCGCCCACGTAGGAGTCCATGTTGCGCACCGGCGTCACGTCAATCTGCGAGCCAGGCAGAAACGCGTCCACGCCGTCTATGTCCACAATGAGTCCACCCTTCACGCGGGCCCGGATGACGCCCTCGATCACGGCGCCTTCCTGGTGTTTGGCCAGCACGCGGTCCCAGCGGATTTTCTCGTCGGCTTTTTGCTTGCTGAGGACGACCATGCCGTTCTCGTCCTCGATCTCCGCGAGGAGGACGTCGAGCTGATCGCCCGGCTTGATCTCGGCGATCTTTTGGAATTCGCCCGCGGGAACCACTCCCTCGGACTTGTAGCCGATGTCAATGAGCACTTCGTCTTTGCGGACTTCGAGCACCTTGCCGGAGACGATGGACCCCTCGGTGAAATGCTTCAAGGTCTGCTCGTACATGGCGGCCATCTCGGTCTTGTCGTCGCCGCTGAACTGCGACAAGTCGAACTCTACACGCTTCTTCTGCTGTTGTGCCTGTGGTTCCATGCCTCTAGCCTGACCCCTCGCCGGCCCGCGCGGGCGGAAAGAACCTGCTCAGTCCGACAAGAAGTGTGGGATTGAGGTTGCTCCCTGCCATCCGGGCAAGTCGGCTTCATCCGGGCAGCAACCTGCTGCCCGGCAACGAATCGCAGACGAGCGCCCCGCGTCCGCCCGCAATCCGAGGTTTGTATTGTTCCCCGGTTTTCGATTGCCGTCGTCGAAGCCCGCCTCACGGGGTAATCGGCGGTCTCCGAACCGCGAAAGCCCGACTCTACGCAAAATCGCGCCGCCCCGCAAGCCATAAATCAACGCCTTTGAAGCACGCCTCGGTAGCGGGGATTGTTCGGCTCCAGCTCCGCCAGGCGAGCCAGGGCCCTTCCAGCCAGATTGCCGTCGCGGGTTGCCGCCGCGCACCGGAGCAGTCCCTGCCACGCGCGGACGTTTTTCGGGTCGAGGGAAACCGCTTGCTCCAATGCCACGACCGCTTCCCGAGGCTTCTGGAGGTCCGCCAGCGTCATCCCAAGGTTGTGCCAGGCATTGACGTGCGACGGCCAGCGGCTGATCACCCGCTCGAAGCACGCGCGCGCCTCCTCGTAGTCGCCCGCTTCGGCGTAGAACACGCCGAGATCCGCGAGGTAGTTCGGATAGCGCCG
Source organism: Verrucomicrobiota bacterium (assembly GCA_030018915.1). GTDB lineage: Bacteria > Verrucomicrobiota > Kiritimatiellia > UBA8416 > SLMC01 > JASEHE01. The sequence continues at coordinate 33,753 of JASEHE010000004.1, forward strand.
CAGTTCCGCGCGCCGGAGCGACTCCATCTTCTCGAGCGCGTCCTTGAACTGCCCCTTGCGCCTGAGATTCCGGGCCTGCGCCCAGGCCACGTTGGCGTCCGTCCGCGCGAGCGACGCATCATAGAGAGCGTGGAGCCGCTCGAACTCCTCAAAATCGCCGGCGTTGTAGAGAGTGACCAGGTAGTTGCCGACGATCCGTTCCGACGGCGGCGAATGGGTGAAGGCAAATCGGGCCAGGGTGGGCCCGTCACGCCATTTTCCCGCCTCGACAAACGCTTCCGCGCCCAGCAGCAAGACCAGGGCGAAGCCGACGCCGACGACCCAGCCGGTCCGCCCGGCGGCGGCCCCGCGCAGAAACCCGACCGCCATAAGAAGGAATCCGACAAGTGGCAGATAGGCAAACCGGACGGCGAAATACTGCATCATCGGCGCCAGATTGGAAACCGGCAGCAGCGCCAACAGCAGCCAGGCACACCCGAACCACACGCACGCGTCCTGGCGCCGCCGCGCCAGGCGCCAGGCAAGCGTCGCAACGGACAGGCCGATCAAAAAAGCGCCCGCGATCACCGACAACGAAAAGACGCGGTATCCACCCTTCATGAACGAGTAGTCCGGCAGAAAAGGCGGGATACCCAGCATGACGGCTAGGTAGCGCCACGCCACGGGAATCATGTCGAGGAGCGTCTGGCCGTAGGTTCCGGACAGCGGCGCCGGGACTTGCGCCACGGCGCGGAGTACGATCGTGCGAGTCAGCAGGAAAATGGTCAAGACCGCGCCATGCATGGTCAGCCAGGCCGCGAACTGGCGCCATGGCGGACGGGAAGGCAGCGCGAGCGGAAACAGAAAGAGCAGGAACAGGCCTGCCACGGATTCCTTGGCGTACAGGGCCGCGGCAAAACAGGCCACGCTCAGGACCAGCCCGAACCCGCGCCGATCCGCAGGCCCCGTCCAGGCATTCCACGCGGCGAGAAACGCCGCCATCGCAAAAGCCGTGGCCATGATGTCGTCCAGCGACTTGGCCCATGGCGCCACCTCGGAGGCCACTGGGTGAACGGCGAACAACGCGGCGACCAGGAAAGCCAGACCGCGGTGGCAACGGGGAGGCGCTGGAAACGCGAGCAACCGGAACGCGAGCGCGTAGAGGAGCAGCGCCGCCGCGTAGTGCCAGATCAGGTTCGCGACGTGAAAGAGCAAGGGGTTGGGCGTCCTCGTGATCCAGGTCAGCATCGCGAAGTGCAGCGTCCGCAGCGGTCGGTAGGGATAGGGCGGCATGGACTTCTGCGCGAGGGCGGACGCAAGGATGTCGGCGACGCGGCCCGGAACGCGTAACGCTTCGTTGTGCTCTATGTAGTATGCGTCGTCCCAGACAAAATCGAACCCAATCGCCTGGGCCCACACCGCCGCGCAGAATGCGGCCAGCGCAAGCGCCGGCGCCGCCGCCGGATAGCGTAAAACCCGTCCCATTTGCTCCCCTTTCACGAATCCGATTTCGGAACATTGCAATACTAGGACAAGGAATATATGGAATAATGGAACAATGGGAAGAAATCTTTCCGGGAGCCTTGAGCAACGTCTCCACGGAACTAAGGCAATCCGCGAGAAACTCGCGGATTGATGATCCCCCCTACCCCTTCCACTGCCGGACTTGGCTCAAAACAGAGGCGACGGCTTCGGATTCCGAGACCGTGGCAACCGGTTCACCCTTGACGTACAGGGCGAATTTGCGCCGGCCGCCCGCAATGGCAATGTCGGCTTCCAGCGCCTCGCCCGGACCGTTCACCCGGCAGCCCATCACCGCCACCATGGGCCGCGGCGCCTTCGGGTTCTGCCGGTAGTACCGATCCAATTCCTCCTCGATCCGGCCGGCCGCCGCGATCACGTCCACCTCGATCCGGCCGCACGTCGGACAGGACGTCACGCTCGACCCCGGTTCACGCAGACCGAGCGAGCGAAGCAGTTCCAGCCCGACTCGAACCTCCCGGGCCGGCGTGTCGGTCAACGAAACCCGGATCGTGTCGCCGATGCCTTCGCTCAGCAAGATTCCCAGGGCAACGCACGAGCGAACCGTGCCGGCCAGGAAGGTTCCAGCTTCCGTCACCCCGAGGTGCAGCGGATAGTTCGTCCGTTCGGCGAGAAGCCGGTATGCCTCGACGGTCCGACGCGCGTCCGAAGCCTTCACGGATATCTTGATCCGCGCGAAGCCGAACTCTTCCAGCAGGCGGACGTGTCCCAACGCGCTCTCCACGAGCGCTTCGGCCGTGATGCCGCCGTGCTTGACGAGCAACTCCTTTTCGAGCGAGCCCGCATTGACTCCGATCCGGATGGGAACGCGGCGCGATTCGGCTGCCAGCGCGAGTTCCTTGACATGCCGCGGCGATCCGATGGTGCCGGGATTGATCCGAAGGCCGTCCAACCCGGCGTCCAGCGCCGCAAGCGCAAGCCGGTGGTTGAAATGGATATCGGCGATCAGCGGAATCGACGTTTGTTTGCGGATTGCGACCAGGGCCTTGGCCGCATCCTCGTCCGGAACCGCCAGCCGCGCGATGTCGCACCCAAGCGACTCGACTTCCCGAATCTGGGCCACGGCGCCGGAAACGTCCCGGGTGTCGGTCTTGGTCATGGTCTGAACGCTGACCGGGGCGCCGCCGCCCACCGGGACGCGGCCCACGAAAACCTGCCGGGTACAATACGGGATAGCGCTCATCGGTTCTCCGACGGCGCCTCAGGCGGGCTGGAAGGCGGCGCACCGGAGTTCGGTTGGTCGGTCTCTTCCGGGTTCGCGTCGGGTTCTCGGCTCGAAGCATCCGGGTTGCCCTTTACCATCCGCCGCGCGCGCGCGCCCCAGGTGGTGAAGCGGTCCAGATCACGGACGCTGAGGAAGACCAACAACCCCATCAGAAGCGCCATACAGACGTTGACCAGCGCGCCGGCGACCTTCTCGGGAACGGGCCGCCGCGCGCCGGCCTCCCAGAGCGAAAACAAGATATGTCCGCCGTCAAGCACCGGGATCGGTAACAGGTTGATAATCGCCAGGTTGACGTTCAGGAAGCCGATGAACCAGACGGCCAACATGAACGACAGCTTGGTCACGTGCCAGATTCCAAGGATCACGGCAACCGGGCCGCCCACGGCGCTTTGCGCGGCGCCCGCCGTCTTGGGATTTGTCAGGGCGGCCAGCACCCGGAAAATCGCCGTGGCGTGATCCCTGAGCTGATCGCATGGAGTCGGGCGTATGACCGCGCCGGTGTCCAACAGAGCGTGGCTGAACTTGATGCCCAGCCGGTATTCATTGGTCTCGGAATCCAACCGTGGCGCGACCGTCAGCGCCAAGTCTTCCGACTTCCCCCTTTGCGCCGGCCGCCGGATTTTCAAGGCGACAGGCCGGCCTTTCGCCTCCTGAACGATTTGGCGCACATGGGCGGCGCTCAGCACGGAAACGCCGTTCACTTCCAGAACGCAATCGCCCTCGCGCGCGCCGGCCTCGCGCGCGGCGCTATCCTCAACCAACTCATCCACTTTGCAGAGGTCCGGGCCCAACACCCCGGGAATCATGCGCTCGCCGGTCTCCGCCTTCTCCGTCTTGAGCCGGATCGTCTTGCTCGACGAGTCCTGGGCCGCAACAACCAGCGTCACCTCTGTGGCCAGAGCGGCTTCCATCCGCGCGTCGCGCCAGGTCCGGACCGGCCGGCCGTTGACCGACAGAATGCGATCAGCCAGGCGAAGCCCTTGCGCATAAGCCTCTCCGTTCCGATCTATAAAGCCGACCGCCGAGTTGAACTCCTGTGGAATCCCCACCCAGTACACTATCCAGGCAATCAGGACAGCCAGCAGGACGTTGCCCGTGGCGCCTGCCAGGGACACAACGATCTTCTTCCAGGCCGGGGCCGGCGGCAGAATCTTCGGTTCCGATCCGTCGCTTTCCGATGTCTGGATGCGGCTCATGCCGGCAGGATCGATCTGCGGGAGGGCGACGTATCCGCCGAACGGGATCAAGCCGATCTTGTACACAATACCCTTACGTCGTTTCTTCCAGATCGCCGGTCCGAAGCCCATGGAAAAAACCTCTACGACCAGTCCAAGCGCGCGGGCGGAAAGGTAATGCCCGAACTCGTGAACGAGAATCGTAATCCCCAGGAAGACAACCAGCAAAATCAACACGGCTATGCCGGGTAATTCCATTCCGAATTCCTTTCGCGCCGGCTGCCATGCTGAAACCGGCAGCCGTTCGTCCGGCCCGTTCCCGTCACGGCGCGCGGCACATTTCCACGGCCAGGTCCCGGGAAAAGCGATCCGCCGCGAGGACCGTGTCCAGGTCCGGGCTCGGCGCGCGGCGATGCCGATCCATCACTTTTCCCACGACTTCCCAGATTCCCGAGAAGGCGATCCGTCCTTCCAGGAATGCCCGCACGGCGACCTCGTTGGCGCCGTTGAGGACCGCCGGCATTGTCCCGCCGGCTTTCGCCGCTTCGCGGGCCAGCCGCAGGCACGGGAAACGCCTTTCGTCCGGACAAAAGAAGCGCAATCCCTTGATCCGCGTCAGGTCCAGAGGCGGCAGCCCTCCATCCAGTCGCTCAGGATACGTCAAAGCGTACTGGATGGCAAACCGCATATCCGGAACGCTGAGCTGGGCCAGAACGCTGCCGTCCACGAACTCGACCATCGAGTGGAGGATGCTTTGGGGGTGAACGAGGATGTCTATCTTCCGGATCGGCACATCGAAGAGCCAGCGGGCCTCCATCATCTCCAGCCCCTTGTTCATCAACGTCGCGGAATCTACGCTGACTTTCCTGCCCATGTTCCAGTTGGGATGAGCCAGCGCCTGCGCAACCGTCACTCGATCAAACGCGACGCGCTTCCGGAACGCGAACGGCCCCCCGGAAGCGGTGAGGATCAGCCGCCGGATGCCCCGGGCTTCCCTGCCTTCGCGATCAGGCTTATGATTCCCGTTCTCCACGGCGCCGGCCAGGCACTGAAAGATGGCGCTCTGCTCGCTGTCTATCGGCAAAAGCCGCCCACCGTACTTCCGGCACGCCAGTGCCACGAGGTGTCCCGCGACCACGAGCACTTCCTTGGTTGCCAGCGCCACGTCGCACCCGAGCCGCAGCGCGGCGAGCACCGGCCTCAGCCCGGCAGTGCCGACCACCGCGCATACGACGACATCCGCCTCGTGGAGCGTCGCAAGCTGTTCGAGACCCTCTGTCCCGGCATGAACGCGGACGCCGCGCGGCGCCTGGCAGGCGCAGCGGCGCGCCCCGGCGGCGTCGGCCACGGCCACGTGTTTCACGCCCAACTGCCGCGCCTGTTCCAGAAGCCGGCGGTGGTTCCGGTGGGTCGCCAGGCCGACGATCTTGAACGCCGGCCGCAGCGCCCGCGCAACGCGAATCGTATTCTCGCCGATGGACCCCGTGCTGCCAAGAATAACGATCTTCTTCATGTTTCGTCTTGAACCATGCCTAGAATAAGACAATGATTTCCGGGTGTCTACCTCCTTATCCTTGCCTTGATTTCCTTTACGGACCGCTTGGGGCTCGGTACTATTCTCCCAATCCCAATTTGGCGGCGTTCAGGGTTCAGGTCAATCGTGAACATTGCTCCCGTTGCGCGTTGCGAGGCAATCATGAAAACAAACTACGACGTCATGGTTGCGGGACACCTGTGTCTGGACATCATCCCGCGCTTCACGGACACGGGCACTCGCCGTTTCGACGAGATTTTCAGGCCCGGCAAACTCGTTTTCATGCGCGGAGTCGCGATCGGCACTGGCGGGTCGGTTTCCAACACCGGCATCGTGCTGCAGCGGCTGGGCAACCGGGTATGTTTCAGCGCGCGGGTCGGCGACGACGACTTCGGAAGATTGACCGTTGAAGCGCTCAAGCGGCACGGCTGCGCCGATGGAGTTCGCGCCGTTGAAGGCGCTGACAGGTAACTACTCAGCAGGCATCCCGCGGCGGGATGCCTGCTGAGGTAAAAGGGGCAAGCCCGCGCTGGAGTCATGGGTAAAGATCACGAGGTGTTGACTGCCGGCACGAAGGGGTTGCCGAGGAACACACGCTGCAACGCATCCAACGCGTTGAGTCCGTTTTTGCGGGCGGTGGAGACGTATCCGCGGATGCGACAGAAGTTCACGAGGGCCTCGAAGCTGCGGAAGGTGCCGGAGATTTTCTGCCGCAGCTTCATCATGCGCAGGTCCGTTTCCGACTGGTTGTTCGTGAATGGGATCGAGAAGTTCCGCATGAAGGCGAGGATGCCATCGGAGTGGTCGCGGAAGCGGTCAAGGAGGTTGCGGGCCTTGCTCTGCTTGCGGCGGCCCCGCCGTTTCGGGCCGTGTGCCGGAGCGACCGGGTTCTGCGCATAGCCCGCTTGCACGATGCGCTCGTAGCCCTTGAGGAACCGCTCCTGGTCTGACGGCGGCAGGGCGCTCAGGCCGGCGGCGCGGGCTGTGTCGACAGCGTTCTTGATGCCCAGCAACTGGTCGATCATGCCCTTGGCCCACCGTTGAGCCTGCTCCTCCCACAGAGTAACTACTCAGGTGCCCGCCCGCAGCGGGCGCGCACCTGAAGGAATTGGCCC
>JASEHE010000050.1 GCA_030018915.1 Verrucomicrobiota bacterium
ACAAGTCCGGTTCTGTGAGAGGCGGAGGGGCGCAAGCCCCTCTGCCTACTCGACCGGCCTGGCTTGTCTGGATGATGTTCCGGAACTGCGCCTGATAGGTCTCCACCAGCTCCGGCGAGTCCCGGCAAAGAGCGCCGATCCCCTCGAACAACAGCGCCATTCCATAGACAATCCTCTCCTGATTCGCGATCTCCTTCTCAAAGCCGGCCATGGCCTCCCGAGTATCCGCATCCGCAAGAACATCCTCGGCGCTTTTCGACTTCCTGGCCATCTTGCCCTGTTTTCTTTCGCCCAGCCGGCGAAATTTACTTGATACGCCGGCATTGTTCCGGCATCCTCAGAACGATGTCAAGCCCCAGTTTCACCGAGAAAAGCTCGACGGAGTGGTTCTACCAAATCCGCGGCGAGGGCGCTCGCCACGGCCTCGTCAACGAGGTTATCCTTTCCCACATGGCCACCGAGGGCCGCCTCAAACCGACGGACCTTGTCTGGAACAAAACCAAGGGCGACCAATGGATACCCGCTTCTACCATCCCGGGGCTCCGCCCGATCGTGGAAGCGCCACGCCCTTCGTCGGCTCAGCCCAAGCCGGCGGACGCCCTCATCTCCAAACGTCACCGCTCCAGTTTCCCCATCCTCCTCGTGGTCGGCGCCATTCTCGTTTCCTTCGCAAGCTGGATATGTCCTAAAATCCGCAGCGGCGAGCAGGTCCTTCCCGCGTGGGTCTCGCGGCTCCTCGGCATCCAGCTCCCTGCGGCCTCTGGGGATGCCCTCTACGTCCAGCTCATTTCCCTTTGCCTTGACCAGGAGAAAGTTGACAAGGCCAAGGACCTCATCATCACGTTCACCCAGACCGGCGCCGACACCCCGGCTGTCGTTCAGCAGCTCAAGCAGCGGCTCCACGAAGTGTGCGCCGCGATCGCGCAACGCGAACGGCTCCGGAACGCTCTCCTGAAGGCTCAAGCCTTGGTCGAGCAGGAGCAGGTCGCCGAGGCCGAGCCACTTGTTCGCCAACTGGCCGAATCCGCCGAGCACCGGCGCGCCGCCGTCCAACTGAACGAGCGCATCCGCGCAATCCGCGAGGAACAGACGCGACGGATCGAACTCGAACGAGCGCTCAGGAACGGCGCCCTGGACGCCGCGTCGGCCCGCGAACTCGTCAATGCCTACTCGGGAAAGAACCGGCTGGACGCGCTCTTCACTCTGACCGACGGCGTCCTGCGGTCAACGACCAACCTGACGCCCGCCTCCGTGCTCAGCGTGGCGCGCGTCTACATCGCCATGGAGAAGCCCACGCTGGCCAAGGCGATGCTCCAGCAGTTTGCTTCCCTCGCCGCCGCCGCGCAGCCCGCCGATTGCCTCCAGGCCGCCAAGTTGTGCCGCTCTCTCGGCGAGACAGCCGCGTGCGCCGCGATTCTCGAGAAATACGTGGCCCGCGTTGCCGACGACACGGACGCCTTGATCGAACTGGCTGCCCTCAAGGCGCAGGCTGGCCAGGAAGATTCGGCGCTGGACCATCTCAAGAGGGCCTCCAAACTCAACGAAGCCAGGGTCCGCGAAAAAGCCTCCGATCCGCAGTTCGACTCTATCCGCGACACCTGGACCTTCCGCCGCCTCGCCAAGTGACAGGATTAGAGCCTCAGCAATAGGGTAGGGCATCAATCGCGGATCACGGCGCGCGGTCTCGTGGCCAGGGGGGTCGTTCCGCTCAGGAACGCGGAACCCACGAACAACATGCCGGCCAGCTTGAGGGCCGCCAGCACACCGCAGGAGGCGCCGATGCCCAGGACCGGCGCCAGAACGACTCCCATCAGGAGACTGCCCAGGGCCGCGCCCAGATGATCGGCGGCGTCGGTGACGGCCGCGCCCGAACTGATGCGATCGCCGGCGTCGTTGAACAGGCGATTGGCAAGCGGGAACTCAGCCCCAACCGCCCAGCCGGTCAGTGCCACCCCGGCATAGATGGCACATTCCAGAAGTCCGGGCCATTCGCCGCCCCCCGCGCTTGCCCCCCGCATCAGAAACGGAACTCCCAGCGCGATCGCCAGGAGCAGCAGCTCGCAACCTGCCAGTCGGGCGCAGAATGGCCCAAAGGCCCCGCGAGACATGACGCGGCCGCACGGCGCGCCAACTGCCAGGCCGAGCATGAATGCCGCCACGATGGCCCCCAACCGCGCGTAGATATATCCGTACAGACTCTGAAAAACGAACACGAACATGATCTCCAATGCCATACCGCAAAACCCCGTCGTCAAGATCAGCGTAGCGGCCGCGGACCGGGGAACCGCCCGGCACGCGCCAGGAAACCGATCCCGCCTTCTCCGACAGACCAGAGCCAGTGCGACGCCAAGAATGCCGGCCGCCGGCAACCAGACCGCGATTTTCCACGGCGAAATTTGCTCCAGCCACACGAGCGTTTGCTCCAATCCGGAACCGCTCACCCGACTCCACAACAAGAGATTGTAGAAACAGGCGACGGGACGCAGACTGGTGTTCAGAGGAGCGTCCGCCTCGGCGAAGAGGGTTTCAACCCATTTGGTTTTTTCCGGCGCGATCTCATCGGCGCCCAGAAAGTACTCCGGCCGGAAGTACAGGGTTCGAACTCCGGCTTGCCGACTGCGGGCGACGAGAACCTGTCTGTCGAACGTCAACCCGTCCAAGGACTCCGCCGGTCCGGCGCCTGCCGGCGCGCGCCCGCGCGCGCCGGCGAGGAGCCGATTGGTTGACTCGGCCGTCACCAGCACGACGGGGAAGACTTCCTTCAACGTCGCATACACCGTGGCGCCCATGTTGACCGCCTCGCCCTGCAACCGTTCGGATGTCGAGACCGCCGTCGCCACGAAGCCGCCATCCGCCAGAATGGCTTTCAACTGCCGGTAGAACTCCACAGTATAGAACCGGCCGGCTGCGGCTGTGGACGGTTCGGGTGTCTGGGCAATGATCACGTCAAACACCTCTCGGCAACGCCGGACAAAAGCGATCGCGTCGCCCGTGACAAAGCTCACACGCGGGTCGCCGGCGATTGCCGCGTATTCGGCCGGAAGCGCCTCTTTGACCATGCTCCCGACGGTCGGGTCTAGATCAACGTGAACGAGGCGCTCCAGCGGGTACTTGAGCGCTTCCGCGATCTCACCCACCGGGTTTCCGCCCAGCATCAGGACGCGTTTGGCGTTCGGTTTCTGCGCCATAATGAAGTGAATGGCATGCTCATCTCCCAGCGGATCGGGAAAAACGAACAAAACGTGTCCGTTTCCGTACAGGGCGAATTGTCCCGCATTCTCCGTGACTGACAGATTCTGATACACGGAATCCCGCGATTGCACCAGGCGGACGCCCGGCGCGTCCAGCGCGCCGAAGCCCTGCCATCGGACGCGGTCCAAGCGCGCCTCAAGCGACTTCAGCCAAGCCGGATGCGCAAGGGCCGCGGCTACCCCGCCAATCGCGAGCAGGCCGACGAGCGCCAGGCCCGCGCGGCGCGGCGCCATGGCGGCGGCGCCGACCGAGCCGACGCTCACCACCACCAGAACGACCTGCCATGCGGACAGCAGCGGCAGCAGGAGAAACGTCATGACGAGGCCGCCGGCCAGACTGCCCAGCGATTCGACCGAGTAGACAAAACTGACTGGCGACTCCTTTTGGCCCGGCTCGAGCAAAAGCCGGCGACACGCGACCGGAAAGAACACTCCGATCCCGGCGCCGGTCGGAAACAGGATGATGAGGGCGCCGGCGGCGGACGAGCCGAACGGCGCATACTCCCCGGGCGGAATACTCAGGATCATTCGGACGCAGCGCACGGCAGCCAACTGAATGGGCAGGCAGACGGAAAGGCCTAGAAGAATGAGGAATAGAAACCATTGAGTCTTCACAGGGGACGCGAGGCGCTCGACCCACCAACGCGCCGCCAGGGCGCCCAGTCCGATCCCCAGCAGCCACGCCGCCAGAATGGTCCCGATGATCAACTCGTTGCCGAAGAACGCGACCATCATCTCGCGGACGAACAGAATCTGCGCCCCGACCGCGAACATGCCGAGGCAGAAAAGGCCAAGCCAATCGGAATATCGTTGTCCCGCGAGCATCGGCAAAATGATGATTTCCTTCCTTCGGGTTCGATCCCGAAAACGCCCCCTCATGCCTTCCTCCTCGCCGGAGGCTGATGCGCGCGCGTCCCGCGCATAGCATGCGCCGCCTCCATCCACGATTCCGAAAACGTCGGGTGGCAATGAATGGTTCGGCCGAACTCCTCGACAGTCAATTCCGCGCGGATCGCTACCGTGGCCTCGGCAATCAGCTCGGTCGCATGCGCGCCCACGGCGTGGGCGCCGACCAACTGCCCCGTGTCCGCCCGGGCAATCCACTTGACGAACCCGCTGGTCTCGCCGGCGGCCATGGCCTTGCCGAGCCCGCCGAACATGAACTTGCCCTTCTCGATCGCCACACCCTGTTCCTGGGCCTTCTGCTCCGTCAGCCCCACGCTGCCGATCTCCGGCGACGTGAAGATGCAGGCGGGCGCCAGCGTCTCCAGTTTCCGGCGCGCGTTCGAGACAATGTTGTCGGCCACGCCCGTGCCCTGGGCCGTGGCCGCGTGCGCGAGATGCGTGCTGCCGGCCGTGCAGTCGCCCACCGCATAGACCCCTGCCACCTTCGTGCGCCCGTATTCGTCCACCTCGATGGCGCCTTTCTCGGTCGCCTGGAGCCCGGCGTTCTCCAGCTTCAGCCCGTTGCTGACCGGCTTCCGCCCAATGGCGCACAGCAGCAACTCGGCTTCCAGCTTCTCCTCGCCGAACATCCCGCCGACGCCGCCCTCACCTGCCTCGATCTTCTCCAGCGGCTTGCCCGTCAGCACGCGGATGCCCAGCGTCTTTTCCATGTGCCGCCGCAGCTCGCGCCGGACCTCCGTGTCCAGCATGATCAGGATGTCCTTGAGCAGCTCGACGACCGTCACCTTCGCCCCGAGCTGCGCGGCCAGGCAGGCGAACTCGCAGCCGATCACGCCGCCGCCCAGCACGATCAGGCTGGCCGGCAACTGGGTGAGGTCCAGGAACTCCCTGCTTCCCACCACGCGCGAGCGCTTCGGGAGAAACCCCGGCATCACGCCGTCCGATCCGGTTGCGACGATCGTGTCAGTCGTTTCCAGCACGACCGGCTCCGCGCCGCCCGGCGCGGCCACGGCGATCCGGTTGCGCGTTGCGAAGGACGCGGCGCCCGCGAACACCTTGACGCCGTGCCATTTCAGAAGCTGCTGCGCGCCGCTCCGGAGCTTGCTCACCACGCTGTTCTTGCGCTCGGCCATGGCGGCGTAGTTGAACGCCGCCTTCTCAACGGCCAGCCCCAGGTCCGCGGCATGGCCAATCCGCCAGAACAGGTCCGCCGACGCGATCAGCGTCTTCGTCGGGATGCAGCCACAGTTCAGGCAGGTCCCGCCCAGCGACTCCTTCTCCACCAGAGCCACCGAGGCGCCCCGCTGCGCCGTCCGGATCGCCGCCGGATAGCCGCCCGGCCCGCCGCCAATCACGACTACGTCAAACTTTTCCATAGCGCCATGTCCTCGAGTTTTTTCCCGACCGTATTCGCAAAGACCGCCGCCAAGCTGCCGTCCACGATCCGGTGATCCACCGACAGGGTCATCTTCATCATGGCCCGGACCTTGACCTCGCCGTTCACCGCCGCGACCTGGTCCTTCGTGCTGGACACGGCGAGAATAGCGCCTTCACCAGGATTGATGATGGCGAGAAAGTTCTCCACGTCCATCATGCCCATGTTGGAGACCGTGAACGTGCTGCCCATCATCTCGTCCGGCAGCAGCGTGCCGGCCCGCGCCTTCTCGGCCAACGTCCGGGCCGTTTCGCGCAACTCGTCCAGGGTCAGGTCCTCGGCGTTCCGGATCACCGGCACGACGAGCCCCTCGTCCAGCGCGACGGCCATGCCAAGCTGCACGGGGCCGTGCCAACGGATCGTCACCCCGTCGGTCGTGCTGTTCACGGTCCGGTGCTCCTGCAGCGACAGGATCACGGCCTTGAGGATGAAGTCCGTCACCGTGTACGCCTGGCCCGCGTCCTTGAGCTGCTTGCGAAAAGCCATCAGGTCGGTCATGTCCACGCTGACCGTCACGTAGAAATGCGGCGTGGTTGTGAAGCTCTCCGTGAGTCGCCGGGCAATGATCTGGCGGCGCTTGCTCATCTTCCGCGGCTTCATGGCCACCGCGCGCTTGACGTCCTCCACGCCGATTCGCCCGCTCTCGCCGGTTCCATTCATCTTCAGGATATCGAGGTCCTCTCTCGCCGCCAGTTCTTTCGCTGCCGGCGTGATGCGCAGGGCCGCGTACCTGCCGGCCTCACAGTAGGCTTCGACGTCCCGGACCGTGATCCGACCGTTCGGACCGGAGCCGATGATGTTGGCGGAATCCACGATCCGCTCCTTGGCCAGCGCCTTGGCCCTCGGCGAAATGAACAGTCGCGCCGGCGCCGCAGGTGCCGGAGGCGCCGTAGCGGGTCTCCGTGTCGCGCCCGCCGGCTTCGGCTCTCCCCCCTCAGCCTTCGGAACCTGGGTCTCCGCCTTCCGCGCGCCTCCGCCTGGAACCTGAAACCTGAAATCTGAAACCAGTTCCGGCGCCGCTGCCGGCGCCGGAACGGCCGGAATCGGCTCGCCCGGCATCCCGATGAACCCCACAGTGGAAAGCACTGGGACCGGCATTCCCTCGCCAACGATCACCTTGATAAGCGCGCCCTCGAAAAAGCTCTCGATCTCCAGGACCGCCTTGTCCGTCTCGATCTCGAAGAGTATTTCCCCTTTTTTGACCGAGTCGCCTTCCTTCTTGTGCCACTTGACGATGGACGATTCCTCCACCGTCTGCCCGAGTTTCGGCATCACGACTGCCTGTGCCATGGTCTATTCCTTTCGCGCTCTACCGACTTGATGAAAGCGAAGCCTTTGTCTTGGGATTCACCCTGGCAATCTACGCAACGTGACACAAAGGGGGCCGTCCTTGAGACAATCTCCTTCAAACACAAATCGCATCGGACCTTACAAGATTCCCATCGCGGCTGCCACGATGTCATTCGCATTCGGCAGGAAGGCGGCCTCCAGGATGTGCGACTGAGGCGCGATCCCGTTCCGCGCGCCGACCTTGAGCACGGGCGCGTCCAGGTAGTCGAATGCCTCGGCGACCACGCGCGACACAATCTCGCCGGTAAAGCTGCCGATATCCACCGACTGACTCACCACGATGCACCGACCGGTCTTGCGGACCGACTCCACGATTGTTCGGATGTCCAACGGCACAAGCGACCGGACGTCCACCACTTCCGCGCTCGCGCTCTTTTCTTTTTGCAGCAGGTCCGCCGCCTTGAGCGCGTCCCATACGGCCGGCCCCCACGCCACGATCGTGAGGTCCTTGCCCTGTCGCTTGACGTCCGCCACGCCAAGCGGAACCAGGTAGTCCTCTTTGGGCACGGATCCTTTCACGCCGTAAAGGAGCTGGGACTCCACGAACATCACCGGGTTGTTATCGCGAATCGCGGCCTTGAGCATGCCCTTGGCGTCGCAGGGTGTCGAAAGATAGACCACGTAGAGCCCCGGGATGTGCGCGAAAACCGACTCCAGCGTCTGGGAATGCTGGCCGCCATAGCCCTTGCCGCCGCCGACCGACGTTCGGTACACCAACGGCACCTCCGCCTTGGCGCCCGACATGTAGTGCCACTTGGCCGCCTGGTTGCTGATCTGGTCGGAGGCCATCAGCGCGAAGTCCATGTACATCAGCTCGACGACCGGTCGCAGCCCCACCATGGCTGCGCCGACCGCAGTCCCGCAGATCGCCGCCTCGGAAATCGGCGCGTTGAACACCCGCTCGCGGCCGAACGCTTCGAGCAGGCCCTTGGTGACCTTGAACGCGCCGCCGTAGTCCGCCACGTCCTCCCCGTACAGGACAACGCGCGTGTCGCGCATCATCTCCTCGAAGAGCGCCTCCTTGATAGCGTCCTTGTATGTGAGCTGGCCGTCGTCGGTCCGCTTGATTTCCGGGGCCTTCTTGACGATCTTTGCTTTCCGAAACGCCTCCGGCACGACATCGGCCGCCGTGTCCGTGTACATATACTTGATCACGTCCTCGGGATTCGGGTCGGCCGACTGGGCGGCCGCGATGGCCGCCCGGGCGTTTCGGTCCCGGACTTTCTTCTTCAACTCCTCGACCTTCTTCTCGGTCAAGACGTTGCAGGTCAGCAGTTCACGTGTGAACGCGTCGATCGGGTCCACGGCCTTCCACGCGGTCTCCTCCTCACGGGTGCGGTACTCGTTGCGCGGATCCGTAAGCGAGTGGCCGTAATGACGGTAGGTGTCCGCCTCGATGAAGTAGGGCCCCTTACCCGCGCGGCAGCCGGCCGCCGCGCGCAGCACGGCGTCGCGCGCGGCCAGCACGCTCATTCCGTTCACAACCTCGGCGCGCATGTTGTTGTCGGCGAAGCCCGCCGCCCGCCGGGCCAAGCGCTCGATACCGGTCACTTCGTCGTCCGCCCGCCCGGTCATGCCGTAGTGGTTGTTCAGCGCCAGGAAGATCACCGGCAGCCCGAACTTACGGTCCTTGGCGATCACGTTCGTGAACTGGCTCATGGCCGCCCAGTTGAGCGACTCGAGCACCACGCCGTTGCCGTAGGCGCCGTCGCCCGCAAAGCAGCAGACGATCTTGTCGTTGCGAAAGCAGCGGGCCGCCAAGGCCGCGCCCGTGGCAATGGGCACGCCGCCGCCCACGATCGCGTTGGCGCCGAGGTGCCCGATCGTGAAGTCCGCGATGTGCATCCCGCCCCCACGGCCTTTGCAGTAGCCGTCTTCCTTGCCGAACAGCTCCGCGATCGTCCGGTAGACGTGATCCTCCAGCGCGGCATCCACCCACTCCTCCCGTTTCTTGGCCCCGCGGGCCGGCGCGCGCGCCTTGAGCTGCTCCGGCGTCATGGCCCGGATCGCCACACAGCCCTTGGCAATGCTGTCCCCGTGCCCGCGGTGCGTGGAGGTGATGAAATCGTCCGGCGCGATGCCCATGCAGCTTCCGACCGACGCCGCCTCCTGCCCGATCGAGAGATGCGTGGGGCCCCGGTAGTTGAACCCCTTGCACGGCCCGTTGTTGAACGGCTCATAGGCGCCGGAGCGCAGCTTGATGATCATCTCCTCGAACTCGCGAATGGTCAGCATGTCCTCCAGCATCTCGACTGCCTGGGGCCTGGTCAGCGTCCCGCCCGCCAATTCCGACTTCAAGTTCTTCTTGTAGCTGTACGCCGGGATCGAGCCGCACTCGATCAAGCGCGGCCTGAAATCCGGCCTCCTGTCGCTCAGGTAGTTCGGCATTTCCGTTTGCTCCTTGTTGCTTGTCGTTGTCAAGGTGTCGGGTGTCAGGTTTCAGGAAAAAGGCTGGAAACTCGAAACTTGAGACGAGAAGGAGTTCCTGGCGCGAGCATTCGCTCCTCCGGAGGATTCTTGGAGGCTGGACATCAACGCCATGCCCGCGTCTCCTCCAAATTTCGAATTTCCAGTTTCAAGTTTCCCGTCTCTTTCCTGAACCTCGACACCTGACACCTGACACCTTGACAACGCGGATTCCCGCCTTCCGAAACGATTGCACATCCCTGGCGGACGCTCCGGTATCCGTGATCAGCACGTCCGCCTTCGGGAGCGATCCGAACTTTACGAATGAGACCTTGCCCAGCTTGCTGCTGTCCGCCAGCAGGATGACCTGTCGCGCGCGGGCCATGGCAATGTTTTTGGTGAACGCTTCCCGCGGATCGGTGGTCGTCAATCCGTCGTCGGCCGAAAGGCCGATCGTGCCCATAAAGGCCGTATCCACGTGAATCTGGTTGATGAGCGGCGCAGTCATGGACCCCACGAACGTCTGGCTCAGGCGGCGGAGCTCGCCGCCGGTGAGGATCACGCGCGGCCCCGCGCCGGACAGCGCGCCGGCCACGCGCAGCGAGTTCGTCACCACGGTCAGGCCGGCGCGCTCGGTCAGCAGGCGCGCCAGCGCGAGCACAGTGCTCCCGCCGTCCAGAAAGATCGAGCCCTTCGGCTGAACATAACGGAGCGCCGCCTCGGCGATTCGCTGCTTCTCCTTCGCCGCGATCGCCGCCTTGTCCTCGAACAGCGGTTCCTCCGCGTGCCAGCCGACCGACACCGCGCCGCCGCGCACCCGCCGGACGCGCCCCTGCCGGTCCAAATCCACCAGGTCGCGCCGGATCGTGGCCCCCGACACATTGAGCTCGCGGCACAGACCCTCGACCGTGACGATCTTCCGTTCCTGGAGTATCTTCCGGATTCGCGCATGCCGCTCCACCGCGAGACCGGTATTTTCGGAATTGATCATGGTTGCCCATTTCTGCTCATTTGTGCGCATAAATAATCATATCCGGGCGGCCCGCGCAAGTCCATTTTTCACCAGCGCTTCCTCCCACACTTCGCGAAGTGTGGGAGGCGAGTGTCGCGCGCGGGATCCGCCCATTCGAACCACGGCCGGGATATGCCGCTCCCGTCACGGGTATCGGGCGCGAATGCGGTAGAAACGCGGCGGGGCGACGTCGTTGGTCTCCACGACGCACTGGATTGCGTCGTTGCCCACGATGCCGTTGGTAAGTTCCAGCCACTGGGCCAAGACCAAGTTGTCGCAGACATCCACGGCATACAGCCGGTTGGTGACGGTCGAGAAGCAAACCCAAATCTTGCGTGTACGCCCAGCATGGGCGTGAGCTAATGGGGTGTCCGCCTTCGCCGGAACTCCGGCGCGGCGCGGAAGTCCCCTATGGGAGGTCAGTATATGGAACCATGAGCCGAAGGCAAGGGCGGAAGGGCGACCAACCGTCCGAAGGAAGCTGAAGGCAAGACCCGCTTCGCCGAATTCTCTTCCCTTCTGTGAGCGGCAAGGTATCTTATTCCTTACGCATGGGCAAGCTATTCACAACCGAATCTGCGGCCTCGTATCTGGGCGTCACCCCCGCGAGAGTGAGGCAACTCATTCTGGAGGAGCGGTTGCCCTCCGAGAAGTACGGTCGGGACCATCTGATCTCCGAGGATGCGTTGCAGCAGTACGAAAAGAACGGGCGGAAAAAAGCGGGGCGACCCCGCACAAAAGACTTGCGCGTGCGTTAGGATAATGTATTGTAGGGGCATGAAAACGTTGAAGACAGAAGCGGGAAACGAATTCTTGGCTCGGTTCAACCACGGGCTTGCGGGGCTTCGTGAGCTATTCCACGAGACAGGCCGGCTGGAAGACTCGAACGCGAAGCTGGACGAGATCTCAAAGCTCCTTTGCCTAGAGATTGTTTCGGTTCGAGACGCCGAGGCCGGCGTGCCGGGGCTCAGGGAGATTCTCAAACGCCACCGCGAGGGGTGTGGTATCGTCTCGGCGCTCAACAAGGCGCTCGTTTTGGCCGCAAAGAGCCGAACACTGCGGAACTACGACGGGGAATCCCTCCTTGGGCCAAATCCAAAGTTCAACATTGCGGAATCCGAAAGCAAACTGGCTGCGAAGCTCGCGAATGTGGTGCTGGAGTCCTTCAACGGCTTTCTGAGAGAAGCCCCGAGTGCCGACTCCTTTGAGTTCTTGAACGAAGCATTCGGCCATTTCATCCGTGATAACTTCAGGCAGAACATTGAAGACGCGCAGTACATGACGCCACCAGAGGCAGTGAGCTTCATGACGGAACTCGGCGTTCGCGCGCTAGAGGAGCAGAAGGTCGAGAAGAACGTTCAGCCCGTCGTGTGCGATCCGTCTTGCGGAGTCGGCTCCTTTCTTGCTCACTTCCACCGGACTTGGAGCCGGCGACCGAATCAGCGTGGCCACCCTGTGCTATTGGGCCAAGACAAGGTTGACCGAATGGCGCGATTCACGGTTTTGAACCTGGCGCTTTTCGGCATCACCGAGGCCAGGGTCTTCCGTGGCAACTCCCTGCTGCCTGGCTCCCCCCTGGACGAATACCACGGCAAGTGTAACCTGATACTGACGAACCCTCCCTTCGGGGCGCGCTTCTCTTGCACTGATTTGGCGATGCACAGCATTCGCTATTTTCCCTCCCTCCACAATCACATCCAGGCAAGTGGAGGAACCGTTGATTCCGAACTTCTGTTTCTGGATATGTACATGGTTCTTCTGAAACCGGGGGGAACCGTTCTAGCCGTTGTGCCGGACTCGGTAGTGTCCGCGTCAGGTCTGCCCGCAATGGCGCGAAAGAGCATCCAATCCCAGTGGTCTATTCGATCAATAACCGAACTCCCGTCCGTTACCTTCGCCCAGGCGGGAACGCGGACAAAGACCTGCATTCTTGAAGTCACCAAGGCCCCCCGACGGTGCTCGGTCTTCATGTCGGCCGCTAGGCAACTGGGCTTTGAGGTCTCGTCGAGAAAGGGGGTCGCATACAAGGGGGAAGACGGGCGGAACGATTTGGAGACACTCCTCCGGGTGATATGCGGAGCGAGGGACACGGTTTGCCGAGACAACGGCGCGCCGAAAGTCCTCTCCTCGGCGCCTTCTTGCGTCAGTCTGTCGCAAGACACGTTGAGGGTCGAGGGGTGGACACCTGCTCACTACTCTTCCGATCGGTTGTCGGCCTTGAGCGAGATCAACGGCCTTGCGGAAGGCGAGGAGTATGAGATTCGTTCACTGGATTCAACCGTAACTCTTCCGGCGAAGAACGCCCGTCGCGTTCTTCCCTCCAACGGGAGCAAGTGCATAAGCGTGCTTCATCTCGGCGATCTTGGGTATCTGAACGTGCGAGAGATGCTTGCCTATTCGCCGAAAACCCCAGGACAGCCGTGTCGGGCTGGCGATGTGCTCTTTTCCAAGATCAACCCGCGGATACCCAGGGTGATGGTCGTTCCTCGCGTTGGATTCGGCCTCACATGTTCAAGCGAGTTTGAAGTAATGCGCACCAGACCTGGATACGACCCCTACGAAATCATGCTCCTCCTGCTCGCAGAGCACACGCAGAGGCAAATTCAATCGCTGACGTCTGGCACATCGTCGTCGCACAACCGGATAAAGACGGACGAACTCCTCCGCGTGGCTCTGGCGATACCCAAAAGGGGACCCAGAGAAGGCGGTCATATGACCAAGCCGTCAAGGCTTTCCGCAAAGCCTACGAGTCGATCAATGAATCGAACATGGCGATGCTCGCTTCTTGGATGAAGGTCAACCACCTTGTCGGCGGAGCACGCCTGGAATTGGATCACGCTCTGGAGCATGCCCCCGAAGTCAGGACCTCAGGCGCATAGTGGGTAAGCGTCGCTCGCTCCGCTGCGATCTGGGCCTCAAACAGCAGGTCAAGTCCGGATTTTCCTGTAAAAGCTGATAGGGCATAATCTCCACGAATG
>JASEHE010000051.1 GCA_030018915.1 Verrucomicrobiota bacterium
GTTCGCGCCGCTGGTCCATACCGCGATGAGAACCGTCGCGCACACCATGCCGCCGACAACCCACGCCCTACTCTCCGACTTGAGCCATTGGCGAATCGTTGTCACGGCTATACGCTCCTTACGTTCCCGCAGAGCGGTTCTGCTCCATAATCCCCGCGGCCGGCGGCGCCTTCTTCTTGTCTTCGATGGCCTTGAGCGCGCACAGCAGGCTCATTGGCTTGGCGCTCAGAACGCCAACCAGCCGACTCATCGGCGCCGCCACCGTCGCGACAAAAATAGCCAGCATTTCCGGCCGCGGAGGCAGCGAAGCAATTTGCTCCACGTCCGAAGGCGAGAGAACCGCGCGGCCCAGTCGCCCGCCCCGCGAGACCGGGAGTTTGATCTCCTGGCGCGACGCCCGCAGAATTCTGGCGACCTCGCTGACGCCCCCGGCGCCGGTGACCACTGCAATCGGCCCATCCACAAGCCGTTCAAACTCTTCTCCCCACTCCAGTTCCCTGGCTGCGTGGATTAGAAAGGCGTTGGCGACCACTTGAAGGAGGGCTCTTTTCCCGGCCAGCCGGCGCCGAAGGTCCGTCATCTGTTGGACGGTCATCCCCCGGTAGTCGAGGAGAAGCGCGTAGGATGCGTCGCGGATGCGCGTCCTGATTTCTTCCGTGAGCGATTTCTTTTCCGGTCTCATGGCAATCGGCCGCCGGGCAAACGGCCCGGCGCCGCCTTTATTTTACAGCGCCTATTCGCCTACATTCACCCGAATTCCAACCCCCATCGTCGAACTGACCGTGCAGCGCTTGATGTACGCTCCTTTGACGCTCGCCGGCTTCTCGGCCTTGACGGCGGCGATCACCGCGTTCGCGTTCTCCAGCAGTTTCGCGGCATCGAAGGAAACCTTCCCAAACGGCGCCTGCACGTTGCCGTTGCGATCCATTCGAAAATCCACTTTTCCCGCCTTGCTGAGTTTGACAACGGAAGCCGTATCGTCCGACACCGTGCCGGTCTTCGGGTTCGGCATCAACCCGCGCGGGCCAAGAACCTTGCCCAGTTTGCGGACTTCCTTCATGGCCTCGGTCGTCGCGATGGCCACGTCGAAGGCGGTCCAGCCGCTCTTGACCTTCTCGATCAGATCGTCCATCCCGACGTGCTCGGCGCCGGCGGCCTTGGCGGCGTCCGCCGCAGGCCCCGTGGCGAACACGAGCACTCGAGTCTTTTTGCCGGTTCCATGAGGCAAATTGACCGCCCCACGGACAGTAAGTTCCGACCGCTTCGGGTCAATGCCGAGCCGGAAGGCCAGTTCCATCGTCTCATCGAACTTGGCGAACCGGTGCTGCTTCAGGAACGCGATCGCCTTGTCCAGCTCCAGCACTTTGTTGAGCGCCAGCCCAGCCACCTTCCTGTATTTCTTCCCGTGTTTTGCCATTGTGCGCCCGACGCTCCTATCCTTCGACCACCTCGATCCCCATGCTTCTCGCCGTCCCTTCGATCATCCGCAACGCCTGAGCAGGATCCAGGGCGTTCAAGTCATTCTCCTTCATCTTCACGATTTCCATCAACTGGGCCCGCGTGATCTTTCCCGCCTTCTCCCGGTTGGGGACGCCGGACCCCTTGGCCAGGCCGGCTGCCCGTTTCAGCAGCGAAGCGGCCGGGGGGCTCTTGGTCACAAACGCGAACGACTTGTCGTGATAAACCGTGATCACGACTGGGACGACCAGTCCGGCCTGACTTTGCGTGGCGGCGTTGAACGCCTTGCAGAACTCCATGATGTTCACGCCCTGCTGCCCCAGGGCGGGCCCAACCGGCGGGGCGGGATTCGCCTGCCCGGCGGGAATCTGCAACTTGATTTTCCCGACAACTCGTTTTGCCATAGTCCTAATCCCGATGTCTCAGCGGGCGCAAACTGCGGCAACAAATCCTAACCTAAACGCGAATAGCCCGGTAACGCGCCCAAAAACCGTTCGACAGCAAGCTTGTCCCGCAGCTCACGCGGGGTCAAACCCGCTCGACCTGCCAGTACTCCAGTTCCACCGGCGCCGTTCGTCCGAAGATGGCCACCGAAACCTTCAGTTTTCCGCGACTGGGGTCCACTTCCTCGACCACGCCGCTGAAGTTCAAAAACGGGCCGTCATTGATCTTGACCGTCTCGCCCGGCTCGAACGCGACCTTCGGCTTCACCTTCTCCTTCTTCTCCTCCATCTGGTGAAGCACAATCTCGATTTCGTCCGGCCGCAGCGGAACCGGCTTTTCGCCGCCCACAAAACGGATGATCCCCGGAATCCCTTGAATAAAAAACCATGTCTTCTCGCGCAAGTCGCGTTTCTCGTCGTAGAGCGCCAAATGAGCCAGCACGTAGCCGGGGAAGAACTTCCGGGTTGTCGTCGTCCGGACGCCTTTCTTCACCTCGGACACTTTCTCCGTCGGCACAATGACGTCCCCGACGAATTCTTCCATCTCTTCCTCTTTCGTCCGACGCAGAATCCCTTCCCGAACTTTGTTCTCCTGTCCGGTCAGCGCATGGATGACAAACCATTCCTTTTGCATGCGATCACCGTCAAACACGGAAGAGCCGCTTTGCGATCTCGACCAGGACCTTGTCGCAGACGCCGATATACGCGGCGAGCAGGAGCAGAAAGACGATCACGATCAGCGTTGATTCCGTGAGCTCGTCTTTCGCGGGCCACTCGCAGCGCCGGGTTTCCTCGGCGACTTCGCGCCAGAACGTCTTCATGACGCCAAGGCTTTCGCTCAGTTTACGCACACCGTCACACTCCATTGCATGGATGGAAACCCGACTCTGGAAAAGAGCGGACGCCTCCGCCGCCGATCCGCCCCGGCCGGCATGGCAGGCCAGGAGGGATTTGAACCCCCAACTTCCGGTTTTGGAGACCGGCGCTCTGCCGATTGAGCTACTGGCCTCTCGCTGAGAAGCGCCCTATTTCGTTTCTTTGTGAAGAGTCCGCTTGCGGTCGAACCGGCAGAACTTCATGAGTTCAAGCCGGCCCGACGTGGAACGTTTGTTCTTCGTCGTCGAATAGTTTCGACGCTTGCACTCGGCGCACGCGAGTATGACCAATTCTCTCGGCATGGCGCATCCGTCCTTCGAATGTTCCGAGCCGTTCCGGGCTGTCCTTGACTACGCGGCGCCTACTCAAGAATCTTGGCCACCGTGCCGGCGCCCACCGTGTGGCCGCCCTCGCGAATGGCGAAGCGCACGTGCTCCTCCATCGCCACCGGCTGGATCAGCTTCACTTCCATGGTGACGTTGTCGCCGGGCATCACCATCTCCACATCGGCGGGCAGGGTGATGTCGCCGGTCACGTCGGTGGTCCGAATGTAGAATTGGGGCCTGTATCCCTTGAAGAACGGCGTATGACGACCGCCCTCTTCCTTGCTCAGGACGTAGACCTGCACGTTGAAACGGGTATGCGGCGTAATCGTTCCGGGCGCCGCCAGCACCTGCCCGCGTTCCACTTCGTCCTTCTTCGTGCCGCGGAGCAGCACTCCGATGTTGTCGCCCGCGCGGCCCTCGTCCAGAAGCTTGCGGAACATCTCGACTCCGGTCGCCGTCGTTTGCTGAGTCGGCCGCAGACCAACGATTTCCACGGGCTCGCCGACTTTGATCTTCCCGCGGTCCACGCGGCCCGTCACCACGGTCCCCCGACCTTCGATTGAGAACACGTCCTCGATCGGCATTAGGAACGGCCGGTCAATGATCCGCTGTGGCTCGGGAATATAACTGTCCAGGGCATCCATCAGCTTCACGATCGAGACGCACGCCGGATCGTCAGACGAATTCGCCTTGGTCGCCGAGAGCGAGTCGCCTCGAATAATGGGCACTTCGTCGCCCGGAAACTCGTACTTCGTCAGGAGTTCCCGCACTTCCATCTCGACCAAGTCGAGCAGCTCCGGGTCGTCAACGAGGTCAACCTTGTTCATGTAGACCACGAGGCGAGGCACGCCCACCTGACGAGCCAGCAGGATGTGCTCGCGCGTCTGTGGCATTGGCCCGTCCGCCGCGCTTACCACGAGGATCGCGCCGTCCATTTGCGCCGCGCCCGTAATCATGTTCTTCACGTAGTCGGCGTGCCCGGGGCAGTCTACGTGCGCGTAGTGCCGTTTCTCCGTGTTGTACTCCACGTGAGAAGTCGCAATCGTCAGAATCTTTGTCGGATCGCGGCGACCGGCCTTCTCCGACGCCTTGGCCACTTCATCGTAGGAGATGAATGCGGCCAGTTTCTTCATGGACTGCACTTTCGTGATAGCCGCCGTCAGGGTGGTTTTGCCGTGATCAACGTGCCCGATTGTGCCCACGTTCACATGCGGCTTTGTTCGTTCGAACTTTTCCTTTGCCATGATGCTGCCTCCGTCTTCTTTGCTGTCCGTTCGCGCAGTGTTCCGATTCCGCCGATTCGGGCTCCCGGCTGTCTCGCCTGGAGCCCATGAGCGGGATTGAACCGCTGACCTCATCCTTACCAAGGATGTGCTCCGCCAACTGAGCTACATGGGCCCGATTCTCCCGCAAGAAAAACCAAACGCAAAAAAATCAACAGCGCAGAACCCCCCTGCCGTTCGACCGAAAAACCGCCGACCGAACAGCGGAACGCTGTTGCTGTTGCTGGAGTTACGCATTCTCGGCAACCGAACGCTCCGGCGCCGAAAGGAGAAGACGCTAGCAAAAAGCCCGCCAGAGTCAAATTCTTTTTGAAAAAAAATTTCCGAAAGATCAAGCCGCCGCGAACGCAGCCTTCCGCTGCGGAGTCCGGAGCATCTCCCGCGCGCCCGCCGCCACCAGGTAGGCGGTCAGCGCCATCAGCACGATGTCCGCGCCGAACAGTGTGGCATTTCCGATCGCCTTGCCGTCCAGAGCGCGGCCCGGCAAGAACTTGGAGAGAAGCCGGATAAGACTGGCGCCGGTTGTCGCCAGCATGAAGAGCGCCGGCATCAGCACGTACCACACGCGTTTGCCGTTCCTCAACAGCCAGACGGAACCGATGCCCAGCACAAACGTTGCCGGCAACTGGTTGCTCGTGCCGAATATCTTCCAAAGCCGCAGGATGCCGCCCGAAAAGGCCAGCCACAGCATGAGGCCGACGGACCGGCCGCGGTTGCGGATTGACATGAACGCTGCCAGGTAGTCGTGCGCGCCGCCGATGAACAGTCCGCCCATCACCACCTACAGGATCGCCGGCCCCCATCCGAAACAGAGGGCCAGGGCCGGCGCCGGTGATCGAGGCAAAGTGGTGCGCGAACACCACGGGCGTCGGCGTCGGCACGTAGTCCCGTCCGTCCTGGAGCGAGATTGACGGCGCCGGACGTTTCGGGTTCTCGCCCCAGGCCCGGGCGAGAAACCGCGAGTAGAAGAACCCCACACAACACAACGTTCCAACCGCGAGCACAAGGACGACCAGCACCGTCATAGACCCCCTGCTTTCGAATTACCCGCCAAATCGAGGGGCGAACATAGCCCCGCTTCGCAGCCAAGCGCAATAGAAAACTGGGATGGGTCGTAACGGGAGACGAGCCACTCCCTTGGGCGCATCCCGCCGGAGCAATCTCAAGCCGCGGTCGACATGCTTGGGCGCAGGCCGGCGCGCGTCAAGCGACTGGACCTGAAGTAAAACGTCGAACCGGCGAAGCGCCGTACGGAATTGCCGCCGATGCGGCGTCCCGCGTTACCCCTCCAGCACGTGAATGGCCTCCGGCGGAATGACCGCCTCCAGGTCCGCGCTCGACTCATCCGCCATAAGCGCGGCAAACGCCTCGGCGGACAGGTGAGCGACCAGCGGCTGGAACGACGACAGCTCCATGCGAACGTACGCGCCACGGTCCACCCAGCGCGCCAGCCGGGCCGGCAGCGCGGCGGCGTCCCGCTCCGGAGCGGACGACAGGCCGGCCCAGCGCACCGCCAGGTTCTCGGGCCGCACTACAAACAGGATCGCCCCCTCGCGTCGGCCACGCGCGATCACGTCCGCGTCGCCCACGCGCACTCGCGTTGTGTCGGGGCTCGGACCCGGCCCGATCGCCCGGCCGACAAAAACGTTCTCGCAACGCATGAACCGCGCCACGAACTCGTTCCGGGGCCGGCGCAACAGTTCCTCCATCCGGCCGACCTGTTCGATGCGGCCGTTGCGCATCACGGCGGCTCGGTCCGCCACGGAAAACGCCTCTTCGATGTTGTGGCTGACGTGGATTGTCGTGAGCTTGAGCTCCCGTTGCAGACGCCGCAGCTCGCCGCAAACCGTCTCGCGCGTGGCCTCGTCGAGCGCGCTCACGGGCTCGTCCAGGATCAGCGCCTCCGGTCGCGTGGCCAGCGCCCGCGCGAGCGCCACTCGCTGGCGCTCGCCGCCCGACAGCCCAGGGATTCGCCGGTCCAGCAGCTTCTCGATCCCAACGAGCCGAGCGGCCTCTTCCACCGCGCGGCCGATTTCCGCGCGGGATCGGCCCCGAACCTCCGGGCCGAACCCGATGTTCCGCCGAACGCTCCGGCGCATAAAGAGCGCGTAATCCTGCGGCACGTAGCCGACCATCCGGCGGCGCGGCTCCGCTCTCGTGGCGTCCCACCCGGAAATCTCAATGCGTCCGGACCGAGGCCGCCGCAGCCCGGCCAGGCACTCGATCGCCGCCGTCTTTCCGGAACCCGTCGGACCCAGAAGAACGAAGTACTCGCCGTCGGAAACTTCCAGCGTGATCCGCAACCGGAACGCGCCGACAACGTAGTCGAGATCGGTGATCCGGATCATACCCCGCCCTCCGCCTTCCCGTTGCGCTGCGCCAGGATCTTGAGCCCGATCAGCAGGGTCATGGCGATGCCAGCCATGATCACTGTCAGAACCAGCGCGATTTCCAGATGCCCCACGGAAACTTCGAGGAAGGCCCGCGTGGGAAGGACGGAGGTGCGTCCCCGGACGGTCCCGGCAAAGATCGCCACGGGCGCGAAGAGTCCCACGGCGTAGGACCACGACATGATCGCGCCCGCCAATATGCCCCCCACGGCCTGCAGAAGCGCGGCGCGCAGCCCAGAGTAAGGGCAACGGCCTCGACCCGCCGGTCCGCCGCATCGAACGCCGCGCGCAAGGCCCGGACGCAGAGCGCCGTGGAAACGAAGAATTGCGCGAGGACAATGCCAGGCTTCCGGTACACGAAGAAATCGTAGAAACCTTGCGGAATCGGGTTCGGCTGCGCCGGCGTGCCCATCCACTCGGCGCCACGCCGGATGACGCTGAATAGCACGAGCAGGCTGACTCCCAGGATGAGCGGCGGCAGCACGATCGCGGCGTCCACCAGCGTGTCCACCACGACCTTGCCGGGAATGCGGTGGCGGCTCAACCCGTAGCCGGCCGGCACGGCCACGAGCAGGGCGAGAAACGTGGTGATCGTCGCGGTGGCCAGGCTGAGAAACAGTTCCTGGCGAGTCCCCGGCGAGAAGATGTCCTCGCGGACCTCATGCACTCGCGCGGGATCGGCGCGAAGCGCGAATTCGGCGATGTAGCCGACGTCGGCCAGCAACAAGAGCGCCACGCCGCCGGCGAATGCCACGGCAAAAGCCACCGTTACCCCCCGGAAGAATTGGCGGGGCTCTCTCGCGCGCGAGGGCAAGGAATCTGACTGTCGCATGGCCATCTCAAATCGCGCGGACTACACGGCTCTGGCTGCGTCCGCAATGCAACTTTGTGCCACTCATGACACACCATCTTGTTCTCCAGAGAAGAAAACCGCCCGCGAATCACGCGAAAAGACGCCAAATTCGCGCTAGTTCGCGTGATTCGCGTTTTTTTTCTTTGGTTGCGGGCCCAACGGGCTGCGCCGCGCTTCTTGTGTTCCGCAGCTTTACTGGCCAGCGGGCGCCAGAGAAAAGCCGAACTTTGCCCAGATGGCCTTCCCACGTTCCGACGCCGCCAGCTCACCCAACTTCCGGGCCGCGTTCGGATTCTTCGATCCCTTCAATGTCATGAGCGCGACCTTGACGCAGGACATATCAATCGGTCCGTAGCTCGCCGTGGTGATCGCGTCCGCCTTGGCGTCCGGCATGACGACGGGATCAATGGGCACGGAGTCGAGCGCGTCCCTGCGCGCAAAAACCACGGCGTTCCAGACGATGGCGGCATCCACGGTTCCGATCTTGACCGCGTTGGCCGCCTCGCCGCCGGCCCGGGGCCGGACGATCTGTTTCTTGGCCATGGCATCGGCGATTCCCGCCTTCTTGAACACAACGTCAACGATGTGTCCGGCGGTGGAGTAGACGGCGTCGGTGAGCGCCACCTCCACATCGTCGCGAGCGAGGTCCTTGACGCCGTCAATTTTCTTCGGGTTCCCTTTCTTCACCGCGATCACGAGCGTCAGGGTGGCCACGGCGTAGTGGCGGTCCACCAGCCTCTTTTTCTCCATGGAACCCGGGAACGGATCATGCAGAACGCATACGTCGCCCTTGCCCGTGGTTTGGATCACGCTCATCAGCGCGCCGGAGTCGTTGTAGTTGATCTCGGTTTTGACGCCGGTTTCCTCCTCGAATATCTTGCATATCTCTTCCATGGCCGGCCGCATCGTTCCCCCCACGTGAACCATGATGGGCCCGGCCGCAGCCGGCTTGTCCACCGTGAAGCCCCTGGCCTTCAAGATACCCTTGGCCTTGTCCAGGCCCAGGTAGTCCACAAAGGCCTTCCCCATCTCGGGGTTCTTCGATCCGGCCAGCGCGCAGGCCGATACCGTGCTGATCACGTTCTTTTCGGGCGGGATGCGGACGAGTTCGGCTTCATCGGGCGCGAAGTTGCCGAGCGCGTCCCAGATTATGCCGGCATCGGCCGCGCCAAGCTTCACTGCAAGGGCCACGTCGGTCACGGTCGCCGGGCTGGT
This sequence comes from Verrucomicrobiota bacterium, assembly GCA_030018915.1. GTDB lineage: Bacteria > Verrucomicrobiota > Kiritimatiellia > UBA8416 > SLMC01 > JASEHE01. The sequence goes on from JASEHE010000051.1 coordinate 8,845, forward strand.
CACGGTGTTTCGCTTCAGCGCATCTTCGTCCAACCGGTTCTTCTTGAACACCTGTGCCTGGAGTTGCCCGACGGCCGCGCTCGGGTCCGCGAGGGCCAGTTTGAGCCCGGGCCTCGCCAAGTCGGCCAGGTCCTTGATCCCCTTGGGATTGCCCTTGCGCGCGTAGATGGCGGGAACGAAGTAGCAGAACGGGCGCGGCTCGCCGGCGGTCAGTTTCTTCTCCTGAGCCTTGGCCGCGAAGCCGATGTCGCCGGGAATGTACACGTCGCCCTTCTTTGTCGTTTCGATCTGGCCGAGCAATTGCCCCGAGTTGGCAAAGGACATTTCGACCGTCACGCGCGTCTCGGCCGTGAACGCCTGGGCAATCGCCACGATCGGGTCCTTCACGCCTGCCGCGCAATAGACGAAGATCGAGCCGGAGAGTTTCTTCGCCTCGCCGGCCGGCGCCGCCTCCCCTCCGCCGGACACCACCCGCGCCGTCAGCCCCAGCACGGCCAGGCCCAAGCCCCACGCCGCAGTCCGACTCTCCATGCTGTTCCTTTCCTTGCGCCTTCCCGGCGAAAGACCGCCGGAAGCCGGCTTCCCGTCAACCGGCTTCAAGTTTCCCGTCAGAACGTCAGCGTTGTCATCACGCAGGCCCAGTCGGCGTCCTTGCCCTTGCCGGTCGCCTCCGCAAACTTGCCGGCGAAGAAATGGCAGAACGCCACGTCCACGCTGAGGTTGCCGTTGACCTTCTTGCTCAACACCAGGTCCACTTCCTGCCCGATGTCCTTGCCCGACTGGCCGGTCGTGTCTCGCCGCACTGACCTCGCCGTCGAGTGGTACCAGGCGTCTTTCGCTTCGGCCAACTGGAAGAGATGGTAGCTCAGCGCGATTTTGTCCAGTCCCGGCGGTGTGGCCGTGAAGTCAACCTGATAGTCGCGCAGGTTCATCCAGGCCAGCAAGTTCATCAGGCCGTAGTAGGAGGCGGCCGACCCGAACAGCATGTCGAACGTCTCGCGCTTTCCGTCACTGGGGTTGCTGTCGCCCGAAGCGTAGGTGTAGCTCAGCTTGGCGCCCGGCTTCCACGCCGCCGGCGCCGTGTAGCCGGCCGACGCCACGCCGCCCCAGGCGTCAAGTTCGTCGTCGCCCCAGTCGCCGAACTCGCGCGCGAACGTTCCGCCCACCTCAGCGCCCTCGACCGGCTTCCAATTGACGCGCGCTCCGACCGCGTTCAGCGCCAGTCTGTTCGTCCCGGACTCGCCGGCGGTCGCGCGATGCTGGTCCTGCTTCAGGACGTGGAAGATATCCAGCGCGAACGGCAAGTTCTTCACAACGGCATACACACCCCAGGCGTCGAACGGCTGGTAGTCCGCGTTGAAGCGGTCTGGGTTCGCGATGACCCGCCGGGCGTAGATGCCGTCCACATCCGCCGCCGCGCTCTGCCACATCAGCTTGATCCCGTCCCACGAACCGCCGCTGTTTGCCCAATCGCCTGCCGTCCAGACGCGCTGGTCGGCATACATGATGATCTGCCGGCCCGCCTTCACGCCGACCGGACTCCCGCCGATTTTCCGCAGATCGAGATGCGCCTCCCGGACATCCAGCGGGTCATGGTGCGAACAGTGCGGGGAGAAATCGTCCGCGTCGAACTCGCTGAGCCAGAAGTGGGCGTCCTGAAGCCGGAGAAAGGCGCGCGCGTTCTCGCCCACGCGGTAGCCGAAGTCCAGCCATAGTTTCTCGCCCAGCGCTTCGTCGCTCTTATTGGTTCCGTATGTCTTCAGGTTGTAGTTGTTGAACCACTCGTAACGGAGTCTGAGCTTGGCGCCCAGGTCGAGCTTGCACGGGTCCAGCTCGATGTCTCGAGGCAAAGCATACGGTTCGGGAGCATCGGTTTTCGCCTTCGCCGCCTCCCCTGCCCCACTGCTCTCCAGCCCGCCAACCCACACCACCAGCCCGATCCCCGCAGCGATCATCGCTCGATGCTTCATAACTGTATCCTCCTTCATAACTGCATCCTCATATGGTGTCATAGTAGCGACCTCCCGCGCCCATGCAACCCCAATTTTGCTTTGCCTGCAATTCGCGTTATGTTTGGCTTCCTGCCGCTCGAACCTTTTCCGGCCGGCAAGCGTTCACGGATGCGACATCAAAAGGACGGGCATCAATGAAGACGGCGTCGTTCAAGAAAACCGGCATGGCCGCCTGGATCATCATGACGGTCGCCGCCGGGCCGGCCGCGCAGGCGTCGGCGACCACCAACTCGCCGGCGGCGGGCGCCGAAGCGGTTCTGCCCGAGATGGTCGTCACCCCATTGCGCATCGCGCGCGACGTGAACTCCGAGCCGATCACCGTCTATCGCCTCGACGCGTCCGACGGCGCCCTGCGGCAGGCTGTTCGCTCCACGCCCGACGCGTTGCAGGGCATTCCATCCGTGTTCGCGCAGAAGACCTCCTACGGCCAAGGCTCTCCGTTCCTGCGCGGGTTCACCGGCTTTCGCACCCTGTGCCTCATTGACGGCATCCGCCTGAACAACTCCGTGTTCCGCGACGGGCCGAACCAGTACTGGGGCACGGTGGATTCCCTCTCGGTCGCCGACTACGAACTGATTATGGGGCCGGCCTCAGTCATGTACGGCAGCGACGCCGTCGGGGGCGCGCTCAATGCCCTGCCCATCCGGCCGCCGGAGTTCGCCGGCTCGCCGGCCTGGCAGGGCCGGCTGTACGGCCGGCGCGCCGGCGCCGACGCCTCGACCGTCGGCCGCGCCCAGTTCGGAACCCGGCTCAGCCAAAGCCTCGGTTTCGTCGGGGGGTTCTCTCTCAAGGAATTCGGCGATCTCAAAGGCGGCCGCGACGTGGGCGCGCAGGAGCACACCGGCTACCGCGAACGCGACTACGATGTCCGCATGGACTATCGGCTCGGCGGCGATTCCACACTGACCGTCGCCCACCAGGGCGTCAACCAGGATGGCGTCTGGCGGACCCACCGGACGATCTACGGCATCGCATGGGAAGGGCTGCAAGTCGGCGACGAGAAGGCACACACCCTCGACCAGCGCCGGGGCCTGACCTATCTCAAATATCGGGGCGCCAAGCCGAACGGCCCGGTCAACGCCGTTGAGTGCGCGCTCTCCCGGCACGTTCAGACGGAAGACCTCTACCGGGTCAAGAAGGACGACAAGAGCGAGGAACAGGGCTTCGACGTGACCGCCTGGGGCGGCGCGCTACAGCTCCGGTCCGACACAAGCCTCGGCCAATGGGTCTATGGAACGGAATACTACTTCGACGATGTCAGCTCATACGCCAGGAAGCACAAGGCCGACGGCCGCCTGGACAAGGTTGAGATTCAGGGCCCCGTTGCGGACGACGCCGCGTATCAATCGCTCGGCGTCTATGTGGCCGACACGATCCGGCTTCTCGCCGGCCGGCTCGACGTTGTGCCCGGAGCGCGATACACGTTCGCCCGCGCGGATGCCGACCAGGTCGAGGACCCGGTGTCCGGCGACCGCATGACCGTCGAGGACGATTGGAACACGGTAGTCGGCTCGCTCCGATTCCTCGTTCCGCTCTCGGACGACCGCCGGCACGTGGTCTTCGCCGGCGCCTCCCAGGGCTTCCGGGCGCCTAACCTGTCCGACCTGACTCGCCTGGACATCGCGCGCAGCAGCGAGATCGAGACCCCATCTCCGGACCTCGACCCGGAGGAGTACGTCGCGTGGGAGATCGGGTTGAAATCCCGCTTCGAGCGCCTGACCTCTCGCGTCGGGTACTACTACACGATGATTGACAAGATGATCCTGCGCGCGCCGACGGGCCGGTCCATTGATGAATACGCGGAAGTCACAAAGAAGAACTCCGGGCAGGGCTATATCCAGGGGATCGAACTCGCGGAAACCCTGCGCCTCACGCCACAGTGGTCCGCCCGGGTCTCCGCCGCGTGGATGGACGGCCAGGTTGACGCGTATCCGACATCCGATGCGGTCAAAGAACGCGACTACATCAGCCGGCTCATGCCGCCGACCGCCGAAGTGACCCTGCGCCGGCAGACCGAGACCGGCAAGTACTGGTGCGAAGCCGTCGGCAAGCTGGCGGCAAAGGCCGACAAGCTCTCAGCCGACGACGAGCGGGACATCCAGCGCATCCCGCCGGGCGGAACCCCGGGCTACGCCGTGTGCCATGTTCGCGCCGGCGCCAGGCTTATTGACGGCCCCGGCGTCACCGTGGCGCTGGAGAACGTCCTGGATGAGGACTACCGCATCCACGGCTCTGGCGTGAACGAACCCGGCCGCAACCTCGTCCTTGCCGCCGACTGGACGTTCTGAGGCGGAGGGGGCGCGCCCCGTTCCGATGCCAACCGGTTCCGGGCAGGCCGCAGGCTCGCACTTTGCGAAGTCCTGGATCCGTGATGGGATTTCCAGTCACCCAGTTTCTGTCCGATCTACCCGTTTCGACC
>JASEHE010000052.1 GCA_030018915.1 Verrucomicrobiota bacterium
GCCTCTACGTGCGCCCCTCTCCGCACGCTATCCCGCCAGCTTTAGGAACTACTGTGCGCGACAGCCACAAAATCATCGCCCAACGAGGCTGAGGCTTGCGCAGCCTCGTTGAATACGGATTGCTCCGGTTTTCCCGCTTGAACCTGAACCGGCGTTGGGCTATCTTTCGCCGCGAGTGCGCAACTGCCGATGAAAGTTGTCGGAGCCATTCCCGCTCGATGGGGGTCAACCCGGCTGCCCGGGAAGAGCCTGATCCCGATCGCCGGGAAACCGCTGATTCAATGGGTCATCGAGAGCGCCCGCAAAGCGTCGTGCCTCGGCGAGTTGCTCGTGGCCACGGATGACCGGCGAATCCGGGACTTTGTCGCAGGCCTCGGCGTCCGGGCGGTCATGACGAGTTCGATCCATCAATCGGGCGCCGATCGGATCGCCGAGGCCGTTCGGGACCTTGGCGCGGACGTGGTGATCAACATCCAGGGCGACGAGCCTGTGATCGAACAGGGACTGATTGACCGTCTGGCCGAGGCGACGGCGCCGGGCCGGGCCTGGGACATGGCGACTGCCGCCGTTCCCATCGAAAACCCGGCGGACCTGAGCGATCCGTCGGTGGTCAAGGTGGTGTGCGGCGAAGACGGGCGCGCGCTATATTTCTCGCGATCGGTCATTCCGTTTGTCCGCGACCCCGGCTCAATCGCGTGCGATCGGGCGCACTGGCGGCACCTGGGCATCTACGCGTACAAGGCAGCCTTTCTGGAGAAGCTGGTCCGCGCGCCGCAGTCGCTGCCGGAGCGCCTGGAGAAACTGGAGCAGCTCCGGGCGCTGCACATCGGGGCGCGCATCGCGGTTCTGCCGACTCATGAGCGGTCGGTGGGCGTGGACACGCCAGCGGATGTCGCATCGGTCGAACGGATTATTTGTCAACTGCACGGGATATGACGGAGGCGCAGGATGGTCCGGAGCGTCAACATCGGTTCGCTGAAACTGGGCAGGGGTCGGCCTCTGGCGCTGATTGCCGGCCCATGCGTGATCGAGAGCCGCCAAGCCTGCCTGGACCTGGCAAGCCGCTTGGTCGGGCTGGCCCGGCGTGAAAATATCCCCCTGATCTTCAAGGCCTCGTACGACAAAGCCAACCGCTCTTCGATCCGATCCTATCGCGGGCCGGGCATGGCCAAGGGACTGGCCATCCTTGCCGAAGTCCGCCAACGCTTTCGCGTCCCGGTGCTCACGGACGTGCACAGCGAGGCGGAAGTGGGGCCGGTTTCAGAAGTCGCGGACGTGCTGCAGATTCCGGCCTTCTTGTGTCGGCAGACGGATTTGCTGGTGGCAGCCGGGGAGACCGGCTGCGCGGTCAACGTGAAAAAAGGCCAGTTCCTGGCGCCCGGCGACATGCGCCACGTGGTCGAGAAAATCGAGACGACCGGCAACCGGAACATCCTTTTGACGGAGCGTGGTGTGACGTTCGGCTACAACAACCTGATCGCGGATATGCGCAGCCTGCTCATCCTGCGCGAACTGGGCTATCCGGTTATCTTTGACGCAACGCACAGCGTTCAGCGGCCGGGGGCCGGCGCCGTCAGTTCGGGCGGCGACGGACGCTGGGCGCCGGCTTTGGCCCGCGCGGCAGTTGCGACCGGATGCGACGGCGTGTTCATGGAAACGCACCCGCATCCGGCGAAGGCTCTGTCGGACCCGGAAAACTGCGTGGCGCTCAGCGACATTCGGCCCGTTTGGCGGACTCTAAAGAGGATTCATGAGGCGGTCCGTTAGACTGTTCGTGTTTTCAGGCTGCGCGCTCACGGCGGCGGCCCTTGTTCTGGCTGCGGCCGGCGGCGACGTCGAGGTTCCGGCCCTGCAGGGCAAGGGGTTCCGTTACCCGATCGAGCGGTATGCGAACGGGCAACCCAAGGTGGTCTTGATCGCCGGCCAGATTGCCGCCGCCGGCTGCGGCGCGGACAGAGTCGCGGCCACGGACGCGCGCGTGGAATTCTATACGGAGACCGGACTGCTGGATGGACTGCTGACGACTCCGGAGTGCTGCCATAACAAAGCCAGCAACACGGTCAGTTCGGCGTCCGCGATCGTTTTTCAGAAAGGCGCCGCCTCCATATCCGGCAATGGATTCGAATGGAACATCACGCAGCGGATCGTCCGCGTTTTCCAGAACGCGCGTGTCGTAATACCTGCGGGGAAATCGTTTGCGCCGGTCGCCCTGCCGCCGGGCAATGGCGCAAAGGAGGAGAAACCCTGAACCGGCGCGCGACACGTCTGCCCGGTCTCCTCGCGGTCGCGGCCGGCCTGGCCTCCGCTGCCGTTGGCTGGGGCGCGCCAGAAGCGGGCGCGTCAGCCGGCGGTCCGTCCACGAACGTGACGGTCGTCACCTCGGATCGGCTGACGTTCGACTACGGGGCATGGGTGGCCGTGTTCGAGGGCAACGTGGTTGTCGCGGACGCGACAATGCAAATCGCGGCCGACCGGCTGGTCTTGACGTTTGCAGGCACCAACGAACTCAAATCGGCCGAAGCCACCGGCCACGTGCGCCTGGCGCATCCGTCCGGAAACGGCCGGTGCGACCGGGTGGTGTACTCGGCCGAGGCTGGGCGGATGGTCATGTCCGGAGATGCGTTGCTGGTTCAGCCGTCGGGCTCGATCGGGGCGGACGAAATCGCGTTCTTCCTGCGAGACCGCCGGATTTGCTTTGTGCGGGCTGCGGGGAACGTTACCATGCGCCACGTAGGGCCGGCCGGGCAGACTCCCGACTTCCTGCCGCCGGATACGAAGAAGAGGCCGAAGCTATGACGACGACGGCCGATGTGTTGATGGAAACACGAAAGGTCGTTAAGACCTACTGCGGGCGCCGTGTGGTTGATGAGGTCAACATCGGCATCCGGCGGGGGGAAATCGTGGGCCTGCTTGGGCCGAACGGCGCCGGCAAGACCACGACATTCTACATGATTGTAGGCTTGATCCGGCCCGATTCCGGGTGTATTCAGTTCGATGGAAAGGACGTGACGAGGTTGCCAATGTACCGGCGGGCGAGGCTGGGCATGGGGTATCTTGCCCAGGAGCCGTCGGTGTTTCGCAAGCTGACCGTAGCCGAAAACATTCTGGCGATTCTCGAAACGCTGGATATTTCCAGCAAAGAACGCGGCATGCGGCTCGATCGTCTGCTGGGGGAACTGGACCTCGACAAGGTGGCGAAGCAGAAGGCGTACACGCTCAGCGGCGGAGAGCGGCGAAAACTGGAAATCACCCGCGCCCTGGTCACCAACCCGTCTATACTCATGCTGGACGAGCCGTTCAGCGGCGTGGACCCGCTCGCCGTGGACGACATCCAGCGGATCATAACCGGTCTGAAGCGGAAAGGATTGGCGATCCTGCTGACCGACCACAACGTCCGCGAGACGCTGTCGGTCGTGGATCGGGCCTACCTGCTGTGCGACGGCCGCGTGCTGCGAGAAGGAGAGAGCGAGTTTCTGGTGAACGACGAGATCAGCCGCCGGCTGTACCTCGGCGAGAAGTTCAGAATGTAAGCGCAAGGAGGTCGCAATGTCTGTGGTGGTGACCGTGAGACACAAGGACGATGTTAGCGCGGCGGTTCAGAACTACGCCCGCGACAAGGGAGAAAGCCTGGCGCGGGCGTTCGCCAAGGTTGAGCACGTGCATGTGATCCTGGCCCGCGAAAAACATCTCAGCCGGGTCGAGGTGGTCATTCAGGCCAAGAACCACAATCGGGTTGACGCCAAGCATGCGTCGGAAAACCCGCGCGCGTCTATTGACGCGGCCTTCGAACGTGGAGAGCGGCAGTTGAAGAAGTTTCGCGACAAGGCGCGCGACCGGCGTCCGAAAACCGACGGCATCGAGCCGGAGCGCGGATCGAGCGAGGAACAAGCAACAGGAGCAGACCAGTGAAGACGACGAAACCCAAGCGCAAGGAGAACGGAGCAGTCACCGTCGCCTCGTTCGTGGAAGCCGGACGGAAAGACCTTTTCATCCGGGTCATAGCGGCGGAAGCCGGGTTGAATCGCCCCATTCTCGAAGCGGCGCTCAACCGGCCTGGCCTGGCGTTGGCGGGGTTCTTTCGCTACTTTGCCTGCCGGCGAATCCAAGTCATGGGGCTGGCCGAATATGCCTACCTCGGCTCCCTGAGCGAGAGCCAGCGCAATGAGCGGCTGCGCGATTTCTTCGCGCGAAAAATCCCCTGTGTGGTCATCTGCCGCAAAATGAAAACGTACCCGGAAATGAAGAAACTCGGCGAGGAATTTCGCGTGCCCGTCCTCACGACGCGGATGATCACCAAGCATTTCGTCAACGCCGCCACGATCGTAATGGAGAACCTCTCCGCGCCACACGCCACCATCCAGGGAACGATGGTGGAGATCATGGGCATCGGAGTGCTCATCGAAGGAAAGCCCGGCATGGGCAAGAGTGAGGCCGCCCTGGAACTGATCAAGGTGGGCGACGCCCTGGTCTCGGACGACGTCACGTGCCTCCGCCTGGACAGCGCGGGCTCGATCATCGGTTCCCCGAGCGACGTGACGCGCTACCACATGGAGATCAAGGGACTGGGCATCATCCACGTGCCGAGCCTGTTCGGCGTGGCTTCCGTCCGCGAATCCAAGCGGCTGGACCTGGTCGTGACCCTGTGCGACCCCAAGAACGCGCGCGTCGAGGACGGCGCGATGGGAATCCATTCGACGTCCGAACTGCTCGGCGTCGAGATTCCACGGGTTTTCGTCCCCGTGGCGCCGGGGCGCAACCTGGCCAACGTGATTCGAACCGCCGCGCTCGACCAGCGGCTGCGACGTCTGGGTCACGACGCGATCAAGGAATTGGACCAGAAATTGATTTCGTTGATGAACCGGGGCGAGGACGCCAGTGAGTGAAGCGAACGGCAGCGCCAAGAGCGTGACGCGGAATATGCAAATCCGCAACCATCTGGGTGTGCACGCGCGGCCCGCCGCGCTTTTTGTCAAGACGGCCAACCGGTTCGACGCCGACGTGATCGTGGAGAAGGACGGCAACAAAGTCTCCGGCAAGAGCATCATGGGGCTCATTACGCTGGAAGCGTCGTGCGGAACCCGCCTGCGGGTCACGGCGCAGGGGTCGGACGCCGAGGAGGCGATTAATGAACTGGAGACGCTGATCGAGAACAAGTTCGACGAGGATTGACGTAGCCATGCCCAGAAAAAAGAAAACCGCGGAGCCTCTCGTGCTGGAAGGCATCGGCGTATCACCGGGCGTCGTGACCGGGCACGCCTACCTGGTCTCCCTGGAGACTCTGCCCATTTCCGGCGCGAGCATCGCGGAAGACCAGGTCGAGCACGAAATCTGCCGGTTGGAGGATGCCCTCGTCGAAACCCGCCGCCAGATTCGCGGCATCCAGAAAGACTTGGCTGGGCGCGCCGGGACCGGCGGCGCGAGCGTGCTGGACGCGCACCTCCTGGTGCTGGACGACCGCGCGTTCATTGAGGAAATCATCCTGGAAATCCGCGGCAAGCTCACTAACGCGGAAAACGCGCTGCGCGACGTCTCGGAACAGTACGGCAAGGTGTTGTTCTCGGTACGGGACGACTACCTGCGCGAGCGGGTTGCCGACATTAAGGACGTCTCCCGCCGCCTGATCCGCAATCTCATGGGCGGCGCGGACTCGACCATGGCGGGGCTGACGCGCAAGCACATTATCGTGGCCCAGGACCTGCCGCCGTCCATCACGGCCACCCTGCGGAGGGACTCCGTTCTAGGGTTTGCCACCGATCTTGGCAGTCCGACCTCGCACACGGCGGTCATGGCGCGGGCGTTGGAGATTCCCGCGATCGTCGGGCTGCGGGACGTCTCGCAGCGCGCGCGAATGGGGGACGAGATTCTGATTGACGGGAACAAGGGGATTCTGATCATTCATCCCACCGCCAGGCAACTCGATCGGTACGGCAAGGTGGCTGACTCGCGCCGGATGATCGAGCGCGGGCTAGAGAGCCTCCGGGACGAGCGCGCGGAAACCCGCGACGGCCGGCGCATCGTGCTTTCGGCCAACGTCGGGAACCTCGATGAAATCGCCGCCGTCAAGGAACACGGCGCCGAAGGGGTTGGGCTGTTCCGCTCCGAGTACGCGTTCATCGCGCGGGACAAACTGCTCAACGAGGAGGAACAGACGGAGCTGTACACGCAACTGGCCTCGGCGCTGGCCCCGGCGCCCGTGATCATCCGCACGCTCGACATCGGCGGGGACAAGTTGCTGGCCCATGACGGGTTCACCCAGGAGGCGAACCCGTTCCTCGGGTGCCGCTCGATCCGGCTGTCGCTGCTGTATCCCGAACATTTCAAGGTCCAGTTGCGGGCGATTCTGCGGGCCAGCGCGCGCAAGAACCTAAAGATCATGTACCCCATGATCGGCAATCTTGGGGAAGTGGCGCGCGCGAACGAACTCCTGGCGGAGTGCAAGGCGGAGCTCACGCGGGAACGAACGCCTTTCCACGCCGACATCGAGGTGGGCGCCATGATCGAAATCCCGTCCGCCGCGCTTACGGCGAACATGATCGCGGAACACGTCAAGTTCTTCAGCTTGGGCACCAACGACCTGGTGCAGTATACCCTGGCGGTTGACCGGGTCAACGAGCGGGTCGCCTACCTCTACGAGCCCACTCATCCGGCCGTCCTGGAATTGATCCGCCGCACAATCGAAGCGGGGCACCGGCACAAGCTCTGGGTGGGGCTCTGCGGCGAGATGGCTGCGGACCCCATGCTGACCATGCTCCTCCTCGGCATGGGCGTGGATGAACTGAGCGTGGCGCCGGCCGCCGTGCCAATCGTCAAGGACGCGGTGCGGCGGGTGACCTACTCGGAGGCGCAGGAGCTGGCGCGGATTGCGCTGACCTGCCGCTCCGGAGTGGAGGTCCTGGCGCACTGCCGGCGGCTGATAAAGAAAGTGGCGCCCGAATTGCTGGAGTTGAACTAACCGCGGAAAGGAGTTCGACTTGAGAAAGGACTATATCTTCACGTCCGAATCGGTCACTGAAGGGCATCCGGACAAGGTGGCGGACGGCATCTCGGATGCCGTCCTTGACGCGCATTTGGCCGGCGACAAGCATTCGCGAGTGGCTTGCGAGACACTGGTCACCACCGGCATGGTCGTGATTGCCGGCGAGATCACCAGCGCCGCAAAGGTCAACTATTCCGACGTGGCCCGCGACAAAATCCGCCGCATCGGATACGACTACTCAGAAGCCGGCTTCCGCTACGATACGTGCGCCATTATGGTGTCGCTGAACCGGCAGTCCACGGATATTTCGCGGGGGGTCACCCCTGGACAGGGAATCTTCAAGGAGCAGGGCGCTGGCGACCAGGGCATGATGTTCGGCTATGCCTGCGACGACACGCCTGAATTGATGCCGTGCCCCATCTCCTTCGCGCACCGCCTGACCCGGCGCCTGGCCAAGGTTCGCCGCGACCGGACGCTCCCTTTCGTAAGACCGGACGGCAAGGCTCAGGTGTCCGTGGTGTACCTGGACAACCGGCCGGCCTGGGTCGAGACGGTCGTGGTGTCCACACATCATGCTCCGGACATCCCGCACAAGAAGCTGCGGGAAGCGGTGATCGAGGAGGTCGTGCGCAAGGTCATACCGCGCTCGCTGCTCACGCGCAAGACCGGCTTCCTCATCAACCCAACCGGCCGGTTTGTGGTCGGCGGGCCCCAGGCCGACTCCGGGCTTACGGGGCGCAAGATCATTGTGGACACATACGGCGGAATGGGGCGGCACGGCGGCGGAGCGTTCTCCGGCAAAGACCCATCGAAGGTTGACCGCAGCGCCGCGTACATGGCCCGGTACATCGCCAAGAACGTCGTGGCCGCCAAACTAGTCCAGCGCTGCGAGGTGCATCTGGCCTATGCGATCGGCTATCCCGAGCCCGTGTCGGTGGACGTGGACGCGTTCGGCAGCAGCCGCGTCCCGGAAGAGAGAATCCAGCGAGCCATCCGGCGGGTCTTCGGCCTGAAGCCGGCCCAGATCATCCGGGAACTGAACCTGCTTCGGCCCATCTACGAGGCCACCTCCACGTACGGCCACTTCGGCCGAACATCGGGATTCGACGCCTTTACATGGGAGCGGACGGACAAGATTGATGCCCTGAAGCAGGCTCTGTAGCGTCTTGCGGCGCGGTCAACGCCAACAACGTTTGCCGCCACAAATGAACGGGAAACCCGAATGAAACGAGCGCGTTCCTTGCGACACACCGTCCGCGCCGGCCGGCCGCCACGGCAATCCGGCGACTTCGCGGTAGCCGATCTCCGGCTGGCGGACTTCGGCCGCCGCGAGATCGCCATCGCCGAGACCGAGATGCCGGGGCTCGTGAATCTGCGGCGGGAATATGGGGCGTCGAAGCCGCTGCGCGGCGCGCGGATTTCCGGCTCGCTTCACATGACCGTCCAAACGGCTGTGTTGATCGAGACCCTGCGGGCGCTGGGCGCGCGCATGCGCTGGGCAAGCTGTAACATCTTCTCGACACAAGACCATGCCGCCGCCGCCGTCGCCGCCGCGGGGACCCCGGTCTTCGCGCGAAAAGGCGAGACGCTAGCGGAATACTGGGAATACACCGACCGGGTCCTCGATTGGGGGCGCGGGATCGGCCCCACTTCGATCATTGACGATGGAGGCGACGCCACGTTGTTCGTTCACCTCGGCTACCAGGCCGAAGAAGACCTCTCCGTCCTCTCCCGCGGGCCATCCAACCACGAGGAGCAGATTGTCTTCGCCCAGATTCGGCGATCGCTCCGGCGCGATCCCGGGCGATTCCACCGCATCGCTCCGGCCATCCGGGGCGTGTCCGAGGAAACCACCACAGGCGTCCGCCGGCTCTACCGGATGCGCGAGCGCGGGGAACTGCTCTTTCCGGCTTTCAATGTCAACGATGCGGTGACGAAGTCCAAGTTTGATAACCTCTACGGCTGCCGCCACTCGTTGCTCGACGGGATTATGCGGGCGACCGATGTCATGCTGGCCGGCAAGGCGACGGTGGTTGCGGGCTACGGCGACGTCGGCAAAGGGAGCTGCCAGGCTCTGCGGGGCCAGGGCGCGCGGGTCGTCGTTACGGAGATTGATCCGATCTGCGCCCTCCAGGCGGTCATGGAGGGCTACGAGGTCATGCCCATGGACGAGGCCTGCCGGATCGGCGACATTTTCGTCACGGCCACAGGCTGCTGCCGCGTCGTCACCGCAAAGCACATGCGCCGGATGAAGGACATGGCCATCGTATGCAACGTCGGGCATTTCGACAGCGAAATCGAAATCGAGAAAATCCTGAAATACCGCTGGCAGGAGATCAAACCGCAGGTGGACCTGGTGACTTTTCCGGACGGGAAGCGGCTGATCGTGCTGGCAAAGGGCCGGCTGGTGAACTTGAGCTGCGCGATGGGGCATCCGAGCTTCGTCATGTCCAACAGCTTCTCCTGCCAGGTGATGGCCCAGCTCGAACTGTATATGCGCCGGGACCGGTGCGTCGCCGGCGTGCGTCTGCTGCCGAAGGTCTTCGACGAAAAAGTGGCGCAGACGCACCTGCAAAAAATCGGCGTCAAATTGGACCGGTTGACCGCGCGCCAGGCCCGGTATCTCGGCATCCCGACGAACGGCCCATTCAAGCCCGACAGCTATCGCTACTGACCGGAGGCCATGGGACAGGCTCGGGCCTATGTGGAAACTGACGACGCCCCAACGCTACCGATGGGCCTTCGCGGTCATGCTGCTGGCGGCCACGCTGTTCCGAGCGTGGCACGTCACCACGCTGCCACTCTCCGGCGATGAAGCCTACCACTGGGAGTGGTCCCGGCATCTCGCTCTCGGATACTACGATCATCCGGGGCTTACCGCCTACTGCATTTGGCTTTCAACCCACTTGCTGGGACGCAGCACGGAATTCTCGGTTCGCCTGCCGGCCGTTGTGCTGGGGGCCGGGACGGCTATCGTGTGTTTCCTGCTGGCCGTCGCGGTCGCGCGGGAGAAGGAAGCGAGTCCGCTGGAAAGCGGCCGGGCCGGCTTCCTGGCCGGCGCGCTCGCCCTGATCACGCCGATCCTGGCGTTTCTCTCCGGCTATATGAGCACGGACCCGCCCCTCCTGTTCGCCTGGGCGCTCTCGCTGTTTCTTTTCTATCGCGCCCTGACCCACGGCCGATGGCCGGACTGGATCGGCGGCGGCGTGGCCTACGGCCTGGCCTTGCAGAGCAAGTTCCTGGCATTCTTCCTGGCGGCGGCATTGGCGGCTTTCGTGCTGATGTCTTCGGCCGACCGGAAATGGTTGCGGCGGCCGCGCCCCTATGTGGCCGCCGCGATTGCCATGCTGATCGTCAGCCCATTCCTCTGGTGGAACGCCGAACATCAATGGGCCACGTTTCTGTTCAACTTCGCCTACCGGCAGCAGCGCGCATTCGCTCCGCAACACCTTCTCGTGTTCCTGGCGGTTTCCGCTCTGGTCTCCGTGTCACCCGGTCTGTTTGCCTGGTCAACGACCGCAATTGCGGAGGGCTTCCGCCGGTGGTTCCACAGGCAGGAGCGCGGCAGTCTGTACTTGATCATCGCCACTGCCGTTCCGCTGGCCTATTTCCTGTACGAGAGCCTCTGGCAGCCCATCAGCCCGCATTGGCCGGCGGCCGCCTGGCTCGGCGTTCTTGTGTGGCTTGGTGTCGAATGGTCGCCGCTGTGGGCGGCGGGCCGCCGGCCCCCGCTCGCGCGAACCTCCATCGGCATCGCCTTGATAGTCGTGCTCGCGGCCCATGTCGCCCTGCATTGGCCGCCGGAGTGTGTGCCCCAGTGGTCCTACAGCCCGCAGCCGACGCGCATCAACACGGCCAAGAACGTCGAGCGCTTCGGCTGGCCGGAACTTGGCGCGCGGATCGCCGAGGTCCGTGACGCGATGACGCGCGCCCAGCAGGCCAATGCGCCGGACAGCGGCCGCGATGGCGTCTTCCTCATCACCGACCAGTACGGCTTGTCGGCCGCCGTGGCGTTCTACACGCCCGGACAGCCCCGGAGTCATCTCTGGCGGCGGCGCATGAACTGCGGGGAGAACTACCGGTACTGGGACGACTTCAGGGCCCTGGGCGGCCAGGACGTCATCTTCGTGACCAAGCGGGAAAGCCATGCCCGGCGCGCTGCGGAACAGCTTGCCGGCCACTGCCGACGAGTGGACCCGCCGGAAACGGTCGCGATCCTGCGCAACGGGCTGGAACTCCGGGCCTTTCACCTGGTGCGTGGCTACCGGTTCGACGGCGAGCCGCCGGAATTCGGCGATTGATGCCAGGCGTTTTCTGCCCCATATTGGCGCGCCGACATGAGAACCCTTCATCAACGCGTCACGACGGACTTCCTGCTGATCGCTGGGGTTACGCTCGGAGTTTTCACCTTCGTCCTGTCAATCGGCGCCTTTCTGGATCGCGCGGTCATTGATCTACTGGCGCGGGGGGTCCAGTGGCGGCCGCTACTGGTCGTGCTGTTCAGCGGCATTCCGACCATCCTGGCCTACTCGATCCCCATCAGCCTGCTCACGGCCGGCCTGCTGCTGTTCGGGCGACTCTCGGTTGACGGCGAGATCACCGCCATGAAATCCAGCGGGATACCGATCGGCGCCGTTGCGAGGCCTCTGATCCTGATAGCCGTCGGCATGACCGTCATCTGCGCCTACCTCACCAGCGAACAGGCCCCCGAGAGCCACTACCAGCGGCGTGCGCTGCTGGCCGACCTGGGCCGCGACCGAATCGCCGACCTGATCATGGACGGACGGTTCATTCGGGAGTTTCCCGGCTTCACGATCTACATCGGACGGAAGAAGGGCGCGAACCTGCGTGACGTCAGAATCTATGAGCGCCTGAAGTCCGGCAAGACCCGCGAAATCCGCGCCAAGACCGGCGCAATCGAGTCGTCGCCGGAAAGCCGCGACCTGTCCATCCGGCTGTTCAACGTGCTGATTGACCCGCTGGACGAGAAGCGCCCGGGCCAGGCCGTTTTCGACGAATGGCCGGTGACCATTCCGGACGTGAAGAAGAACCGGCAATGTCTCCGCCGCGAAGAGGATATGACGACGCAAAATCTCCTCAGGCAGTTGGCGCGCCCGGCGTCGAAGGAGTCGGCGCTCTCGCCCGACGACCGCCTCGGGCAGGAAACGCGCCTGCTGGTGGAGATCAACAAACGCCTTGCCCTGTCGGTCGGCTGCTTGGCATTCGTCTGCCTCGGAATCCCACTCGGAATCACGGCGCGCCGCAAGGAGTCGTCCATCGGCGCGGGGATCAGCCTGTTTGTAGTGCTCGGCTTCTACGTCTGCATCGTCATCGCCGAGTCGCTAATGAAGTATCCGGCGGCGCGCCCCGAATGGCTGCTCTGGTTCCCGGTGGTCGTGTCCATGGCACTGGGCGCATGGCTCTTCCGCCGGACGCGGTAGATCGGCCCGCCGCCCTCGACGGGATACTCGGACTCTGCCACGATAAAATCTTTGCTTTTTACCTGAACCGAAGAAAGCACTCAGCAGGCCGTTGTTGGACAGTCCTATTGTCCCGGCCTATATTCCCGAAAGCTCTGGTGACTGTTGCCGTCTATCCGGACAACCGCCTTTGCCTTCCCATTCTCGCCAGACAACAACTTGTGCCAGACAAACTCGTTACGGCCGTTTATCTGGTCGAGGTCCGATGTGGAGCTGTCCACGGCTCTGCGCATCGCCTTCTCGAAGTCCTTTGCGACGAAGAACCGGGCGAACCCATCGGCGTTCGTGTAGTCACGCCATGCGGTGTATCCCCACATGGCAGTTGGTTCTACCGGGTCAGGAATGTAGAGGGTCGTTTGGTCAATGAAGTCCAGATTGTCGAGCGCCTTCACCACGTCGTAGAGATCACGCGGGACATTGTTCCGCGGCGGCGAGGGGAATGCTTCGACAAGACTAACGATCTTTGGCTGGAAGTTCCCGACTTGTTCGGCGGCCAATCGTTTGAACACCTCGCACCGTTGCGAAAGCACGACGTGGTCAATCAGGGCGCATAAGCCAACAAGGAAAGCCATGCCGGCCACGACTGCCAGCATCC
>JASEHE010000053.1 GCA_030018915.1 Verrucomicrobiota bacterium
TTCATCGGTGTAACCTCCCTGCGCGGCCGTTACCTCGACCACGCTTTTTTTGTTGTTTTTCAGGAGGTTACACCTTCTCCACTTTTACAGGAAGTATCGGACATCACCGTCCGGCCTGCGGCGCGTTGTTTTTCGTGCCCGCGGAACTCGAGGGATGGGTAGTCTGCAAGCCGCTGGGCGCGGGCGGCGAGGGCGGGGTCTACCTGGCGCGCGACCCCTTGGATCCGAACAAGAAGGCGGCCGTCAAACTCCTTCGGCGGGACAAAGGAATGACGGAGGGAGCGGTTGAGAAGTTCCTGCGCGAGGCAAAGATCGGGCGCGCGTTCGGGGCGCATCTGCGGCTCATGCAGGTCTACAGCTACGGCTACCTCGAAGACGGGGCCTTTATCATCAACCAGTACGTCGAAGGAACTACGCTGGCCGACCTCTCGGCTCTGAACACGCAAGGGCTCCCACCGGAGATTTGTTTATACTACACGCTGGACATCGTCGAGGGGCTCGAGCGCATGTACGACTGCGGGTACATCTACCGCGACCTGAATCTGCGCAACGTCATCATCGGCGAGCAGGGGTTCGGCACGATCGTGGACTACGGGTTGTGCATGGCGCACGAGGAGGCCTGGGCCGCGCGGGATGGCAAGGTGTTTCGGCACTCCGCTGTTCATCGCCCCCGAACGGTGCCTGAAGATCGGCGAAGATCATCGCAGCGACATCTACTCGCTGGGCATGGTTCTCTATCAGATTCTGAGCGGTCGGCCATACTTCTCGCCTCAGGAGGTCCAACAGGTCATCAAAGGGCATCTGCGCCAGATTCGGGCGCCGACATCGGCCAAGATGCCGCACGCCGACCCGGCCCTCGTGAGTGTGGTGGACGCGATGATCAAAAGGGACCGCGAACAGCGGGTCCAATCCTGCGATGAAATTCGGGCGATGATCGTTCCCATTCTTCTCCGTTACATGGAGTTCGACGCCTCCGATTCCATCATCAAGGCCCGCCGCAAGCGCTTCCGCGAGACGAGCGGCGAGGCGGCCGGCGCTGCCGTAGACTGCGGGGATCGCCAGCACTTTCAACCGTAGCGTTTTGAGCCGCGCCACGCTTTCCTCGGCGGTCTTCAAGACCCGGCGGTTCAGATGATGCACCAGGTTGTAACAGACCATGCCGATCGGAAGCATCGCCGCTTCCGTGCCCCAGAAACTGCGCACATTGAACTCGTACCACCCGTATCCGTGCTTCAGTTCCTTGATGCAGTTCTCCTCGTTGGATCGAGACCGATATGTCCGCCATATCTCTTCCGGCGCCAGTTCTGTGCTGTTGGTCACAAGCACGCTGTAGCGATACTCGCGGCGTTCCTCCAGTTCCCGGAATAGCATCGGTTGCTTGCCGCCGGCCTTGGGTCGCGTGGGCACATGCTGACGGATCACGATCAACCGCCGTGCCCGTTTCCACGTACTCAACGCCACGGCGACCTCCGCCACCTCCAGTCCTTTCTCCAGTTCCTTCCAAACTTGGATGCTGCGGATCGCTGAAAGCACATAGGCCGTCAGCCGCAACGCCACGGCATAACGATGGCCCAGACCCTCCAAATGCTCCAGAAACGCCTCTTCGCCGAACCCGCTGTCGGCTAACACCCAGTCGATCCAAAGTGTCGGCGGCAACTCCCGGCGGGTCTGGTCGTAGAAGGTGATCACTTGGCGCGCACTGTGCGTGTCGCCCCGGCTTCTTTGGGTTGTACCCTTTGTGCGCTCCCTCCTGCGCTCCATAGCGCTCGCATACCGTGCTGTCGAAAATCAGCGTGTCCTCCGTGATCCTCTCCTCCTCGATCAATTGCCCCGCCAGTCCCACGGCCGCGCTTCGCAACTGCTCGTTATGCCGTTGCCGGAACTTCGCAAAGAAACGAGTCAGCACACTCGTCGCCTGCGGCAACCATGCTGTCGCAAAACACGCCTTCACCCCCTCGATCCCGTGACCCCGCCATGCCAGGTGGCTGAACCGTGTTCCCCCGGTCAGACTTGTCAACAACAACGCCAGCGCCTTCTCGTAGATGCCCTTCGCGTTCGGCGAAAGCTCTTGGATCGGCATGTTCCGCTCCACCCATTCCCGAAACCGAATCTGCTCCAGAAACTTCGGGGTCCGCCAACGACTGCGACCTGATCATGTCGTGCGCCAGTCTATATGCCCCTTGCTCGCCGAGACAGGAAAGGGACAAGATCGCAAGAATTGCGTTTGCCGCTCGTCACTCAGCAAAAACGGCAGTAAGATGTTTCGTGACTCGATAGAGAACAACCTGTGCCCCAGCATATCTACAGCCAATTGTCGCGCATCAGGCAAGGCTGCGGACTGACATTCTTTCGCGTAGTACGACCGAACAGTCTCATACTCAGACTTCCCAAGAAATCTCACCATGATCTGTTGACGTTCGATGGCGGTCTTTCCGCACAGATCATCTCGTGTCGCACCATCCAGGAGGCCGCTTAGTACTCGAGTCTCCTTTTGCGAGATTGTTCCATCCTTGATGTGCGGCACTATTGCGGTCGTCTCGGCAAGAAGTCCTTGCCCGAGTCGTTCCCGTAGCAGAAGCGTCTCGTGTTGCATGCGGATATCGTTGGGCTCTGCGGCCAATCCGTGGCTGAGCGCCAACATCAATACGATCATCATGGATTGCAGTCTGTTCATGTGTGTTCTCTCTTCTCGCATCAGTCGCAATAACCGTCAAGGCAGCGATTTCATGTATACGAAACCGATTGTTATGCCACTGTTGCCATCGTCGCTCTGACGCCCCAGTGTGCCAGTGGGGCACTCATCATAAAGATCGACTGTAATTCCAAGTTGGAGACTCCAAGTAGCGCCTGACTTGGAGACGTAGAGAGTGGGGACGGTGCCGGTGACATCGGGCGTGAAACTCTTTGGGATTTCTACATCATTCATAAGCCGACACCGTCCCGACCAACAGCGGTTCGTTCTTCCGCATCACCGCCATCTCGAACAACCCGCCGATCGAAGTCCGGTTCCCGTCGTCGTTCAACCGCGTGTGCACGCTGCAAAGCGTCGGCAACCTGGCCGGACCGCATGTTTCACACGGGAGTGTGAAATACGCGGGCCAGGACCCATTCGAACTCACGCGCGATGCTCTCGACGATATCCAGGCGGCGGAACTCGGACGGCAGGATGTCGAAGGTATAGGTCTCGATTTCAAACTGGGCGACTTCAGCCTCAACGGCTGCCGTGAAGAACCGCGCGTCAAGGTCCGAAGCGGTCGCGCCGATGCTTCCTGCCCCTGGGAAATAGAGGGGCAAATGGAGGTGGCAACGGAGCAGCGCCCCGCCATGCCCGGCCATGCCCGCGAGAGCGGCCGGGGTCAGGTCGGGATAGCGGACTACGGCGCCGTCGGCCAGCCGTAGTCTCGTCTGGTGCAAATAGACCGGGTCCACGAACCGGGCGAGCGCCCGCAGGGCGGGCTCATTCACCCGCGCCTCGAGCGCTGAGCTGAGCTGGACCTTAGAGACCCGCAGACCGTTCCGCCGCAGGGCGCGGAGACTATCGGCCGGGGTTTCGAACTGCAGCGCCAGGTGGCAGGCGTCGAGGCATATCCCGAGATGTGTCCGCAGGACGGCTTCGGCCCAAGCGATCGAGTACCCCGCTGCCCGGCGCAGGTGCTCCAGCCCGGCGGTCAGGATGTGCTCGTCAAAGAACGCGATGCACTCCGCCGTGGTCTCCAGAAAACAGTCCGGCTCCGGCTCCAGCGCAAGACTGATAACCCGGCCCGTCCGCTCCCTGATATCGGCCAGGCGCCGCGCGCAGTCGGCCAGATGACGAATCGCCGACGCCAAGTCTCGATCGCTCCGAATCCGGTTCCGGTGCGAACACGGAATTGTGCTGATGCTTCCCTGAACGCCGTCCGGAAGCAGTTCGGCCAGAATCCCAACGAGACGGAGGGTATAATCCCTCCTCTCGGACGCGGTCCAGTCCGGGCGATAGACGTCTTCCTTGACCGGCGCTCCATGGAATCTGCCGAATGGAAAGCCGTTGACCGTGAGCGCGTACAAACCGTTCGCGGACAGGAATTCCTTGAATTCGGCCAGACGGCGGTCCTGGACCAGTTCGGCGGCCGCCGTGTGGCTCAGACGCAAGCCCAGCCCGAATGGAGCTCCGGGCGAAACTCGCGCCTTCACCGCCGCGGCCTTTTCGCGGACGGCCGCGAAATTATGCGCCCAGGTCTCGCCGGGATGGACGTTGAGACAGTACGTCAGGTGAATGTCCGGCCGCTCGGCGATTCTCATACGGGCCCTCCGGCCGAGCGCTTTTCCAGGTAGTCAATGCCCTGGCCGACCAAGTCCGGCTCTAGCGCATGGATTTCGATCTTCCGGCCGAGCGGGCAAGGCATCGTGAGAGTGAGCTCCCCGCCAAGGTGTTCGCGGAACTGTTCGAGGCCATGTAGGACGTCGAGGAGCCCGTCGCCGTTCCGAACGGTGAGCCGGCGATCCCAGACTGGTAGCCCGCTCTCAAGCAGGCCGGTATGAATGGCCTCCATG
Source organism: Verrucomicrobiota bacterium (assembly GCA_030018915.1). Taxonomy (GTDB): domain Bacteria; phylum Verrucomicrobiota; class Kiritimatiellia; order UBA8416; family SLMC01; genus JASEHE01. Next base: position 4,531 of record JASEHE010000053.1, read on the forward strand.
TCGGCGCCGGAAATATAGCCTTTTTTCATGGCGTAACAGGCGTCCAAAGCGTTGCCGATTGCCACCGCTTGCCCGTGCCCGATGGCATAACCGTACATCATCTCCAACCGGTGCGCGGACCAGTGCCCGAAATCCAGGGGCCGCGCCGTTCCGAACTCGAAGGGATCGCCGCCGGCGCCGATGTGCTGGAGGTGCAGAATGGCGCAACGGCGGATTGTCTCTTCCATAAGCGGCCCGTCCCGGCGGCGGAGCGCCACAGCGTTCCGGCAGAGGAAGCGGAAGAAGTCGAGGTCCTTGATGATCGCCACTTTGAATGCCTCGGCGATCCCGCCACGCCATTCGCGGTCCGGCAGGACGGCCAGGAAATCGGAGTCGTTGACGACGGCAAAGGGCGGCGCAAAGGCGCCGACGAAGTTTTTGGACTGGCGCTCGTTCATGCCGTTCTTCACGCCGACGCCCGCATCGTTCTGGGCGAGAACGGTGGTGGGAATACGGATGAGGCGCAGCCCGCGGTGGACGAGCGAGCAGGCAAAACCCACCATATCGAGCGCGCCGCCGCCTCCGACTGCCACGACGAAGCTATGCCGGCACATGTGGTTGTCGCCGAAGGACGTCATGATGGCCCGCGCGTCGTCCCATTCGCTCTTGCCGGCCTCGCCGCCGGTTACGGTTTGCGGTGGAACGACCAGCCGGCAGAGAGCGGGGTCGGCGGCGAAGTAGCGCTCGATGGCGGGAATCAGGCCCGGCATGGCCCGCGCGACTCCGGAATCCACGAACGCCATGACCCGGTGCGGCTGCGGGCCGCCTTTGCCGCCGATGACGGACCGGAGGATCGCGTTGTCCGGGTCGAAGACACCCCGCGTGAAGCGCACCGGGTATTCGTAGGGCACGGAGAAGCGCTGGACGTACAAACTGTCGCCGCCGCCTTTTATGCGTGGTCCTCCAGCCAGTTCTTTGCGCGCGCGGCGAGATCCGCCAGCGTCGCCACGCCGGGATCAAAGACGCACGTGGAAGCCCAGCACACTTCGCGACCGGGGCCGGTCCGGCCGTGAGAACCGCGAATCCTGCTCGTATTGCGGCTGATGGAAAACGGCGGCCACCCGAAGAAGAGCTCGCACGGATCGTATCCCGGTTTGGCGTGAATGTCCACGCGCGCGGCGAATTCCGGCGCCTCGGCGGCAGCGCTCCACCACGGGTAGGCCAGCCAGCGCCCTTCCTTCGCCACCGCGACGAAGGTCCCGGCTCGCGGATGGGCGAGGCCGGCCTGTTTCTGTTCCGCCGGCCCCATGACGCGATCTACGCCGTCCAAATTCTCCAGCGCGCGGCGGGCTGTCGAGTCGTCGCCCCGACCTCGGACATAGACGTGCGCGATCTCATGATCCGCCACGGCAAAGGCGCGGCTGGCATAAAAGTCCGGATAGGCCATACCGCGAACGCGCCGGACGGACAAGAGGCCCGCTTCGCGAAGAGCGAGGTTCGGAAAAACCGCGCCACGATCGGCCGCCGCGATGGCGTAGTCGCCGAACAGCAAGAGATCGTAGCCGGCGGACCGGGCGGACGAGACGATTGTCAGGATTTGATCGAGCAGGCTGTCGAAGGCCCGGCCGGCCCGGTCGGAGGCAGGGCCGTAGCGCTGCAGGTCGTAGTCGAGCGCGGGCAGGTAGGTGAACAGCAGTTCCGGCGCTTCCGGCAGGCGCAGGAGGGCGGCCGTGGCCGAGGCGATCCACTCGGAGGATCGCGCCGAGGCGAGCGGGCCCCAGTAGCGGGCGAGCTTGAATGCGGAGCCGACGGCGCGGGCCAGACGATCGTAAAGGCCGGCGGGTCGGCTGTAGAAAGATTCGATCATGCCGCCATGATGCTTGTGGATAGGCGCCGGGGAAAGAATGAGATCGGCGGATTCCCCGAGGCTTTGTTGCCAGAAGAGCAGACCCGCCGTATGGCCTTTGCGGCGCCAGGCGTCCCAGACGCGCGGGCCCTGGACCCATCGCGCCGACTGGTCCCAGAAAAGCGGGCGCTGAAGTTCGTCGTGCATAAACCCGTTGCCGACCATGCCGTTGGAGGTCGGTGGCGTGGCGGTCCGGAACACGGCCTGGGCCGTGCAGGTCACTGCCGGGAAGGAGGATTCCATCGGGCGAAAGACCAGTCCCTCAAAACTCGACATTCCGTGGCGGGCGAGGAAGTCATATCCCAGTCCCGCAATTTGTATGACCAACAATCTGCTCATGAAATTCGTCTCCGATCGGCGCCGTCAGCCCGGATCGTTCGCATAGAGCGGTCGCGCCGCGCCATACGGCCTTCGATTCCGGCCCTTCGACAAGCTCCTGACTAGCTCGAATAGAACGTCCGCGATAGCGACCCGAAAAGCAGCCATGCGCCGAGGAGGCATACGGCGGGAATGATTCCAGCCGGTCCGGCCCGCGCGCACAACGCCGCCTGGAAAAGCGCCAGCGCCCGGATAAAGCGGCCGATGGATCGAGAAACCACGACCGGCTCCGGCGCGCCGCCCAACCGCATCGCCGTGGCGCCCGTCACGGCCAGGAGCAGAACGCCAAGAACCAGGAAGAGGGCCGCGGCCGATGCGGCTGCCGCCGTTTCCATCCCGCATCGTCCGCGACACAGAGCGGCCAGGCACAGCAGGAGGGTGAGCGGAGGGAGGAATCGGCGGAACCCGACGGTCCGGCGCTCAGTTTCCTTCGCGGCAATGGCGGTAACCGCGGCGATGTAGGCGGTCGAGCCGGCGGCCGCTACCAGCGCGAGCGGCGCCGAAAAAAGCCAGGCAAGAGCGTCCCGAAACGGCAAGTCGCGGGCCACGCAGGCGGCGCCAAGCAGGATGTTCAAGCCTCGGCATAGGCCCATGGCGAGCGGCCCGGCCATCGGAACCTTTTTAAGAAGCGCGTTGTAGCCGAGAACGGCCACGAGCAGACAGACACCGACGCCCGCGCAGAGCGCGCCGCCAAACCACGCGGCTGCCAGCGCGGCCGCAAACAGCGCGACAGCCGCGGCGACGGCGGCTGGCATTCGGATGACCCCGGAAGGCAGAGGTCGGTTCGGGCGCTGCCGCCGGTCCTCCGTCAGGTCGAAACAATCGTTGGAGACCAGGCCGGCCGCGTAGAAGAACAAACCCGCCAGAATGCACGGCGTCGCGTCCGAGAGGCCCGGGGCGCCGGCAGTCGCGCCCGCCAGCAAGAAGCCGGCGATCGGATCGCCCGGCGCGGAGAGCAGGTTCGGCAGCCGCAAGAGTCTATACCAATGGCGCGCCATGGATGGTCCGTCGCTTCACCGCTGAAACTGTTTGGGGTCAATCGGTTCAAAATCGAGTTCCGGCTTCCACTTTGAGGACTGCCCGTAGAAAGTCATGGCGTTGTTGAAAACCAAATCCCGGATGGCGGCCTCGCCGTGGCCGTCCTTCTTCATGAAATCCACGACTTTCACCAGGCTGAGCGGGTCCGAGATTCCCCAGTCGGCGGAGCCGTTGACGATGATACGCCTGCTTCCGCAGCGACGGATCATGTTCGACACGCGTTCCGGAGTCAACTTGGAGATCGGGTAGACGGTCATGCCGGCATAGCAGCCGGCGTTGAGCGAGAGTTCGATGGTTTCCTCGGTGTTGTGGTCCAGGACGACGAGATCGGAGTTGATTCCTTCGGCTTTCAAGATTTCCACGGTTCTGCGCGCGCCCTTGAGTTTTTCCACGTGCGGGAGGTGAACGATAACCGGCATGGCTCGGGCCATGGCGATGTGGAATTGCCGGACAAACGCCTTCTCCTCGTTCGGCGTGGTGTTGTTGAAGCCGATCTCGCCCATCGCGACGCAGCGCGGGTGGTCAAGATAGGGGCCTATTCCTGCGATTACCTCATCCACGAGTTTCGTGTCCTCGGCTTCTTTGGGGTTGACGGATATGGCGCAGAAGTGGTCAATGCCGAAGCGGCGGGCGCGGACGGTCTCGAAATCGAGGATGAGCCGGAAGTAATCAAAGAACGTTCCGGCGTAGCGGCGGTTGGCGCCGAGCCAGAAAGAGGGTTCCAGACATGCCCGGATGCCGGCCCTGTACATAGCCTGGTAATCGTCGGTAGTCCGGGAATACATGTGGATATGTGGCTCAATGATCGTCATGGCACGGATCCTTTCTTCTCGGCGACCGCGCGCCGTGTTACTGGGGGGCGTCTACAGCGGTTGTCCGTCGGGCGTTTGCGCCTGCAGTGAGAGGGCGGCCATGGCGGTCGTGTAGAGCCGGCCGCCCGCGGAACTCCAGCGGCCAACGGGGTCCCACGATCCGGCTTGCGCGGAATCGCGGCTCCGTTCGCGGAGCAGGACGCTCTGCAAGTCGGCCAGCAACCGATCGTAGCCTTCCTCCTTGCCGGCCGAGAGCGCGGAGGCGACGAAGTACCAGCGGTAGAAATCCGGCTGCTTGCCGGGATGGGATGCCGCGCTCTTCAGGGCCACCCGGATTCGGTCGTCGCTCGCGCCCGGCTCGGCGCCCTGCGATTCGGCAAGGAAGAAACAGAGCGCGCCCATGGCGGTCAGCGTATCGCTCCCGCCTTCGGGCGAATCCTTGGGCCGCTGGTAACCGAAAAGCCCTTGCTCGTCCACCACGCCATGGAGCCAGGCCAGGCCCTTTCGCAGAGCGGCCTCCGCGTCATTCCAGCCGGCCTGACGCGCCGAAAGGAGCGTCTTGATCTGCCAGACCGTGACGGATGTGTTGGCTTGCCGGCCAGGGCCCTTTTGGTAGCCCCAGCCGCCGTTGTCGTTTTGTCGGTCGCCGATGAAGCGCACCGCGGAATCCACCGCGCCCTTGAGTCGGGGTCCGTCCTTGAGGCGGTAGGCTTCCAGCAAGGCCAGCGTGGCCAGGCTGTGGTTGTACATGATGCCCGCACACTCGGCGCCAAGAGCCCCATTCTCTTTCTGCTGCTTGAACAGGTGCTCCAACGCGCGTTCCACCGACTGCTCGCGCGCCGGGCGCCTCAGACCCGTCCGGTCATTCATGAGGGCCAGCAGGGCCATGCCGGTCAGGCTGATTTCGTACTCCTTCTTGCCGCCCCAGCGGACCGGGTCCCAAGCGCCCGAGTAGTCCTGGGCGGCGACCAACCAGTCCAGCGCGCCGCCGATCGCGTCGGCGCGAGTCGGCGCGGACTCCTCTTTCGGCTGAGTCGTCCGCACAACCGGCGGCCGGGCCGCCGGGCCGGGTTCGCGCCCGAGCCAATGCCATGCGAGCCAGGCGCCGCCCAGCGCGACCAGCAGACCGGCGGCCGCGCGGAGCGCTAGCCCGCGTGTGTCGCGCGGCCGTGTGAAACACGCGCCCTTCAGGCCGTGATACGCCCGCCTGGCGGACGCAAACGGGGCTAGCGGCGCCCACGGGGCAAACTGCGGGGCCGCGTCGTCCTTGTCTGTCCAGGCGTCCTCGGGAATCCTCTCGAGAATATCGGCCGTGAGATCGTGGCTGACGGTTTGCTCGGGGCGCTTGCGCAGTTCCGCGACGACGAATCGGATGTCAGCCGCGATCGCGCGGCAGGCCGGGCAGGTCGCGAGATGCCGTTCGAACGCGGCAGTCGCGTCCGAACTCATTTCGCCCAGGGCATAGGCCGCCGCATCCTCGGTTCGCGCGCATCCGGAGATGGTCATATCCTCTGCCTGCATGGCTCTTCTCTATATCTCCGCGCCTTGTGCCACTATGTCCAAGAATCTTCGAGCGGCGCGAACATTCAGCATGGGCGAGCGCCGCAACGCGTTGTTTACGAAGGAGACCCCGCTCTTCCTTCAACATTCGGCATTCAGCATTTGGTTGCGGCTTCGCCGCGCTGTGTCTTCTGCTCGTCCAGCAATTCTTTCAGCTTTCGCAGCGCCACGAACATGCGCGATTTCACCGTGCCGAGTGGAATCTCGAGCGCCTCGGCGACTTCCTCGTATTTCAGGCCACGGCACACGTTCAGCACGACGACAGAGCGCATGGTTTCGGGCAGACTTGCCAGCGCGGCATCTAGGTCGTACCCGCTCGTGCGCGGCGCCCGGGGAGTGTCCTCGCGGACTTCGCGTTCCCGCGCGAATCCTTCCATGAGCCCCGCGTAGCGCTTGTTCTTGCGCAGGCCGTCAATTCGGACCTGCCGGGCAAGCAGGTACAGGAACGTCGTGAATTTGGCCGTGGGCTTGTATCGCTTCCGATAGTTGAACAGCCGCGCGAACGTGTCCTGCGCCATGTCTTCCGCATCACTACCAACGCCCATGGCTCGGAAAAAGTTCAGCAGCGCGTTCTGATGGCGGCGGACGAGCGCGACAAAGGCCTGCTGGCGGCCTCGTTGCACGAGCCGCATGAGCTCGGTGTCGGGCAGATGGTCGTGGTTTGGCGTGGCCACGGTGGCAGCTTGGCACCCACGGCCGCCGAGTGTCAATGGGGAAGAAGTGAAACTTGAAACTGGATGTTTGAAATAACTGGGAACCGGCGGAAAGGCGTAACGCGGGCTTCGTCCGTCCTCGGACCTGGAGGGCAACCAAAGAATAGCCGCCCCTCCGAAGGCGAATTCCCGCCTGAGGTGGGCAAGCCGCCTCCGGCACAAAAAGGCGGGTCTGAGGCGCCAATGCGCTAACGTGGTTACAGGCAGAGATTGACGCCGAGCAGTACGCCGTTCGAATCTTTCCCCATCATCTCGCCGGACAGGTAAAAGGAGACCCGTTTAGTGCAGTATATCTCGAGTCCGGCGACGATGCCGTATTCTTCCTTGGTGGAGACTCTGTCGCTATTTACGATGGAAACGGCGGGGCCCAGGAAGAGGGCAATGCCTTCGGGCAAGAAGAGTTTGCTGTCGTCGAGGTCGTTGAGGATGCTGAGGGTCGCCGTGGCATAGAACTCCTGCATTGCCTGGCCGTCGTTGTTGCGGATGGCCTCGCTGACCGAGTATTGCCACGCCGCGTTGACGAGGATGGTGTTCTCGAGGAGGGTGGGGTCCATGATGTCGTGATGGAGGAGGTTGAGCCGCATGCCGAAGCCGAATTCAGGCTTGAATTCGTCATCGCCCGTGTTGTCGAAGTCGGTGTTGTTGGAGCCGATCAGAACATATGGGGTAATCCAGGCGAATAGATCGTAACCGACGTAGGCGGCGAAGTGAAGATAGTCGTAGCTGCGGTCGGACCCGCTGACTTTGGCGTCGCGGGCGCCGGAGCGCAGAAAGAGCCCGGTGCTCCATGGGGTAAGGTCGCGGGCGGCGATGAGATACTTGCGCCCGGCGTCAACGTTGCCGATTGGGGCGGCCAGACCAGAGGTCAGACACGCGCCGATGAGAAGGACCGAAAGAGCCGCAAGTGACTTTTTCATGGTGTCATCCTTATAGTTGAAGTTTGTCGCGCACAGGGATATTATCTTTTCGACACTACACAAGCAATGGCGGAATAATAACCGATCGCCGGAGGAACACAAGGAGTTTTCAACATGAGATATTGGGTGTTGTTCGGTCTGATGGTTCTCGTCGCAACGGGCGGGTGCGCGCCATGGCAAAACCCAAAACAGCCGCGGAAATACGATAGCATTCCGGCGGCCGAGGCCGAGGCCCAGCAGGTCGAATACGTCGACCTGTACAATCAAGGGGTAACCAACTGGCCGGCGGAATTGAGCCGGTTGCCGCGGCTGGCGAAGCTGGGCATGCGAAAGAATCCGCTGTCGGCTTTGCCGCCGGAGATCGGCCGGCTCACCGAACTGGTCCGGCTGGACTTGGGGCAGACGGGGATTTCAAGCCTGCCGCCGGAGCTCGGCCGGCTCACCGGCCTGGAGAAGCTCTGGCTGAACGATTGCCGGCTGACGGCTCTGCCGCCGGAAATCCGCGACCTGACCGCTCTGCAGTACCTGAATCTGGACAGAAACCGGCTTGGCGCGCTGCCGAAGGAAATCGGCTCGTTGACCCGGCTCAAATGGCTGCGGCTGACCGGCAATGCTCTGACGGAACTGCCCGCGGAGATCGGAGACCTCCAGGCGTTGCAGCGCCTCTATCTGAAGGGCAACAAACTTGTGAAGCTGCCCGAGGAACTGTGGAACCTTGCGAACTTGACGGACCTGGACCTCAGCGAAAACAATCTGGCCGAGCTGCCGCCGCGCGTGATCCGACTCGTCGGACTGGAGCAACTGGACCTTCAGGGGAATGGGCTGGTCGCCTTGCCCCAGGACATGAAGGCGATGAAGAATCTTCGGAGACTTAGAGTGGAAAGGAATCGGCTGCCCGAGGAGGAGCAAGCGCGGCTGAAGCAAGACCTGCCAGACTGTTTCATCGTGTTCTGACGCCGAGCGCTATGAACACAGTCCGGAGCGACACGACACCCGAGCTGGCGCTACGAACGCGGGCTGGTGACGTTCGAGGCGCGGATTATCGAGTTGTATCGGTTGAATGCCTTGACTGACCCGTAAATGCGCCAGCAGTTCCTAAAGCTGGCGGGATAGCGTGCGGAGAGGGGCGCACGTAGAGGCTGTTC
>JASEHE010000054.1 GCA_030018915.1 Verrucomicrobiota bacterium
TGTCCTCACCTTCCGTTGCCTCATCAAAAGCAATTTCTTCGATGACTACTGCAAGGCTTGGCCCGTCGCCGCTTGAACTTCCACCAACAAATCTGGGGTTACACCCGCCGGCGAGCTTGACGCGTTGTGGCCGATTGGGATAATGATCGGGTCGGGATAATGTGAACTGCTGTTGCTGTTGTCGGGAGGCGCAATCATGAAGCAGACGTCGTTTGAAGGCAAGGTCTTGTTTCTAGGCTTCGGCGCGGTCGCGCGGTGCGCGCTGCCGATCTTCGTCAAGCACATCCGCTGTCCGATGCGGAATATCATTGTGATGGATTTCGAGGACCAGGCGCGGCGCCTGAAGCCGTGGCTGGCGAAGGGCGTGACCTTTGCGCGCAAGAAGGTCACGCGGGAGAACCTGGGCTCGCTGCTCGGGCGGCGTCTCAAGGCCGGGGACCTGCTGGTGGACCTGACGTGGAACGTAGACTGCTGCGAGATTCTCCAGTGGTGCCACGGCCGTGGCGTGCTCTACATCAACACGTCCGTCGAGTTGTGGGACCCCTGCGCGAACGCGGAGAACGCGTCCCCGCAGAAGAGGACGCTCTACTGGCTGCATATGAACATCCGCCGCATGATTTCGCGTTGGAACCGGCCGGGCCCGACGGCTGTTCTGGAGCACGGCGCCAACCCGGGGCTGATCTCGCACTGGACGCGGCAAGGGCTGGTGGATATTGCCGGGAAAATGATCGCTGACGACAAGGCCAAGGGACGGCTGCGCGAGGAACTGGAGGGCTACGTCCGGGAGCGGAAGTTCAACTACCTGGCGCGGACGCTCGGCGTGAAGGTTATTCACTGCAGCGAGCGCGACACGCAGGTTTCCAGCCGGCCCAAGGCAGTGGACGAGTTCGTCAACACCTGGAGCATCGAGGGGTTCCGTGAGGAAGGCGCCTCGACGGCCGAAATGGGGTGGGGAACCCACGAGAAGCAGCTTCCGAAACACGCCTACACGCACCGCGCGGGCCCATGCAACCAGATTTGCCTCGCGCGGATGGGTGTCAACACGTTGGTGCGCTCCTGGGTGCCGGACTATTCCATCGTGGGCATGCTGGTCCGGCACGGCGAGGCGTTCACGATCTCTGACCGCCTGACCGTGTGGGAAGACGATTGCTGCGGCGGCCGGGCGTTGTACCGGCCAACAATGCATTACGCCTACTGCTGCTGCAACGACGCGATCGCCTCGCTGCACGAGCTGCGGGGGCGCGACTACGCGCTGCAACCGCGGCTGCGCATCATGAACGACGAAATCGCCGGCGGCAGCGACATCCTGGGCGCGCTGATCATGGGACACGCCTACCGATCGTGGTGGACCGGCAGCGATCTCAGCATCGAGGAATCGCGCCGCCTCGTGCCGCATCAGAACGCGACGACCATGCAGGTGGCCGTCTCGGTCGTGGCAGCGTGTCTGTGGATGCTCGAGAACCGCGAGGCCGGGGTCAAAGTTCCGGACGACCTGCCCTACGATTACATCCTGGAGCGAGCCAATCCGTACCTAGGCAAGTTTATTTCCAAGCCCTCCGACTGGACGCCGTTGCGAGACCGCCGGCATCATTTCAAGCGCCACAACAAGCCGGACCTGGACCCGAAGTGCCCGTGGCAATTCAAGAACTTCCTGATCACTGACGCCGATTGAAGCGGGGGAACTATGAGGACGAATAAGTCCGCGCCGGCGCCGGCGACAAGGAGAGATGATGATAGCCCTGAACAAATTGAAGAAACTGGCGAAAGAGCACGGCACGCCGCTGTTCGTGGTGGACCACAAAGAACTGCGCAGGAACCTGGCGGAATTCAAGCGGTATCTTCCGCGCGTCCAGCCGTACTACGCGGTAAAGGCGAATCCGGACCCGGCCATCGTTCGCACCCTATACAAGGCCGGCGCCAGCTTCGATGTGGCCTCCTGGCCGGAGTTCGAGATTGTGCGCCGGCATATCGAGGACCTCCCGGAGAAGCAGCGGCAGGATTTCATCTGGGACAAGATCATTTACGCCAATCCGATCAAGGCGAACGACACTCTGATGAAGCTGGACCCGTACAAGCCTCTGGTGACCTACGACAACTACGAGGAAGTGAAGAAAATCCGCCGGTACGCTCCGCGCGCCGGCTTGTGCCTGCGCATCAAGGTCCCCAACACCGGCGCCATGGTGGAACTCTCGTCCAAGTTCGGGGCGAATCCCGGCGAGGCGGTTGACCTGATCGCCTTTGCACACCAGAACGGCCTCATCGTCGAGGGGATCAGCTTCCACGTCGGCAGCCAGACCACGAACTTCCAGAACTACGTGCAGGCCATCCACCTCGCGGCTGGAATCTACAAGGAAGCCAGACTCCGCAGGTTCGTCAAGATGAACCTGCTGGACATAGGCGGCGGGTTCCCGGCGCCCTACGACGGGAAGGTCAAGCCGTTCAAGGAGCTTGCCAAGACGCTGAACACGGAGATTGATCGGCTGTTCCCGAAGAACATCGAGATTCTTGCCGAGCCGGGCCGATTCCTGGTGGCAACTGCCGGAACGTTGGTGGCGGCGGTGGTGGGTAAAGCCGACCGGGACGGGAAACGGTGCTACTACATCAATGACGGCGTGTATCACACGTTCTCGGGCGTCATCTTCGATCACTGCCACTATCCGGTCAGAGCCTTCAAGAAAGGCCCGGCGCGGATTTCGGCCGTGTTCGGCCCCACGTGCGACGCGCTGGACACGGTCTCGCTTTCCGAGTCGCTCCCGGACCTCGGGCTGGGCGACCTGGTCTACAGCCCCAACGTCGGCGCGTACAGCCACGCCTCCTCGACCTGGTTCAACGGGTTCCCACCCGCCAAGGCGCTTCATGTGAACGAGGCGTAGGCGGGCCTCTGGCTTGCCATGCGCAGCTCGAAGCCCTGCTTCGCCAAGACTTTCGCAGGGCATGCTTGCTCGGCGCCCTGCGACGAGCGCAAGCATGGTCGGGGCGGTGGGATTTGAACCCACGACTTTCAGCGCCCAAGGCTGACGCGCTGCCAGGCTGCGCTACACCCCGACACCAGTCCCGGCCCACAGTCCCCCAACGGGACGAGTTTGGAGAACGCAAAAGCGAGCGGTAGATTGGCACGCTTGGGTTTTTATGTCAAAGCGAAGATGAGTGGAGGTCCATCTTTTCTTGAATTCGTTGTTGCTCCTGTTCGGCGTGTGTGTTTAAATCGCGCCGACGCTGGGCGAACGTGGCGCGTGGTCGCGCGCCGGACAGGGGCGCGGCTACGGAGAATGCGGAAGCGAGATTATGTTTGTGCCCACGAAGGTCTTCTTCACCAAGGGCGTCGGAATTCAGAAGGATCGTCTGGGATCCTTCGAGTTGGCCCTTCGGACGGCGGGCGTCGAGAAGTGCAACCTGGTGCACGTGTCGTCCATTCTCCCGCCCAACTGCAAACTGCTGCCCAAGGATGATGGATTGGTCCTGCTGAAGCCGGGCGGCATCACGTTCTGCGTCATGGCCCGCAACGACACCAACGAGCCCAACCGCCTGATCTCGGCGGCGATCGGCGTGGCCGTGCCCAAGGACACCAACAACTACGGCTACCTTTCCGAGCACCACGCGTTTGGCCAGAAGGGCGATTTGGCCGGGGAATATGCCGAGGACCTTGCCGCCACAATGTTGGCCACCACGCTCGGCATTGATTTCGACCCCAATCGGGCATGGGAAGAGCGGGAGCAGATATTCAAGGCCTCGGAGCACATCTTCCAGACGCGCAACATCTGCCAATCCGCCGAAGGCAACAAAGACGCCCTCTGGACGAGCGTCGTGGCGGTGGCGATTCTGTTGCCATGAGTTCCGCCGTCCCGCGTTACAGCCGCATTGACAAGGGGGCAGGCCCAATATTACTGCGTCGGCAATTGCGTCGCGATCGGCTATGAACCAGGAGCGGATACTGATTGTGGATGACGAACCGGGCGTGCTGATCACCGTCGAACGGGTCATCAAGTTGTCGCTCGATTGCGAGACGGTCATCGCCGGCAGCGGCAAGGAAGCCCTCGACTTGCTCGAGAAGCAGCCGTTCGATGTTATCGTTTGCGATATCATGATGCCGGGCATGAACGGCATCGACCTCCTCAACGTGGTTCAGGAACTCTATTCCAAGACAGTCCGGCTGGCCTTTTCCGGGTGGGCGACCGAGGAGGTTGCCTTCCGCGCGGCGAGCACTGCGCATCAGTTTCTCAAGAAGCCGGCGGATATTGCCATGCTCGGCCGAAAGATCCAGCGCGTCCTCAACCTCCGGCGTCTGCTTCCCAAGGAAGGGCTGGAACGGGTTGTGGCATGCGTGAAGACTCTGCCCGCGCTGCCGGCCGTTTGCCGGGAACTGGAGAAGGAACTTGGCAAGGAGAACCCGTCGGTCGAGTAGGTGGGCGAAATCCTCGAGCAGGATATCGCCACGAGCGCAAAAATCCTGCAACTGGTGAACTCCGCGTTCTTCGGGTTGATGGAGCGCGTCGGGAGTCCTTCGCAAGCGGCCGCGCTGTTGGGGTTGAACATCGTGCGGTCGCTGGCGCTGGCGTTCCATGTGTTCGGTTCCTGGGAGGACCGCGTTGTTTCGGGCTTCGATCCGGACCGGTTATGGGAGCACAGCCTGGGCGTGGCGGGCATGGCACAGAAGATCGCTGAAGCGGAAAACTTGAGCGCCGAACTGCGCGAGGACACGCGTATTGCCGGCATGTTCCACGATATCGGCAAGCTGATCCTGGCCGACAACCTTCCGGATTCGCGCGAAGCGATCAAGAAACTGATGGCGGAGAAAAACCTCGCCATCCTCGGGGCCGAGCGGGAGGTTCTAGGCGCGACGCATGCGGAGACGGGCGGCTACCTGCTGGCGCTCTGGGGATTCGCGGACAACGTGGTCAACGCCGTGGCGTTCCATCACGCGCCATGCCAAGTCCCGGCGGAAGGGATCACCCCAGCGGTCATTATCCACGCAGCCAACGCGTTGGACTATGAAAAGCGCGGCCTGGTCGCGAGACCGGGCGAGCTGGTTGACGAGGACTACTTGGAAGCGCAGGGGCTGAAGGACCGATATGCGGTCTGGCGCAGCGTGGCCCTGGGCGGGGGGAAGTAGTCAGTCAACAGCGATGGGCGGCGACTTCCCCGCTCTTTTCCGGCTCTCTTTCTGAACCGACTACCGACCACCGACTACCGATCCCCAGTTCCCACGCCGAAGCATACGCCACAGGGCGGCGCTCTCGGGGACTCTCAGCAGGGCCGTCAGGAGCAGGTAGCTCCCCGCGCCCGTTGTGAGGCCGGCCGCCAGGCCGAGCAGCAGTCCCGTGAACCCGGCCGCTCGGTCGCCGGCGACACGGGCCGCCAGGAAAGCCAGCGCGGCGGAGAGTCCGGCGGAGAAAACGACCTTGGCTGTGAATTCATACCAGTCAGCTGCGCAGCCCAGCGAGACGCGCCGGGACAGGTAGACAACGAGCTGCAGGAAGTTGACGGTCGCCAGCGCGGCCGTGCTGAGGGCAAGTCCCTGGTGGCCCATGTGGAGGAGCTTGACCAGCGTGATGTTGAGGAGCAGGTTGATCGCAATGCCGAGCAGGCTGACCTTCAGAGGCGCGCGCGGCCGGTCGAGCGCGTAGAAGCAGGGCACGAGAATCTTAATGGCCGCGTAGCCGGCCAGGCCCATGACGTAGGCGCGCAGGGCGAGCGCGGTCTGAACCGCGGCGGACTCCGAGAAGGCCCCGTGCCGATAGATGGCGCGGACGATTTCCGGCGCGAGCGCGAACAGACCCGCCGCCGCCGGCAGCGTGAGGAAAAACGCCAGCCGCAGCGCTTCCTCAACCGCGCGGCCGAATGCTTTCAGATCGTCGCGCGCATGGTGCCGCGCGGCGGCGGGGAGCGTCACCATGACGATGGCTACGCCGAAGACCCCGATCGGAAACTGCGTCAACCGGAACGCGCAGGCGAGCCAGGAGCGAGCGCCGTCAATTTCCGAGGCAAACATCCCGTTGACGAGCACGTTCACCTGGATCGCGCTCCCTGCGATGAAGCTCGGCCACATCAGGCGCCACACCCGGCGAAGCGCCTCGTCCCGGAAATCGATCCGCCAGCGCCAGCGGAACCCGCGCCGCCACAACGCGGGCATCTGGACGGCAAGCTGGGCGCCGCCGCCGAGGAGGACGCCGAGGCTGACGCCGTAGAGCGCGCGGGGTCCGAAGCGCGGGTGGCGCCAGTCGGCCTGGGGATCGAACATGAAGGCGAACCACACGCCGAAAACGATGGAGACCGCGTTAAACACGGTGGACGCGGAGGCAGGCAGTCCGAAGACGAACCGGGCGTTGAGCGCGCCCATAACCGCGGCCGCGAGCGACACAAAGAGGATGAACGGGAACATGATACGGGTAAGGTCCACGGCGAGTTCGAACTTACCGGGCGCCTGGTGGAAGCCGAAGTTCGTCACATGTACGATCGGCGTGGCGAAGAGGATGCCGAGGATGCAAAGAGCGCACACGACCAGGATCACGGTCGAGAGCATCAGGTTAAGGAGAGCCCAGGCCGGTTTTTCTCCGTCCGTTTCCCAGAGCTTGGTGAACGTGGCGGTAAAAGCGGTGGAGAGGGCGCCCTCGGCGAAGAGATCGCGAAGAAGATTGGGAATCTGGAAGCCGGCAAGAAACGCATCGAGGAACTTGCCGGCCCCGAACATGGCGGCGAAGATCAGCTCGCGGACGAGTCCCAGCACACGGGAACTCATAACCGCCAGGCTGACGATCCCCGATGATTGCTGAACGCTGCTCATGCCGTTCTTATCAGCGGTCGCCTCGGCGGTCGTAGATCACCTCGCTGATCAACTTCTCTCGCGGTCTTCTTCCTCGAAACAGTTGCCGACGCCACTGAGCCATCCAGGCTATCAGTTCGGCCAGTTCCTGATGAGATCCATTTCCCGCCCCCCCAGCTTTGACGGAGAAGCGGTGGGTCGAGGTTTTGTCGTTACGGCGGGTTTCTGCCTGGCAGGTCTGCTTTCAGCGGGGCTGCGCAGCGCCTTCACCTCCTTCTTTACCTGGTCAACCGCCGCGTTGCCGGACTGCTCCGCCGGCTGTTCCTCCTATGGAACAGTCCCGCGCAGAATCCCATGTTCGACACTCTGGTCCATCGTTTGCTCTCCACAAATAATACGTTTGTATTGTCTGTATTCTATGGCACAAGGCCCCATAATCAACTTTTTTCCGCTGTTTTTTGCGGCTATCTCTGTCAGAGCCTTTAGCTCTGGGCAAAGTCATAACGTTCGCCGGCACGGCAAACGAAAAGCGTCAACGAAAACACGCCAATTTCGCGTCTTTTAGCATGCTTGCCCCGGGCAGGAAGGCGGACCGACTACACTCCGGCGGGCGTTACGGCTGGGTCGGACATGGTCTTGGCGAATACGATCATGTTGTCGCCGGGCGCGTAGAAGTCGGTCAGGTAGGCGATTTGCCGGTAGCCGAGGCCGGCATAGAAGGACCGCGTGGGCTCATAGACGGCCTGGCCGGACGTCTCGATTAGAATCTGCCGGCCCTTGCGGCGGGCAACCGCCCGCTCGACCCGATCCATCAGCTTCCCGCCAACGCCTACGCGCCGGCAGGAGGGTGAGACAACGATCCAATAGACCTCGTAGCTCCCGAGCGCGCAAGGAACTGGCCCGAAAGAAACCCAGCCGACGGCCTGCCCATCCTTCTCGGCCACGTACGACTGGTAGTGCCCGGCAGGGCCTTTGAGCAGGGCGTCATCAAGCACTTCGCGGGCCACGAGGAGTTCGTCGGGCCGGAAGAAGCGGGTTTCCTCGAGCATGCGGAGGATTGGCGCGCGGTCCTCGGGCCGGCTCCAGCGGATGCGGTCTCCGGCCGACTCGGCGTTTTCCTCGTGAGGCACGGTAGCTTCGATGGCGTATTCGGTGTGGTTTCGGCGATAGCGCCGGGCGGCGTTGCGCAGGATGCGGTCGACGAACTCGGCAAAGGTCATGCCGGCGGCGGCGAGGACGGTGGGAAAACCGGCATCCGGCGAAAGGTCGGGGTTTGTGTTGACCTCCAGGATGAACGGCCGGCCTTGCGGATCGAGCCGGAGGTCCACGCGCGCGTAGTCGGAGCACCCGATACTCCCAGCGGCCCGGATCACAAGATCGCGCACGCGCTCGGCGAGTTCGGGGGCCAGCGGGGCTGGGATGAGGCACCGGGTGTTCCGGTATTCGAAGCTGTCGGTCAGCCACTTTGCCGCATAGCCCACGATTTTCGGACGGCTCGCGTCGAACCCGACAAACTCGATCTCGGCCAGGGGCAGGACGGTCGGGACGCCCTCGTGCCAGAGGATGGACACGTTCAATTCGCGGCCGTCCACGAACTGCTCGATGATGGCTGGCTGGCCCATTTGCGCGTGAAGACGGCGCACCGCATCCAGCAGGGCAGGGCCAGGCGCCGGGATGACGCTGGCGTTATCAATGCCCTCGCTCGCGTCGGCGCGGGCGGGCTTGACGATGTACGGGCCCGGGAAGAGCCCGGCTAGGTCCGGTTCCACGTCCTGGGGCACGAGCCGGCCGGCGGGGCACGGCAGGCCCCGGGCTCGCAGGATCGCCTTGGCGTGCCATTTATCGAGCCGGAGGAGAAGCCCCGGCGTGTCAGTGCCCGTGAAGCCCTTGCCGCAAGCGCGGCACAGGGCTGGGACGAGGCAGGCGTCCTCGGAGTTGCGGTAGAAGCACTCAACGAGGTTGAAGACGATTTTCTCGGGCGCGTTGAGCAGCGCGCGATTCAGCTCGGCCAGCTCGGTGACGCCGACCTCGCGGTGCGGGACGCGCAAGTCCGAAAGCGCGCGGGCCACGACTTTGACCTCCTCGATCACGCTGGCGTCGCTCTCGCGGAACCGGCCGTCCGGCCCCTCGGATCTGGGCTTGTTATAGAGAATTAGGACGCCGTGGCGCCGGTCGTTCATGTCTTTTCTCTGGCGCGCCTTAGAGCGCCGCGGACGATCGCGGCGATCAGCGCGCGGTAGGACATTCCCGCCTGCGTGGCGATCATGGGCAAATCCGAATGGGTGGGGTGCAGGCCGGGAATAGGGTTGATCTCCAGGAAGGCGGGGCAGCCGCGGCGGTCGAGTCGGAAGTCGAGGCGGCCGGCGTCGCGGCACTGGAACGCGCGGTAGGTCTTCAGCGCGAGGGCCTCGACCCGGCGGCGCAGCGCGCCGGGCGGCATGGGAAAGTAGCGCGCATACTGCTCGCAGCGTTCCTTCACCTCGTGGGAGTAGTCGCGGGCCGGCGCGCCGGGTCGGACGGAAATCTCCATGGCGCCGAGCACGCGGGCGTCGTCGTCGGCGCCGAGCACGGCGATGGTGAACTCGCGGCCGGGGAGATACTCCTCGACGAGCACGGGTTGGGCATGGCGCCGGAGCAGGCGCCGGCACACGGCGCCCAGCTCGCGCCGGGTCCGGACGCAAGACCGCGCGTCCACGCCCTTGCCCGTTCCCTCGGCGACCGGCTTGACGAAGAGCGGGCCGTTCAGCCGGACCCCGCCGATATCCGCTTTCGAGCAGACCACGTGGAAGGGCGGGGTTGGAATACCCGCAGCGCGGACAAGTTGTTTGGTTAGCGCCTTGTCGAGCGTCAGGGCGCATGTAAGCGGATCGGAGAATGTGTATGGAACGCCGTAGAGTTCGAGCAGGGCTGGCGCCTGGGCTTCGCGGCTGCGGCCACGCAGGCCTTCGGCAATGGTGAAGACGAGGTCCCAGCGATCGCCGCGCGCGAGGCGTTCGGCGAGACGGCGCCCGTGGCCGATGCGGACAACTTGGAAGCCCAGCGACCGCAGGGCGCGGTCCAACGCGTCGATCGTGGAAGGCGAGTCGAACTCGGCGACGTCATCTGGCGAGAAGCCCTCGGCGAGGTACGCGTCCCGCAGATCGTACACGAGCCCGATCCGGCGGGCCCGGGCGAGTGTTTGTCGTTTGGCCGGCATGACCGCTTCGCTCATATAACACCTGAATTTTGCGCCAGTCGGCGCAACATTCAGGCAACAGGAACGCGACGGCCGCTATTCGCTGGGCTTGCTTGCCGCGCCGGGCGCGGCGACGACGCTCCCGCGCCGCGTAGCGCGGGCGGACGCGGGCCTTTTGTCGCGCGGCTCGGGGTACGACACCATCATACCGCAGTCGTTGCGGAGCGCCGTGTGAGTCGGACCGACCGACACGACGTAGTTCGGCAGGACGGGAATCTTGCCGCCGCCGTGTGGCGCGTCCACCACGAAAGTCGGGATGCCCAGGCCGCCGATCCGGCCGCGCAGATACTCCATGATCTCGAGGCCGCGGGCGAGGGGGGTCCGGAAATGCTCGATTCCGCGCACAAGGTCGCACTGGAAGAGGTAATAGGGCCGCACGCGCATGCGGAGCAGCCCGCGGCAGAGCTCGGCCATGATCGTCGGGTCGTCGTTCACGCCGCGAAGCAGGACGGACTGGTTGCCGAGGGGAAACCCGGCATCCGCCAGCCGGGCGCACGCGTCGGCGGCTTTCGGGGTGAGCTCGCGCGGATGATTGAAGTGGGTGTTTACCCAGATCGGGTGATATTGCCGCAGCATATTGGCGAGTTCGTCGGTGATGCGCTGTGGCAGCACGACAGGCGCGCGGGTGCCGATTCGAATGACCTCGACTGAGCGGACCTGCCGGATCGGCGCGACGACAGCCTCCAGGACTTCGGTGCGCAGGGTGAACGGGTCGCCGCCTGAGACGATGACGTCGCTGATCTCGGGATGGGCGCGCAGGTAGGCGCCGATCCGCGCCATCTGGCGGCCGGCGATCGTGTTCTCGTGCGTGCCGGCCACGCGCTTGCGGGTGCAGTGCCGGCAGTACATGGAACAGGTGGCGGTGGCAAGCACGAGCGCGCGGTCGGGGTAGCGGCGGATCAGGCCCGGCACCGGCATGTGCGCTTCCTCGAGCAGGGGATCGGCGCTCAGGAACGGCGGATCGCTCAGCTCGTCGAACCGAGGCACGGCCATCTGAAAAATGGGATCGGACTCGTCCGCGCGGCGGATCAGGGAAGCGTAGTACGGAGTGATCGCCATGGGGTACTTCGCGACCACGTCGCTCAGGCGGTTCGATGGGTCGTTCAGGCGTGGGAACAGCGCGGCGAGCTGGTCGAGGCGGCGGATGCGGTTGCGCATCTGCCAACGCCAGTCGTTCCAGCAGCCGGTCGGTTTTTCCGGCGCGGACTTCACGGCGGTCGGCGTTGCGGTCGCAGGCTCGGCGCGGAGCGAGAGTTGGACTGTGCGGTTGAGTTTGGGACTCGTCGGTAGAGGTGGGTCTTCTTCGTCGCCGTTGAGGAGGCGCGGCGGAATGGATGTCGTGTTCCTGGAATCCCTGTTCGAATCCGTTGCCATGACCAAACAACTCCTTTCATGCCGCTGATCCGGACGAACGAATTCTCGCCCGACTGTCGTCTGGAGCGGCAAGGAAAGCAAAACTCGGCGGGGAGATCAAGAGCGACTTTTGGGATTGGCAGTGACCTTGCTGGTTGGATTTGCCTGCCTGCGGCCGATATATGGAGTTGCGGATGACGCGCGGGGAGTTGTAGACTGGCGCGAACATGATTCGAAAGATCAAGCCGAGTCTCGGATGGTTGGCCCTGGCGGCGGCGGTTCTGCTGGCCGGCGGCGGCGGGGCGGCCTGGCTGTTGCGCGCCTTTTGGTTCTGTGGAGACGAGTCGGTCCCGTTCGTGGCGCCGGGCGAAATCCCCGTCGAGTTGCCCGAGCCCGGGCTGTACGCGCTGTGGCACGAGGCGCGTGGAACGCCGGCCGACCGTTTGTTCGATAATCCCAGGAACCTGCCGGAGGGAATGACCGTGTCGTTGATTCGGGCCGATTCGGGCGAGGCGGTCGAGAGCAAAGCAGCGCGTGGGCCGCCGCAACGATTGGCCGGCGGGGCACGGCACATCGTGGCGAGGTACCGCGTTCGAGCGCCGGGTTCCTACCGGGTCGTGGCGACGGGCGGGGACGGCGAATGGCTTTTGTCGTTCGGCGCCTCGGGCGGCGCCACGCTCATGCTGGCGACGATCGGCGGCGCGGCGCTGAACGCGCTCGGCCTCGGCGGCACCGCATGGATCGTGATCGTCGTGCTGGCGAACCGCGCCAAAATGAGGCACACGCTCCCTGACGAGGAGGAGGGCTGATGACCGGATGAACGACATGCCCGGACGATGGTTGCTTGCGGGGTGGCTGGCGGTGGCGAGCGCGGGAGCGGCGCCGGCGGACGGCAGGCCCGAGATCGCCGCCGACCGAATGATGCTGGCGCCTTTCTCGGCCCAGCGGGCCAGTTTCTTCCACGCCGCGCTGGGCGTTCCACGGATGGATAGCGCGGCGATCCCGCTACTCGAGGGAGAAACGTGAATGCCAATCCCGTGACAGTCCTGGGCGGCGCGCGGAAACTCCTCGGCGACTGTCTTGAAGAGACAGGCGCCGGATTCGGACCGGTCAGGGAGGGGTCCTGCGACTACACCTGGTTCCTGTCGGTTGGGCGGGGGTTCTGATCGAGTCTTTTTCCTTCGGCCGTCAAAGAAACCTTTTTCAGACCTGAATCTTGCACGGACTTCCCCTTTTGAGGGACTTTTCACTCCATCTCACACGGCCTGATTTTCCCGAGCCGTGGCCGCCACGGAAGCCGCATGCAAGCAATTTCTTGCACGCAACCCGGCCCGGTTCACCGGGGTTATGCGGCCAAGCCCTCCTGTCGACGCCGATGATCGAGGTAGTGCAGAAAGTCGATGATGCCAGCCGCTCGACTCTCGTGTATCGA
>JASEHE010000055.1:0-754 GCA_030018915.1 Verrucomicrobiota bacterium
CCCGCAGAGGACTTGCTCGCGCTCACCTCCTATCGTTCAATCATGCCCAGCGAACCCATCGGGTTTGGGTATCCAAACCCGCCGCACGTCTCCGGGAACATAGCTCCCCTCAAGCAGCGCATGGCGGAGCTTCGGAAGCAGTGACCGCACGCGCGAGACCACTTCTTCCACGCTCTGCCCGTCCACTCCCGCCGCCCCCTTGTTGGCGGCGACGTTGAGCGACGCCCTGGCCAGCACGGGCCAAGACGCCACCCTTTCGAGCAACCGAGTAGTGTCGGTTACTCCGGCGGCCAGACCTTCCGGCTCCTTGGACTTGGCTATCTGCCGCAGCCATGCCTTCGCGTCGGGTATGCCCGAAGCCTTGGCCTGGCCGCCCCCGCCTTGCGGCGGGTTGTCTGCGAACGCCATTTCCAGTTGTCGTTGTCTGACTCTTTGCATCCTGTCATCCCCTTCGCTCCATCCCGTTTCCGGGACTTCCGCGCTACTACGAGATGATCCGACTGCTTCACCGGCATCGGCTCTCCGTTACTTCTTCCGGCGCGCCTACCCTGCGTCAATGCTCAGGGACCGATGAAGCTCTCCTGGGTTAAGACTGAACGATGTCCTGCCGCTCCCGCCGCCTCTACCAACTCCCGGCACAACCGAATATCGGGCTTCGCGTTGATGAGGACGCTGACCCAGCCGAGTAGAGCCTATAGACGGTTTACTGTTCGTTCGGTGCGGCAGTCTTCCTCCGGCTTCCATCCCACCCGGC
>JASEHE010000055.1:764-12438 GCA_030018915.1 Verrucomicrobiota bacterium
CCTCTTGGCCGCGCAGTTGCCTTCAGATCGCGGTTGCCTCCGGTAGGCCCCGCAGAGGACTTGCTCGCGCTCACCTCCTATCGTTCAATCATGCCCAGCGAACGCATATTTCGCGCTCTCGCGCGAAATATGCTCCCTTCGGGCCGTGATGCGCCCGCTAAGCAGGCGCAAACAGGGCCAGCCACGTTTGTCGTGGTGTCTCCCGACACCATGTCACGGATGGGACTCCTCACGGCCATTGCGCTGAACGTCAGCATTCTGTGCCTGGCTTGGCGCCTGGCGGTGGAGTGGGAGAACGAGCACCGGCCTGATCTTCCTCAGGTTCCGGGCGCCGAAGTCGCCCTGCGCGGTGTGGTGGTCGAGGATCCATATGTCCGCCCGACCACGCGCGGCGGCGGGCGGGTGGGAAGCTTCGCGCTGCGCGTGTTCGAACTACAGACCGGTCCGGCGGAGTGGCGCCCGGCGCGCGGGGAGCTCAGCGTGGTCTGGTTCGGCTGGAGCGAATCGGGCGCGCCACGATACGGCGAGGGGTGGGAACTGCGGGGCCGCGTCAGAGCCCCGCTCGAGGCGGCGGGCGCCGACGACGCCAGCGCCCGGCGCCCCTGCCGTAGTCGGCGATGGCGATACGGGCTGTCGGTGAGCCGAGCGACGGCGCGCCGGATCGCCGAGGCCGAGGGGTGGGATCGCTTGGTCCAGGGCTGCTATGCGTGCCGCGCGGTGGCCGCGGAATATCTTGCCATCGGCATCGCGGATTTCCCGCAGACCGTTGGGCTGCTGCAGGCGATCCTGCTCGGGCGCCGGCAGATGCTGGCGCCCGAAGCATGGGATGCCTTCGTGGCGACCGGCACTCTCCACATCTTCGCGGTGTCCGGCGGGCATGTGGCCGTTCTGGCGCTGCTGCTGGTCGTTGCGTTCAAAGTTCTGCGCGTTTCCCGAGTCCACTGGGGTCTCGGCATTGTGCCGATCCTCATCGCGTACACGCTGGCGACCGGCGCCCCAGCCAGCGCCGTTCGGGCCTGCGTCACGGGGATCATCTACTTCGCCGCCCCGCTGCTGGGCCGGAAGCCAGACGCGTTGACCGCGCTGGCCGCCAGCGCGCTGATCATTCTGGCCGTTGCGCCGGACCAGATGTTCGACGTGGGCTTCATTCTTTCCTTCGGCGTGGTCATCGGGCTGATCGTGCTCTATCCCGGGTTCGAGCGGCCGCTCCGGCGGCTGTGGGCGCCCGACCCACTGCGCATCCAGCCGGAGCCGCGCTGGGTGCGGCTGTTGCGAGGCGTGGGCCGGCGCCTGGCTGCCCTGGCGGCGATGTCGGGCGCGGCATGGGTGGTCTCGACGCCGCTGACCGCGCGCCTGTTCGGCCGGATTTCGTTCGTCGCGATTGTGGGCAACATCTTGGTGGTTCCGCTGGCGTTCTTCGTGATGCTGACTGGGTCTCTATCAATCCTGACCGGCGGCTGGCTGCCGGCGCTGGCGGACGTGTTTAACCACGCGAACCTCCTGCTCGTGGGGGCCATGCTGCGGGCGGCCGAGTGGCTCAGCCGGGCGCCGGGCGGCAATGTGGATGGATTCCACATGCCGGGCTGGCTGGCGCTGCTCTGGTATGCGCTGTTGGGCCTGGCGATCGCATGGAAGGCCGACTGGCGGAGAGCGGAGGCGGAGGGTTGATGATGTCAGGTTGAGGGTGGAACCCGCGCGCGGGATTGAATACCGCTGAGCATGCGCGGACTTGACTATCAGGACGCGAATGACATCATCAGATCGTTCGAGACGCGTCAGAAAGACGAAGGGCTAACGATGCCGCTGGATTTCGCTCGACTTGCCCGAGATGCCTGTGCAGGACGAGTTCTGAGTCGTCAGGAAGCCATGGGAGTTCTGACGCTTGCGGACTCGGATTTTCCGACGCTTTTCGACGCGGCGTGGAGTGTGCGCCGTCATTTTCATGGCAATCGGGTTCAGATTCAGGTTTTGAGCAACGCCAAGAGCGGACTCTGCGGCGAGGATTGCCGCTATTGCGCCCAGTCGCGCGTTTCGCATGCCGACATCGAGCGTTATCCCATCAAGTCCGTGGAGGCCTTGTTGAAGGACGCGCGCCAGGCCGGAAGTTTGCGGGCGCGCCGTTTCTGCATGGGATTGAGCGGTCGCGTTCTGGAGGAGGAGGAAGCGGCGACTTTGTGCGATGCCATTCGGCGTATCAAGGCCGAGGTGGGAATTCCCGTCTGCTGTTCGCTGGGGTTTCTCACGCCCGAGCAGGCCCGTCGCCTGCGCGAGGCCGGATTGGACCGGGTCAATCACAACCTGAATACGAGCGAACGGTTCTACCCCTCGATCTGCACGACTCACACGTTTGCCGACCGTATGCGCAACTTGGAGATCTGCCGGGATACCGGGTTGGAACTGTGCTCCGGCGGCATTGTGGGGCAAGGAGAGACGGACGCGGATATCGTGGACATGCTGCTGGCGTTGCGAAAGGTCGCGCCGGCGTCCGTTCCCATCAATTTCCTGGTTCCAATTCCCGGCACGCCGTTCGGGGACGCGATCCCCAAGCTGACGCCCCTGAAGTGCCTCAAAATTCTAGGTCTGGCGCGGCTGCTGCATCCGTCCGCCGATATTCGAGTGGCCGGCGGGCGGGAGGCGCATCTGCGCGCTCTTCAACCAATGAGCTTGTTCATTGCCAATTCGATTTTCGTCAACGGCTACCTGACCGCGACCGGCCAGCCCTGCGACGAGGCATTGAGCATGATTTCGGACGCCGGCTTCGAGTTGGAAGTGGAGAATGCCGCGGCTGGACCGGAGTGAAAAATCATGGAATGGATGCGGCGCGAACTGAACGATCTGGATCGGCGCGGACTGCTCCGGAATATGCGCGCGTGGCCACGCTCCGGTGGTGGAATCCCGCTCCCGGATGGCCGCGTGACGCCGAATTTTTCGTCCAACGACTACCTGGCTTTGGCCAACGACCCCGAGGTGAAGCGGCGAACCATACAGGCTGTCGAGCGGTTCGGCTGCGGGGCGACAGCGTCGCGGCTGATGTCCGGAACGCTGAACCTGCATGAGGAATTGGAGGCGGCGCTGTCGCGATTGACCGCGTCGGAAACCGCCCTGGTCTTCAGCAGCGGATTCGGCATGAACGTGGGTGTGGTCGCGGCCCTGGCCGGGCGGGAGGATGTTCTGTTCGCGGACCGGCTGAACCATGCCAGTCTGGTTGACGGGGCGCGCTTGAGCGGCGCCGAGGTCAAGCGCTTCGCCCACAACGACACGGCGCAATTGCGCCGACTGCTGGATGCCGCGCCGCGCAGGCGTCGTCGGCTGATCGTGTGCGAATCCGTTTACAGCATGGACGGCGACTTGGCGCCGCTGGAGGAAATTCGCGCGCTGGCGGACCGCTACGGGGCGTTGATGGTCGCGGATGAGGCCCATGCCATTGGCGTGTTCGGGCATGGCGGGGGGCTGGCCCGCGAACGGGGCGCGGCGGCGCGGCCGGACGTGCTGCTCGGGACGATGGGAAAAGCCCTCGGCAGCGCAGGCGGTTTTGTCGCGTGCGCTGCCGTATGCCGGGACTACTTGGTCAACCGAGCCCGCAGTTTCATCTATGCCACTGCCTTGGCGCCGCCGGCGGCGGCGGCGGCGCTGGCCGCGGTGGAGCGGATCGAACAGGACTCCGACATGGGCGCTCGGCTGCTGGAAAGAGCCCGCGCCTTTCATTCCCTGCTGCGCGAGCAGGGCCTCCCGGTGGCGGCGTGGCGCTCCCAGATCATTCCGATACAAGTGGGAGACAGCGACAAGACGGTGGAACTGGCCCGGCGACTCATGGGGCAAGGGCTGCTGGCGACGGCCATCCGTCCGCCTGCGGCGCCGGCCGGCACGGCCCGACTGCGGTTGTCGGTGAGCCTGGCCCACGCGCCGGCGGACCTGGAATGCGCGGCGGCGCGGATCGGACGGACAGCCCGCGAGATGGGATTGGCATGAGCAGAGCGGCGAACATGGTGTTCATTCCCGGTTGGGGCGCGAACGAACGGCTGTGCCGTGGCTTGGCCGATTCCTTTCCGGAGGACCGCTTCCGTTTTCTATCCTGGTGCGATGTCTTGCGCGATGGAAGTTCCGCCGTGGACCGCGCGATGCCGTCGGACGGTTCTCCATGCGCGCTGGCTGGCTGGTCGCTGGGCGCGCTGCTGGCGCTTCGCGCCGCGCTCGACAGACCGCGCCGGTTTGCCGCGCTGATTCTGATTTCGGCGACCGGCCGAATGACGTCCGCGCCCGGTCATGCCGGAGTCGCTCCGCGCGCCTTGCGCGCCATGCGGCTCGGGTTGAATCGCAATCCGGAAGCGGTGGCGCGCGATTTCGCGGTCCTGAGCATGACTCCGGACGGGAACGACGCCTCGGCGGTCGAGTATGTTCGGCAGACTCTCACGCACGGAACAGACGACCTGGCCGCGGGTCTGGATGCCCTGGGCAAATTGGACCTGCGCGAGCAGGCGGCGCGAGTCGCCGTTCCGCTGTTGCTCGTCCACGGCGCGGAGGATCGAGTCATTCCCGCTCGGGCAGGCCGCGAACTGGCTGACACGGTTCCCGGGGCGAGACTGGCGATTCTGCCCGGCCGCGGGCATGCCCTGCCCATATTGGCGCCGTCCGCCCTGGCTGCCATGATGAAGGAGTTCGCGGCATGACAGGCGTGGTTCCGGACAAGCGCGCGATTGCCCGCAACTTCTCCAAGGCGGCGCGTCGCTATGACGCCTGGGCCGCGCCTCAAACACGGTTCGCGGCCGGTCTCGCCGGCCGGCTGCCTGACGGCTTCGAGCCGGCCCACATCGTGGACATGGGTTGCGGAACCGGCATTCTGAGCGGTCTGCTGATGAAACAATATCCGAAAGCGCATTTGACCGGGTTGGATCTGGCCGACGGCATGATCGCGGTCTGCCGCGCCCGCTGGCGGAGGGAACCCCGCGCGCGGTTTCAGGTCGCCGACTGCGAGGCGAAAGATATTCCGTCGTTCAAGTGGAACATGGATTTGGTCGCATGCAGTTGTTCCGCCCACTGGTTTGCCGACGCGGAGACAACGCTGGCGCGATGGGCGAAAGCCCTTGCGCCCGGCGGCATCCTGGCGTGCGCGCTGTTGATCCGGGGATCCTTTTGCGAGTTGGAAGCGGCCTATCGGGAAGCGACACGGAGGCCCTTTCCCGGGTTGCGTCTTCCGGACGCTGGAATCGGGCGGCGTCTGGCCCGCTCGGCCGGTCTGCGTGTAATGGTGTGCGAGACGAAGCGGCTTGCGCCCAGCCACTCATCCGCAATCGAAGCGCTTCGGTATTTCCGCGGTATTGGCGCGATATTTCAGGGCCGGCCCGGCTATGCGCCGCTGAGTCCGGAGTTGACCCGGCGCCTGCTCGCCTGCTATGAGCGGATGGCGGACGAGCGCGGCGACATGGCCGTGACGCACACGGCGCAGTATCTCGTTGCGGAGAAACCAAGATGTCAAACGGCGTGTTTGTGACGGCGACCGGCACGGACGCGGGCAAGACCGTGCTCGCCGCCGGCTTGATGCGCGGCCTGCGGGCCCGCGGCCTGCGCGCTTGCTACATGAAGCCCGTGCAGACCGGCGCGGTGGCGGACGGGGCCGGCGGCCTTTCGGCCCCGGACGTGGACGCGGTGTGCCGCGCCGCGGGCCTGACGCCCTCCGCGGCGCTGCGCGCCCGGATGTCGCCCTACGTGTTCTCGCGCGCCTGTTCTCCGCATTTGGCTGCGCGCCTTGCCGGCGGGAACATCCGTATTGCGACCCTGCTCGAGAACGCGCGCGCATTGAACGCGGAATGGGAGCGGCTGGTCGTGGAAGGGGCCGGCGGCGCGCTGACGCCGTTGAACGAAACCGAAACCATGCTTGACCTGGCCGCCGCGCTTGGTTTTCCTGTGCTGCTGGCGGCCCATTCCGGGCTCGGCGCGCTCAATCACGTCCTGCTCTCGCTGGAGGCGTTGCGCCGGCGCGGCCTGGTCGTGGCGGGCGTGGTGCTGAACGACACGCGGCCGGCGGCGGATGGGGATCGTTACATTCGCGACGACAATGTCGCCGCCATCGAAACGTTTGGCGCGAGCCGCGTTTTGGCGCGAGTGCCTTACGCCGGTGAGCCGCCGGACTGGGCCGTCGTTGACCGCGCCTTGGAAAACGGACCG
The DNA here is from genome assembly GCA_030018915.1 of Verrucomicrobiota bacterium. Taxonomy (GTDB): domain Bacteria; phylum Verrucomicrobiota; class Kiritimatiellia; order UBA8416; family SLMC01; genus JASEHE01. Next base: position 6,927 of record JASEHE010000055.1, read on the forward strand.
TTGTTTTGGGAGCGGATGCCATGAACGAACAGCAGTGGCGCCGCCGTTCGACGAAAGTCGTGTGGCACCCCTACACGGATATCGCGGCGTTCGAGAAAACCGCATTCCCCGTGGTGCGGCGCGCCAGCGAATCCACGCTTTACGAGTGGAATGGCCGCCCCTTGCTGGACGGCATTTCCTCGTGGTGGTGCGTGAACCTGGGCCACAGCCATCCGCGCCTGGTCCGCGCCATTCGGCGGCAGGCCGGCTTGCTGCAGCACACCATGCTGGGCGGCGTAACGCACCCGGCCGCTGTGGAACTGGCGGAGCGCTTGACGCGGCTCGCGCCCAAAGGGCTGCGCCACGTCATGTTCGGATCGGACGGTTCCATGGCCGTGGAAGCCGCGCTCAAGATGGCCCTTCAGTATTGGACAAACAGAGGCGAGACGGAACGCGCGCGGTTCATCGCGCTGAAAGACGGATACCACGGCGATTCGCTGGGCGCCGTGGGCGTTGGCTACGTGCCGGCATTTCACCGGCCATTCCGCGCGGCGGCGCGACCGGCGTGGCGCGCGGAATCCCCGCACTGCAACCGCTGTCCGCGCAAGCAGAGGCCGGACACATGCGGCGCGGCCTGTTTTGCGTCCATGGAGGAGCTGGTCCGGGAGCGCCACCGCCGTTGCGCGGCCGTGATTGTCGAGCCGCTTTGCCAGGCGGCGGCCGGCATGCGAATCTACCCGGCCGAGTACCTGCGGCGGCTGCGGGCGCTGTGCGACCGGTACGGGCTGCTGCTGATCGCCGACGAGATCGCGGTCGGGTTCGGTCGCGCGGGAACGTGGTTCGCCTGCGATCAGGCGGACATCCGACCCGACATTATGACCGTGGGCAAGGGCCTGACCGCCGGGATGCTGCCCATGAGCGCCACGCTTGCGACGGACGCGGTCTACGACACATTCAGGTCTCGAGACGGTCGGGCGCGCGTTTTCTGTCACGGCGCCACGTTTTGCGGGAACCCGATCGCCGGCGCCGCGGCCCTTGCGGCGCTGGATACCTACAAGAAAGAAAAGGTGTTGGAGGGACTTCCCGCCCGCATGCGGCTCATGAAGGAGCGCATGGCCGGAGTGGCGGCCGCGCTGGACGACTCGCCGCTGGGCGCGCTTGGAATGATTGCGGCCGTGGAGATCAAGGACTCGGCCGGCGGCGGCGCGCGGGCCCTGCGCATCGCGCGGCTGGCCCGCGAGGCGGGGTTGCTCGTTCGTCCGCTCGGCCGCGTGATCTATCTGTGGCCGCCGCTCACCGTGTCTTTGCCGGACTTATGGCGGATGACGGAGATTCTGCGGAACGCGGCGCTGGATTCGTCGAAAAACGAAAGACTCGTCTGTTTCAAGCGCGCGCGATCAATATGACCTGAATCTCGCGCGCGGACGGATAGCGGTTCGGCAAGCTCAAGCCGGTGGAGGTTGACATGACACGACGATCTTTCGTGGTCGGATGCGCGGCGCGATTGGTTGTGGCGGTCTGGCTCGGATTCCAGGCGTCGCGCGCCTGGTCGGCGGCGCCGGCCGCGACCAATTCGCCGGCCCGCGAGCGGGAAGAAGCGTACGAGGAAATGCGCGTGCTGGCCGAGGTGTTGTTGCACGTCAAGAAGCAGTACGTCGAGGAAAAAACCTACAAGGAAATCGTCGCCGGCGCTCTGCGCGGCATTCTCCAATCCCTCGACCCACACAGCGACTTCCTGAATGCCCAGGAGTATAAGGCGGTCAAGGAGGATACAGCCAGTCGGTTCGGCGGGATCGGGATCAACATCGGAATGCGGGACGGTATTCTGACCGTGATCGCGCCGATGGAAGACACGCCCGCTTTCAAGGCGGGCATCCTGGCGGGCGACGCCATCGTAAAAATTGACGGGCAGAAAACGCAAGGCATGAGTCTGCAGGACGTGGTCAAGCGGCTCCGGGGCCCCACTGGGCAGAAGGTCATCGTGACCATTCGCCGCAATGGCGAGGATTCCGCGCGCGACTTCGAACTCGTTCGGGAAGAAATCGAGGCGCCGAGCGTGAAGGGCGAGCGGATGGTCAGGGAGGGCATCGGCTACGTCCGGCTCGCGCAGTTCTCGGAGCCCACGGCCGAGTCGCTGCGGCAGGCTGTGGAGAAACTGCGGGGGGAGGGCGCCCAGGCGCTGGTGATTGACCTGCGCGACAATCACGGCGGCCTCCTGAAGTCAGCGATAGAGGTGTCCCAAATGTTCCTGGCCGAGGGCAAGCCGATCGTGGCGACTCGAGGCCGCCCCGGCATCTACACGGAAACCAAAGCGCCAGCCGGAGGAGAGGCGCGCTATATGGATATGCCGCTCGCGGTACTGGTCAACGGCGGCAGCGCAAGCGCGGCGGAGATCGTGGCCGGCGCCTTGCAGGACCACAAACGCGCCATTCTGATCGGGGAAACGACCTACGGGAAGGCGTCCGTCCAAAGCCTGATCAACCTGAAGACTGACAACGAGGCGGCTATCCGGCTGACCATTGCCCGCTACTACACGCCGAACGGCCGGGAGATTCATGACAAGGGCATCACGCCAGACATCGCGATCGAGTGCCCGCCCAGGGAATGGCGCGAGGTGAGCGTCCACCGGGCGCGCATCGAGAATCCCAAGCTCTACACGGACGAGGAGAAGAAGAAACACGAAAACGTGGTGGACCGGCAGTTGGAGCGGGCCCTGGACGCGCTGCAGGGCGCGCTGGTGTTCTGGAAGAAGTAGCCGGGCAGAAACCGGAAACTGGAAATTGGAAACTCGAAACCGGATGTTGGAGAAGCTCGGTGGGGACTTCCGGGGTTCTCCGCAACGCGCCGCGGAAACGAAGAAGAACACAAATATTGCGCATTGAAGATTCCGACGCGGCATCCCTGACACCTGACACCTGTTTCCTCATGAATATCCTGGGCATCGAGACGTCGTGCGATGAAACCTCGGCCGCCGTGGTGGCCGACGGGTACCGGGCGCTCTCCAATGTGGTTGCCACGCAGACGGACCTGCACCGCGCGTACGGAGGGGTGGTCCCGGAAATCGCGTCACGAAGTCACGTGGAAACGCTGCCACGGGTGATCGAGCAGGCCGTGCGGATGGCTGGGGTAGGGTGGGATGGCATTGACATGATCGCGGTCACATACGGGCCGGGCCTGGCGAGTTCCCTGCTCGTTGGGCTGTCGGCCGCCAAGGCGCTCGCGCTGCGGTTGGGAAAGCCCATGCGCGGGGTCAACCATCTGGAAGGGCACATCTTTTCCGCGTTCCTCAGCGCCGGCGCCTTGTCGTTCGAGAAGGCATGTCCGTTCGTGGCTCTGGTCGTATCCGGCGGGCACACGTGCCTGGCGCGCGCGCGCGCGATGGGGCATTACACGCTGCTGGGGCAGACTGTGGACGACGCGGCCGGCGAGGCGTTCGACAAGGGCGCCAGCCTGCTGGGGCTGGGGTATCCAGGCGGGCCGGCGGTGGAGAGGGCGAGCGCGGGAGGTCGGGCGGACCACGCGCATTTTCCGCGGGGCCGGCCCAGGAAACTAATGGGCGCGTTCGACGGACTGAATCTCGATTTGTGTTTCAGCTTCAGCGGGCTGAAGACCGCGCTGCTGTACTACCTGCGCGCGCATCCGCTGGCGGACGATGCTGGCGCTCTTCCCGCGATCGCCGCCAGCTACCAGGAAGCCATTGTGGACGCCGTGGCGGACCGTTGCCGCCGAGCCCTGAAGGACGAGCGCATCCTGGCCGTGGGCGGCGGGGTCTCGCTGAACCGCCGGCTTCGCGAGAAGCTGACGGCGCTGGCGAACGAGGTCGGCGCGCGGCTATTGCTGTCGGACCCGGCCTATTGCGCGGATAACGCCGCCATGATTGCCGGCGCTGCCGGACTTGGGGCCGGCATAGGGGGCGGCGCGGCGTTCGAACTGGACGCCTGTCCCAGCCTCGGAATCGGATGAACCGGCCATGGCTGCGGCACGGGCAGAAGCGATTGCCGCGGGCTAATCGCATGGAGCCTGCTCGACAACTTTGAGTGGGCGCGAGACGCGACTGCGAGGCGAGATTCTTTTACGGCTTCCGACTCATTACCCGGCAATTGACTGACCCGGCGCCTTCTGATAGAGGATGGCGTGTTTGCCGCGCGCGGCGGGTGTTGCTTAGTGGTAAAGCTCCAGCCTTCCAAGCTGGAATCAGGGGTTCGATTCCCCTCACCCGCTCCACTTTTCCACGGGTTTCCCGACGGCGGCAAGGCGCGCGTCTTCACGCGCCCCCAGGACTTCCGCCGGGTGTGCGGCCCAGCGGCAAAGCGTTGTCAGCGGTACACCTCCCGGCGGTGCCCTATGCGGATCACAATCACCACAAGCTCGCGGTCCCGGATCGCATAGACAATGCGCCAGTCGCCCACGCGGACGCGGTAAAGGTCTTCCGGTCCCGCCAGCTTCTCGACGCCGAATGGCCGGGGATTCTCTTCAAGGGCGTCCAGCTTGCGTATGACGCGGCCGTACATGTCGCCAGGCAGCCGGTCAAGGGTCTTGCGCGCGCGCGAATCCATGCGAACGGTGTGCTTCATGCCCCGGCCTTTCGCTCGCGCAGGTATTCGTCAAGGGTCTTGAACACGGCCGGGTTGCGGTTGTATTTCTTCAACACCTTGGCGGCGGCGCGGATGTCTTCGGCGTCTTCCATTCGTTGCAGCAAAGCCAGGTCTTCCGGCGATACCAGGGCGGCAACCGGCTTCCCGCGGCGGGCAAAGACAACGCGCTCCCCTCCATAGCTCACGCGATTGATTGCCTCGGCAAGACCGTTCCGGGCTTCCGCTATGCTCAGGATGGTCATGGCGTCATTTCTCCTTTCATGTCCATAATGTACAAAACCGCGTCTTACGAGTCAAGTCCGTTCTCACACTCTCGCGGCCAGCTTCCGCAGCCGGGCCTTGTCTTCCTTCGTTGCAGTCTCGCTCGCCAGTTTCTCGGCGCTGTAGCGGCGGAAGGTTTTAAGCAGTCGGTCGCGGCGCGGCCCCTCGGGGATGTTCACCCCGGATCGCGTCCATGCCTTCGGCTTCGATGTCAACGGCGGGGACAGGCTCGGGCAATGGTTCCGGGGTGTTCCCGTCCAGGGCTTGCGCCACGATCTTCTTGAAACGCCATGTCAGCGCGCGCGCATTGTCCCGCAGGGTAGTGCCAACAATCTTTCGCGCATTCTCTTTTCCTTGGCAGGTCCGGTGAGTCCGTGGAATGCCTCTATTCCCCCAGGGGGCGCCCCCTGGGCTCGCGTTATGCGACGTTCCTGTTCATGTATGTCTTCTTGCCCCTTCTCTCCCGGCCATGACCTCCGCTATGGCGCGCCGCATCTCCTGGCGCGTCAGCGGTTTGCTCAGAATACTGTCCACCCCCTTCGGGTAGTTGCCCTCGTCATTCATGATCGCGCCAAAACCGGTCAACATGATGGCGCGTGTCGCCGGGGACCGTGTCTTTGCTTCGGTGATGTCCGATACTTCCTGTAAAAGTGGAGAAGGTGTAACCTCCTGAAAAA